>JAFGUB010000031.1 GCA_016938735.1 Campylobacterales bacterium | reverse complement strand
CTTGAAACACTTGAAACACTTGAAACACTTGAAACACTTGAAACACTTGAAACACTTGAGGCTTGCGCGGGCGGTTCTATGCGGTTGACGAAGACGTCGGGATGATTTAAGCGCAGCGTGTCAAGGACACTTTGCAGTACCACCCTGTCATGAAACGGCTCAACGGAGACAATGTAGTACGCACCGGAAGAGCGGGCAATAAACGCAAATCCGTGCTCTTGTTGAAGGTCCGCGATCTGAGGATGGCTTTGCAACTCGTTATCCAGGCGCTTTAGGGCCGCGTGAGCGTCAGACTCGGTCAGATAACTCCCGACGACGATTTTGCGATAATACCCCTCATCGGCAACCAGTGCGGAGTGTAAAAGCACCAAGGCCAACCAACAAATTAAATGTGCGTATCGTTTCATCTGTCAATCTTTGATAAAAATTTGGTGCATTATAATCTTTAAATCCTTGAAAGCAAACCAATGGACACCGCCTCGAACACAGCTTGTGCTACAATGAGTTTCAAGCCGCAATCCTAGCCCTTGGAGCCAATCGTGCATATCGAACAGAAGCGCTATCTTGCCATGATACTCATTACGGTACTCTCCATCATTCTCTTTGCCGTCGTGCTGTTGCATGAAGCCTACTCAGCTAAAATCGAAGCCAATACCCAATGGGTAGCATCACAACTGCAACAAGACGCACGAATCCTAGAGGCAATCATCGAAGCCGATCAAAGCACTACTTCCTTGCTCGGCATAAGCACCCAAGAGGCGCTGCGGCGCTCCATTGAGCGTTTCGACGCAGCCCTCCACAAAATCGCCGCAACGGCGCGTATCGACCACACCCTCTTTTACACTACGCCCGAGCATACCTACATGCTCTTTCACCACTTTAAAAACTGCAGAATCCGAGAACATGTCCTAGAGACATCAGCCAACGCTGCACTGCTGCGTCAGGCTCTTAACACCCCGGATGAGACCTTCTATTCAGAGGTACGGTGCAGTGGAGCACCCGAGCGTGTCATAGCCTACGCCACGCGCATCGTCAATCCACTCTACCCCGATTTAACCCTCGTAGGACATCTGAGCATCGCCAAGCTCAATGAGCATTACATGCAACTGGCATTTGTGGCTTTGAGTGCGGCGGTTTTGATTGCTATGGCGCTGATCATGCTGCAACACTACCTCATCGCTCCTCTGTTCAAGCAGATGCAAAAAAATATCGAGCAACTTGAAGAGCAAGAGCGTATGCTCGCCACCGAACACGCACTTAACCGCGAGTATCTTGACAAGATCGGTACCATGCTGATCATTCTCGACGTGCAAGGGACCATCGTGATGGCCAACTCAAAGGCCGGCGAGATTCTAGGCTGTCCGAGTGAGCATATGATCGGACTCAATTGATTCGAGCACTTTTTACCGCCGACATGCGCCTCACAAGTCCATGCCTTTTTCAAACGTAGCATGCAAGGCATCGAACCGTTGCCCGAATACTTTGAGAACGAGGTACTCGATCTCACCGGTAAAACCCACCTCATCAGCTGGCACAACACGATGCTCTATCACTCAAACAGCCAAGCTTACGGTGTCATTTGTGCCGGTGAGGACATTACGGAGCGTGAATCACTCCGCTCGGAGCTGATCAAAAACCAAGAGATGATGCTCACGCAAGCGCGTAGCGCCGCCATGGGCGAGATGCTCAGCCTCATCGCCCATCAATGGCGTCAGCCTTTAGGCACCATCAGCATGAGCGCCAGCGCCCTTTTGGCCGATGTCGCGCTCAACCAGATCGAGGATGAGGAGGTGGAACGTCAATGTCAGATGATACTGGAGCAGTCTCAATACCTCTCACGCACCATAGAAGATTTCAGACACTTTTTCAAGCCCAAACACAAACCCGAAACCATCCGCATCGCCACGCTGCTTGACGAGCTGCGCCAAATCATCGGCAAAAGTCTGGAGTACTCCTCCATTGCGCTCAACGTGCAGTGTGATGATACGCTCGAAACGACGCTCCATGCCCGCGCCTTACTACAAGTGCTGATCAATCTCGTGCGCAATGCTCAAGACGCCCTAAACGACCATCATACCAAAGATGCTGCCATCACCATCAACGTTTTAGCAGGTCAGGACAGGCTCATGATCAGCATTTGTGACAACGGTCCCGGTATCGATCCTATCATCATCGACCGTATTTTCGAGCCCTATTTTACGACCAAAGGGGAGCAGTCGGGAACGGGTCTTGGTCTTTACATCAGCCAGATGATTGTCCAAAAGCAGCTTCATGGTACCATTGAGGTACACAGTCAGGCCCGAGGTATCTGTTTTACGCTTACCATCCCCTGCAAGGAGTATTCATGAATGAAACCCAAAAATTGCGCGAAGCGTTGCATCATATCGTTGCCTTGGTCGTCGATGACGAAGCTGCGGTGCGTGATGCTACATGTAGGCTCATGCAGCGCTTTTTTGATCGCGTGGATTGTGCCGCAGATGCCACGGAAGCGCTCGAAAAATTCTCCATAACGCAATACGATCTGCTGCTGTGTGATCTGCGTATGCCGGGTATGGACGGACTCACGCTCATGCAGACCTTACTTGAACGCGGATACGATCCTTTTCGGGTCATCTTCTCGGGCACCGTAGACCCCGTCGATACCCAAAACGTCGCTCATCTGTGCTTTCCCAAACCGGTCGATTTTGCGATGATCACGCAATTGCTGCGCGCTCTTGAAGCACACCTAGCGTCCAAAGAGGGCTAATGTCCGATCTTGCGCAACTCAAAACCAGAGCGGTCGGTTACAGGCTCCTTTTTGCCGAAGACAATGCCCATCTGCGAGGGCAGGCGTCGCTCTTTTTTCGCAAACTCTTCTCAGAGGTCTATGAGGCACAAGACGGCATAGAGGCGCTTGAGCTCTTTCGCAAACACCATCCCCACATCGTCATCACCGATCTGAAGATGCCCAACATGGACGGGCTCTCTTTGATTGCCCAGATCAAAAAGATCCGCCCCGACACCAAAATCATCATCATGTCCGCCCATGACGATCAAGAGACACTGATGAAAGGGATCGAGCTTGGGGTCTTTCGCTTTATCAAAAAACCCGCCTCAGTGACACAACTCGGCGATGCGCTTGGCGCCGCGATTGAAGCGATCGAAAACGAAGAGCAGAGCCGTATCTTCTACACCCACCTTAGCGACGTCTTCAACTACCAAAGCGCCCTCGTGGTGATGATGCAAGGCCGAAAGATGCTGCTGGCAAGCCAGCGCTTTTTAGACTTTTTCGGTATCGACTCGATTGAAGGATTTATGCAGATGCGCGGCGATTTGGGCAGCTGCCTACTGCGTCATGAGGGTTTTTTGTACAACGAAGCTCATCAAGAGTGGTTTGAGGTCGCCTCGGCCGCTCCTGATAAACTCTTCCATGTCAAGATGAATGACGCCAACCATACGACGCACCACTTCATCTTCAAGCTCCACCACGTTCCCCAAAAAGAGGAGTACACCATCCTCTCTTTTGACGACATTACGGAGCTCAATCTATTAGGGCTCTTCGACGGTAAAACCAGCAAGGACGACCGAAGCAAAACCGACCGTAAAAAGATCTTCGATCTGCTCGGCGTCATCGAGCGCAACCACGCCAAAGTGAAAATCCACAACTTCTACCGCGGCCTTAGCATCACCAATGACGGAGTAATCGTCGAGACCAAAAACGACACGCTGCACATCAAAACCAATTTCCTGCAGCAAAAGGCGATACAGGTCGAAAAGAGCTTCGTTCTCAGTAGCGAAGCCCTACCCGCAGATATCGCCTGCGACGGCGTGCAAAAAATAGATTTTGACAACCAAAGCGTCCTCTGCTCAGGCGTACGACTCTTAAACTCCTCACCGCTACAGCGCAAAAACATTCGGCTCGAGCCCAGCAGTGAGCATACCGTGACGCTCTTTTTTAACGAACACAAATTTTTCGGCGATCTGAGCATTCTCGATCTCTCGGTAGACGCAGTGCGCATTGCCATGAACGCTCTGCCTGCAGGCCTTGAGAAAGGCGAAATAGTACGACTGGATATGGTGCTGGGGATCGAGAAACGCCAGATCATCATCAACACCGAAGCGACGCTGATCAAAAAGAGCGAACAAGCACGCCGCTTCGAGCTTGTCTGCTCATTCGAGCTGACCAACCCTGCCACCAAACGCAGTCTCACCGAATACCTCGCCAAACGACAAATGGAACTCATCCGGGAATTTAAAGGAATGCAATATGGAAAATAATCACGAAAAGATCCTCTTTGACGACGGTACCCACAAGTGTGTCATGTTTAGCTTTGACGACGAATCCCAAGAGGAGCGCTTTTTGAGCGTCAATCAGTACCTTATCATTCAAAACGACAGTGCCATACTGCTTGACCCGGGCTCATCAGCCATCTTTTATGACCTTAGCGAAGCGATCGAGCGCCATATTGCGATTGATAAACTCCGATATATCTTCTTCTCCCACCAAGACCCCGATGTCGCCGGCTCAATTACCGAATGGGGGGTAGCCACCAAAGCCAAACTGGTGCTCTCGAAGCTATGGGTACGGTTTATGAGCCATTACGGCCTGCTGGATATGGGAAGGATGCTTCCTTTAGAAGACCACGGCGGCAAAATCGTCTTTGGCAACGACGCCTTGCACTTTATTCCGGCGCACTTTTTGCACTCACCGGGTAACTTCTCGCTCTATGACAGCCGCTCACAAATCCTCTTTAGCGGCGATATCGGCGCTGCGGTCGTGCCCCCTTCACAGCTCTACAAAGAGGTACACGATTTTGAGAGCCACCTACCCTATCTTGAGGGCTTTCACCGCCGCTATATGGCTTCCAATGCCGCCGTACGTTTTTGGGTTCAGAAAGTACGGCGTTTCGACATCGCACAGATCGCACCGCAGCATGGAGCACTACTGAAGGATCAAGACGTAACGCACTTTCTGGCATGGTTTGAACAGTTGCGCTGCGGGATCGATTTGGGCACGGAGCTCTACGGATGATCTTCGATACTTCGATGGATGCCTACGCGCAATGTGACCAAACCCATCTGTTTGACACCCTTTTAGATGCCCAATCGGCCCTGATCTTTGTCACCGACGGCGCTTCACTCTTTACATGTAACCGCCGTTTTTTGGACTTTTTCGGTTTTGAGACGATCGCATCGTTCAAATCGGCGCACGCCTGCGTTGGCGATTTTTTCGAGCCTTGCCCCGGATTTTTAAGTGCCACCGTAGATGGGGTGCCTTGGGCGGAATATGTACTCAACCACCGCAACGAACCTCAGCGCGTCAAGATTGTACGCGGCGACGCGGTCTATATCTTTGAGCTAGAGCTGCACCCTTCCTCTTTGAAAGGTCTTTTATTTGGCTATATGAACGATGTCTCCGCGCTGCATCTGCTCAAAGAGCGTTATGAGTTCGCTCTCAAAGGCGCGAATGAAGGACTGTGGGACTGGGATCTGCGCACCGACACGATCTACTTTTCGCCACGCTGGAAAGAGATGCTGGGCTACGGAGACGATGAGTTGCCTTGCGCACTTGAGAGTTGGAGCACGCTGGTGCATCCCGATGATCTGCAAGGCGCGCTCGATGCGATCACCCATGCGCACAGCGCCCCCAACCGCAACTACGACATCGAATACCGTATGCGCCACAAAAACGGAGCATGGATCTGGATTTTGGATAAGGGGTTCACCCTTTTTGATCTGGAGGGCACAGCGGTACGGATGATCGGTACCCACGCCGATATCACCCGCATCAAAGCCAGCGAAGCGCGCAACGCCTTACACGCCCGCCGCGCCGAAGTGATGTTGGCGCTGCCGGATCTGAGCGAATCGCTGAGCAAACCCGACTTTATGCAGCGGATGCTCGAAATGGCCGAGGAGCTTACCCAAAGCCCGATCTCTTTTATCCATTTCGTCAATGATGATGAGCAGAGCATCGAGCTGATCACCTGGTCACGCCGTACCCTTGATGAGTATTGCCATGTGGTACATGATCGTCACTACCCCGTAACCCAAGCCGGCATCTGGGCCGATGCGCTGCGCGAGCGCCGAGCCATCGTCATCAACGACTATCCCAAACACCCCCACAAACGCGGTCTGCCCGAGGGGCATGCGCCGCTTGAGCGCTTTATCAGTCTACCGGTGATCGAAGACAATAAAGTCGTGATGCTCTGCGGCATCGGCAACAAAGATGAAGCGTACAACCAAACCGACGTAGAGACCCTGCAGCTACTGGCCAATGAGACGTGGCGTCTGGTACAGCGCCAACGCAACCGTATCAAACTACAACAAACTCAGGAGATGCTTTTGGCGCAGTCGCGCTACGCCGCTATGGGAGAGATGATCGGTATGATTGCCCACCAATGGCGCCAACCCATCGCCGTCATTGCCATGGGGGTTAACAACATCATTGCCGATATCGAGCTCGAGCTCTTCAACCCCCTGCAAGCACGCCAAGCCCTTGAAGAGCTGCTCGATCAAACCCGCAAGCTCTCAATGATCATCGACGATTTTCGTACCTTTTTTGCATCCAGTTCGCACGACCAGCAGACCACTTTGCGCGCCCCGATCGAAGAGGCTTTGGAGATTTCGAATACCACGACATCACCCTTCAGACCGTTTATGCGTATGAGGGCACGGTGACGTTGAGCGTCCGTGAACTACAGCAGGTGCTGCTCGTCATTCTCACCAATGCCAAAGAGGCGCTCTTGCGCCACAACAATGAAGATCGACGAATCGCTATACATGTAAGCCAAAAGAGTCCGCAGACGGTTTGCATCGCACTGAGCAACAACGCCGGAATGATCGACACCGCGATCATTCACGATATTTTCAACCCCTATTTCACCACCAAAGAGGAGCATCAGAGGGCCGGGCTTGGACTCTACATCGCCAAAACCATCGTCGAAAAACACCTTCACGGCACTTTGGAGGTCTACAATGAAGCGCACGGTGTCCGCTTTGAGATCCTCTTGCCCACAGGAGCGCAGACGTGACCAATCTTCAAGCACTCAAAACCCTGAGTCAAGAGAAGAAGGTTCTGTTTGTCGATGACGATCTTGAGATCTGCACCAAGATGGCACAATTCCTCTCCAAACTGTTTGCCCATGTCGATCTAGCGCACGACGGGGAAGCAGCGCTTACGCTCTATAAAGCCGCTCCGTACCACATCGTCATCACCGATATCTCCATGCCCAAAATGGATGGCCTCGCTTTGGCCAAAGCCGTTCGTGCGCTTGATGAGGAGCAGGAGATTCTCATCGTCTCGGCCTTTAGCGACTATCACTACCTCTCAGGCTCCATCGCCATCGGCGTCAGCGGCTACCTGCTCAAGCCCTTCGATTTCGAGGTTTTGACCCAAGAGCTCTACAAAAGTCTCGTGCGCGTTGAGATGAGGCGTGAAAACCGCGCCTACAAAGAGGGGCTCGAACGGATGGTGGATCAAAAGAGCCATGATCTCGAGCTCTTGCAGCAAAGAAGAATCGAAGAGTACGAGATGACGCTGCGCTCCATGGTGGAGATGATCGAAAGCCGCGACACCTACACCGCCGGACACTCCGTGCGCGTTGCCGAATACTCTGTCAAGATCGCTCAAACCATGGGATACGATGAGCCCACCTGCGCACTGCTGTACAAGGCGGGCATCTTGCATGACATCGGTAAAATCGCCATCCCCGACAACATTTTGCTCAATCCCCAGCGGCTCGAACCCTTGGAACAGCAGATCATTCGAGAGCATGTTGCCATCGGCTACAGACTCCTGCACAACATCCCGATCTTCGCACCGATTGCCGAAATCATGCGCCACCACCACGAACGCTACGACGGTACCGGTTATCCCGACGCCCTAAGCGGCAACGCTATCGATCCGCTAGCGCGCATTATGATCGTCGCCGACGCTTTTGACGCCATGACCACCAGCCGCATCTACAAAGCGCGCAAAGAGCTCCCCGAAGCGCTGTCGGAGTTGCGCACCTTTAGCGGTGTACAGTTTCATCCCGAAGTGGTCGACGCGGCGGTTGTGGCTCTGCAGCAGATTCAGCTCAATGCCCAGGTCGATCAACTTCCTCACAATCAGCTCGAACAAGAGCGCTTCGCCTACTTTTACCGCGATCCTCTCACCGGTTTTTACAACAAGCGCTATCTCGACGTCATTTTGAAACAAAACGTCTTTAGTCCGGAACCTTATCGCTACATGCATCTGATCTTGCTACACCGCTTCTCGCAGTTCAACAAGAGCCATGGCTGGGAAGCGGGCGACGCGCTACTCAAATCCTTTAGTCTGGAGCTCAAAGCACTCTGGCCCGAAGCGATGATCTTTAGGGTATTCGGAGACAATTTCGTGATCCTCGATCGTGAGACGCTCAATCTGGAGCGGCTTGACGCACAATCGCAAAAGCTCTCCGATCAAGGGATCACCCTTAGCTACCGCCCAATCGATTTACAACTGCAGCCTCTGGCCAACATCGCACAGATCAAAGGATTTTAAATGCCGCAAGCCTTACATGTAAAACCGGTCATCCTCATCATCGACGATATGCCCGATATGCTCATGATGCTCACACACCTGCTGCAAAGCGACTATACGATCAAAGCTGCTGCAAGCGGCATCCAAGCGCTGGACTATCTAAGCGAGCGTCCGGTGATCGATCTGATCTTGCTCGATGTGCTGATGCCCGATCTTGACGGCTTCGAAGTGTGCCGCCGTATCAAAGCGCAGGAGGCTTTGGCGCACATCCCGCTCATCTTTATCACGGTGCTCGAGAGCGAACACGACATCGTCAAGGGCTTTGAAGTCGGCGCGGTCGATTACGTGGCCAAACCCTTTGAACCTGAGGTGCTCAAGGCCCGCATCAAAACCCATATCGAGCTCAAAGGTCTGCGCGATGCCCTCGCATCCGAGCTGGCGCACAAAGAGGAGCTGCTCGTCACACAGTCGAAGATGGCCTCACTGGGTGAGATATTCGAACACATTGCCCATCAGTGGAAACAACCCCTCTCCATCATCTCGCTTAGCTGCCACAACATCCGTCTGGGTCGGGCGCTGGGATCGCTTGATGAGGCCGAAGAGCGCGATGCACTCGATGCCATCGACAGCGCCGTGACCCACCTCTCCCGCACCGTCGATGATTTTCGAGACTTCATCCAAGAGACGCCCAAACCCGAAACGGTAGCGCTCGAAGAGATGGTGCGCCGAACGCTCAAGCTCTTCGAGCTCAAATTCATCCACCACGACATCGATGTGCAGCTCGAAGCGCTTCCCATCGAACTAAGCACCCGCAAAAACGATCTGATTCAAGTGTTGATGAACATCTTTGCCAATGCGGTCGATGTCCTGATGCAGCGTCCCAAAGAGCGCCGTATCCGTATCCAGATGAGCCAAAATGCCCACATCATCACCTTGCGCATCTGCGACAACGGCCGCGGTATCGACCCCGCGGTTTTGGGGCGGATCTTTGACAAATATGTCTCGACCAAAAAAACCAAAGGCTCAGGTTTAGGACTCTACATGAGCCACCAAATCGTCACCAAACGCCTGGGCGGAACCCTACGCGCCTACAACGACGATGAGGGTGCCTGCTTTGAACTGACGCTGCCGATAGCCTTACATGTAAGCCCATGAAAACCTTTTGGCTCCTGCTGCTGCCGTTTTGGCTCTACGCGCTCGCCCTCACCCCACAGGAGCGCGCATGGCTCGAAGCGCAGCCAGAGATCCGCATCGGCGCGATGCACGATTGGGAGCCGATCAATTTTCGTGATTTTCAAGGTCATGCCTCAGGTATCGGCGCCGATCTTGTAGCGGCGCTCAACCGCCATTTAGAAGGCAAGCTCGTTATCGTCTCGGATGACTGGCACAAACTCTATGACGCCGCCCAAAAAGGGTCGCTTCACGCCCTGCTCGACCTCACCCCAAAACCCGAACGCGAAGCACACTTCTACTTTAGCGACCCCTATCTGCACATTCCGCATGTGATCGTTTCGCGCAAAGCGCAGAGCCCCTTTAGCTCGCTGGCCGCTCTGCGCCACAAGCGCGTCGCGCTCGAAGAGGGGGTAGGCACCGTAGCCCATCTAAAACGCTACTTTCCGCAGATCGAGCTGCACACCTACCCCAATACCTCCGCCGCCCTCGACGCCCTATCAAACGGCTTGGTCGATGCCTACGTGGGCAACCGCGCCGTCGTGCGCCACAAGATCACGCACGAACTCTTTGATAACCTCAAAATCGACGCCCTCGATACCACCCGCGAAGGCTCTTTGCTCTGCATCGGCACATCCAAAAGCTATCCGCTGCTGCACACCCTCTTGCAAAAAGCGCTGGATGAGGTTCAAGGCGATACGCTCGGTGCCATCTTGGCGCAGTGGTCGCAAGAGCGCAGCGTGGATCTGAACCTGACACAAGAGGAGCGCAGCTACCTCAGAAGCAAAAAGCGGCTGCACTTTGTCAGCGCGTCGCAAGAGTGGGCCCCTTTTAGCTTCAAAGATCCAAGCGGCCTGTACATGGGGCTGGAGATCGACTTTTCCGCCCTGCTCGCATCACGCCTCAAGATCCCGATCACCCTTGAACATCTGCCCTGGAGCGACGCACTCGAAGCGGCGATGGCGCACCGCTATGAGGGCATCTTTCCCGCCTCGCCCACACCCGAGCGCGAAGCGCGTCTGCACTTCTCAAAAGCTTATCATCTCGCCCCGATCGGCCTCTTGACACCCAGCACCCACCCCTACATCGACACCCTTCAGGCCTTTGAAGGGCGACGCATCGCGATTGTTCAAGGGAGTGCCTTTAGTACCTTCGTCAAGCGCTGGCGGCCCGATCTGGAGCTGATCGAGATTCAAGGCGGCATGACCCAACTGATCGAAGCGCTCAAGGCCAAACGCGCCGATGGGGTGCTTGACTACGCCGCCCCGCTGCATCACGCCCTAAGCCGAAGGGCCGAGGCGCAGGAGTACAAATTGGCACTGCGTTTTTTCTCGGAGCTGCAAAGCGCTTCGCACTATGCTCTGAGCGATCCTCTGCTGCAAAGCATCATCGACAAGGCCATCGCCTCCTATACCCCACAGGAGATCGAGCAGATCCGCAGCCGATGGGAAGGCACCCTACAGGCACCCTCAGAAGAGAGACAAAAAGGAGCGATCACACTTGAAGCGCATGAGCGGGCATGGATCAATGCCCATCCTTTCATCACCGCTTCAAGCGAGCACGACTGGCCTCCCTTTGATTTCATCGAGCAGGGGCGCTCAAGCGGTTTGAGTATCGATTATCTTGAGCACATTGCCCGTAAAGTGGGCTTACATGTACGCTATGTTCAAGGCTCATGGGAGGAGCTGCTTGGTGCCTTTCAAGCCGGCGAGATCGATCTGATGCAGAGCATCTACCGCACACCGCAGCGCGATCAACACTTTGCCTTTACCACCCCCTATTACACCAGCTACTACGCTTTGGCATCACAAAAAGGGAGTGAGATCAAAAGCATCGCCGCACTGCGCGGCAAGCGCGTGGCGATGGTCGAGGGTTTTAGCACCGCGCAGCAGCTCCTCAAGCAGGTCCCGGGCGTCACGCTGATCAAAACCCAAAGCGTCGCTGAGGCTTTAAGTGCGGTCAATTTTGGCTCCGCCGATGCGATGATCGACTCCATCGCGGTGCTCAGCCACCTGATGATGCAGCGCACGCTCACCAATATCCGGATCACCCCGCTTGAGTTTGAAGCGATCGGCGAAGATGGCAAACTCCATTTTGCAACCCTCAAAGAGCAGACCGTTTTGCGCGACATCCTCCAAAAAGGGCTCGATACCCTCACCCCGCAAGAGCACGCCATGATCCGCAACCGTTGGGTGCTTGGAAGCTTCCAAAAAGCCTCGGCCCAACCCAAGCTCGACAGTGCGCAGCAGCGCTGGCTGCACAACCGCCAACGCCTGATCTACTGCGGCCATCAGAATATTTTGCCGCATGAGACCTTTATTGACGGTGCACATCACGGCATCGTCACCGATCACTTAAACCTGATCGCGTCGCGGCTGGGGATCACCATCGAGCGTCTAGCGGGCGATCCGCTTACATGTAAGGCCGCTCTTGAGTCGCAAAGCGCCGATCTGCACCCCTACTTCAGAGCCGCATCCGATACCCCAGATGCAAACACAACCCAAAGCTACTTCAATAGCCCCGTGGTGATCATCATGAAAGCGCAAGCGCATACCCCTTTTATTGCCGATCTCTCTGAGCTGCAGGGCAAACGCATCGCCATCATGGGCGACTACAGCTACACCCAAGCGATTCAAGCGCGCTACCCGCTTCTTGAGTTCATCCCAGTCACAAGTCCGACCAAAGCCCTCGAAGGGGTCGCCAGCGGCCGCTACGACGCGATGCTCTCCTCGCTCACCTTCGCCACCTATATGATCGTCACAGAGGGGCTGCACAATCTGCAGGTGGTGGGCAAAACCGACGTGGTCATGGAGACGGGCTTGATCACCAACGACCCCATGCTCGCCTCCATCCTCAACGCCGCTTTATCCTCGATCACCCCCGAAGAGTCGCTGCAGATCCGTAACCGCTGGGTTCATCTGGAGTTTGCCCCCAAAATCGACTACGATCTGGCACTGCGCATCGCACTTGGCGCATTGGCGCTCACCTTGTGGCTCGTTTACTGGAACCGCAAGTTCAACCAAAAGGTAGCACTCAAAACCGCCCAGCTCGCAGCCTTCAACCGCGATCTTGAAGGTATCGTCGAAGAGCGCACGCGCGCGCTGTCACAGCTGAGCCATGAGCAGCAGGCCATTTTCGATGCTGCGGGCGTCGGGATCGCCTTTGTGCTGGAGGGGCGAATCGCACGCTGCAATCGGCGGATGGATGAGCTGATGGGCTACGCCCAAGGAGCGCAGATCGGAGCGCAGACCTCTTCGTGGCTACCACAAGCCGATATGATGAGCGATACCATCACCATCTGGGAGCAGCAGCTGGAGCGCAAAGAGGGCTCGAGTTTTTGGGCCCGTATCTCCATGCGCGCACTGGAGGAGCAAAACGGCGGTGTCGTCGTGGTGGTACTTGATACCACAAGCGAACATGAGGCGCTCAAAGCACTTCAAGAGGCGTGCGCCGTCGCCGAAGAGGCAACTCAGGCCAAAAGTATCTTTTTGGCCAATATGAGCCATGAGATCAGAACGCCGATGAATACCATCATCGGTATGCAGACCCTGCTGCTGCAAGAGGGTTCGGATGAGCGCATCCTCAATTACGCCCGAAAAACGCAAAACGCCGCGCAGCATCTGCTGGGGATTCTCAACGATATTTTGGACTTCTCAAAAATTGAAGCGGGCAAATTGAGTCTTGAGCAGATCCCCTTCAGACTCGAAGCACTCCAAGAAAAAATCATCGACATCCACACCCTTCAAGCCAAACAAAAGGGGCTTGATCTACGCTTTGAGATCGCACCGGAGGTGCCCACGGCGCTGATGGGCGATCCGCTGCGTCTGGGACAGATTCTCATCAATCTCGTCGGCAACGCGATCAAATTCACCCACGAAGGCGGCGTGCGCGTCAGCATTACATGTAAGGCCTGCGACGCTGATACGGCGACGTTGCGTTTCGCGGTCATAGACAGCGGGATCGGGATTGACACGCAAGCACAACAACAACTCTTTGAGGCCTTTAAGCAAGCCGATATCTCCACCACCCGCCGCTACGGAGGAAGCGGCCTTGGGCTGTCGATCTGCAAAGCACTGATCGATCGGATGGGCGGCGCCATCGGTTTTGAAAGCACCCTAGGACAAGGCAGCAGCTTTTTCTTCACCATCACGCTACCGCTGCAGCCGCTGTTGACGCAGCAAACGCCCTATGAAACCATTGAGCCGATCGAATCTTCGATACGAACACTAAGCGGTGCGCATCTGCTCGTGGTAGAGGACAATCTACTGGGTCAAGAGATCGTCCAATCCTATCTGGCCAAAGCCAATGCCACCTCGATCTGTGCTCAAAACGGCATCGAGGCACTGCGCAAGCTCGAAGAGGAGGTTTTCGACGGTGTTTTGATGGATTGTCAGATGCCTGAAATGGACGGCTTTGAGGCTACGAGACGCATCCGCGCGATGAGCCAATACGCCGACCTCCCCATCATCGCCATGACGGCCAACGTCCAAGAGCAAAACCAAGAGCACTGCCTAGCGGTGGGAATGAACGATTTTATCTCCAAACCGCTCGATCTGCGTGCGTTTTTCGATGTGCTTGCCCGCCATATCCGACCCGCACACCACCATAGCGGCGCCCTGCTCCAACAGCCCGACCAAAGCGTGCTTGCGCCGATTCATACACTTGACCTTGACACCGCTTTGAACCACTGCGGCGGCGATACCGCCTTGTTACGCACCCTACTCCGACGCTTTGCACAGACGCAGCGCGAAGCCCTCACACAGATGCGCGCTCACTACGAGCATCAGGAGTTAGAGACCGCTTCACGCGAGATCCACAGCCTTAAAGGGCTCTGCGGCAATATCGGAGCCAGCGCCCTGATGCACGATCTGCGCCAACTTGAGATACAGATGCCAAACACTCCCATCACGCAAGCCCAATGGGAGATGCTCGAAGCGCGGTTTGCGGCGCTGATCGACGCCATTGACGAGGCGCTGCACGCAGAAGCACACCCAACAAACGAGCCGTCAAACGACTTGAGCCCTCAACTGCAACTACGCCGCTACGCTACGCTGTTGCATGACCTCGATACCCAAGCGGTACTGCACAAAGAGCAGATTCTCTCATGGCTTGGTGCCTGCGGATGGAGCCGCGAAGCCGAAACCATCGGACACTTGATTGATGGTTTCGCACTCGAAGCGGCGGCCCAGCGGATCGATGCGCTGCTCACTGCGCCAAGTCCTATCACGAATCAAAGCCGTGCCTGATCTCCTCTTTGGCCACCACAATCGCCTTTTGCTTCTCTTTGCGCACGGTATCTTTTTCGACAAAGATCTTTTGGCGCGTCTGGGGGTCTAGCTCGGTGTAGTACATCACCGCCGATCAGGTGCCGGGTGTAGGGGTGAAGACCTGTGCTTGTTCGGGGTTCATCCCCAACTCCTCTGAGGTAAAGCGCTTGAGCTCATGCATGTCGCGATCCGTGCATCCGGGGTGCGCGGCGATGAGGTAGTAGGTGAGAAACTGCTTTTTGCCCTCTTCGCGGTTGAGTTGATCGTAGAGCTTTTTAAAGTCGATCAGCGTCTGTTTACCGGGCTTGTTCATCAGGTGCAGCACATGCGGCGCGGTATGCTCCGGAGCCACCTTCATCTGACCACTGATGTGGTGCTTGACCAGCTCTTTGAGGTACATGTAACCGTGCGCTTTATCGGCAGTAATCAGATCATAACGCACCCCCGAAGCCACAAAAGCCTTCTTGACCCCCTTGACGGCGCGCACACGCCGCAGCATCTCGATGGCGCGGTGGTGGTTCACCTTCATGCTTTTGCACAGATGGGTATCGTCCACGCAGCGCTGATGATCACAGGTGCCCGCTTTGAGCTTTTTGGCGCACTCATAGCCGTACATATTGGCCGTAGGGCCGCCTACGTCGGAGATGATCCCTTTAAAATCTTTGTACTGCGTAAAGAGCTCCGCTTCAGAGACGATGCTCTCTTCGCTGCGGGTGCGGATGGTGCGGCCTTGATGCACCCCGATGGCGCAGAAGTTGCACTCTCCCCAGCAGCCTTGATGGCTCATGATCGAAAATTTGATCGTCTCTAGGCAGCGCACTTTGCCCTGCGTGGCGTGATAGGGATGCAGCTCGCGGGTAAAAGGCAGCGCCGAAACTGCGTCCATCTCCGGTTCGCTGAGGTAATCACAAGGAGGATTTTGGATCAAAAAACGCCCGTCCACCTCTTCGCAAAGCCCCTTGGCGCTGATGGGGTCGTTGTGATCATAAAAGTATTGAAACAGATCGATGTAGCGCTCTTTATCGGCCAGACACTGCGCATGTGAGGGGAGCTCAATATAGCCCTCTTTTGGCTCTTTGGCGATATAGCAGATCCCGCGTACATCGCGCCACTCGCCGCCGCGTTCCAACGCCTGCGTCACTTCGCGGATGGCCGTCTCGCCCATGCCGTAGATGAGGATGTCGGCTTTGGCGTCAAAGAGGATCGGCTTGCGAAGCTTGTTGCTCCAGTAGTCATAGTGCGTCACCCGCCGCAGGCTCGCTTCGATGCCGCCGATAACGATGGGGACCGTTGCTTTGAAGTAGCGGCGGATCAGGTTGCAATAGACCAGCACGGCGCGATCAGGCCGGGCGGTGTTTTTACCGCCGGAGGTGTAGTCATCGGAATTGCGAAACTTCTTGGTGGCGGTGTAGTTGCTCACCATCGAATCGACACTGCCTCCACTCACCCCCCACCAGAGCCTCGGTTCCCCCAGACGGCCTACATCCGCGTCCGAATCGAGGCTCGGTTGGCCGATGATCCCCACGCGGTACCCCATCGCCTCAAGCAAGCGCCCCACCACCGCCACCCCGATAAAGGGCGAATCGATGTAGGCGTCGCCGCTGATGAGAATCACGTCGCATACATCCCAACCGCGTGCGTCCATTTCGGCGCGGGTGGTAGGCAGAAAAATTTTTGGGGGAAAAGGGTGCTTTGAATCCATGCGGCGATTATACTTCATAAAGCTTATGCTAGAATCCAGCCATGATGAACGAAGAATTGAGCCAAGAGATATTAGAGCATCTGATGCACCCCAAGAACTATGGTCAGATCGATCCGCACAACGGCGTAGGGATGGGGTATGATGAAAAGAGCGGTGAATTTGTGATTGTGTACTTACATGTAGGCGGCACACAGATTGAGAATATCGGTTTTGCCACCAATGGCTGTCAGGACACCGTGGTACTGGGATCGATGTTTACGGAGATGATCAAGGGCGATAGCCTTGAGCATGGCAACCGCGCGCTGGAGCTGATGCGCGCGCAGATGGTTGAGGCGAGCGCGTCTCAGCAAGCCTGCGCCGAGATGGTCCTGTGCGCTTTTGAAGCCGCGCGGCAAAACACCACGGCGCGCACCAAAGGCGCAACCGACATGATGCACAAAAAGATGATCAATCAAAGCTGCACGCCGAACAAGGAGTAACAATGGATCTCTTTCAATACAAACATGAACAGTGGCTGGGCCTACTCTTTGGGGCTTTTGCCACGCCCGACCAATCGATCAAATCGGAGTTGCACGACTGCGCGCGTATCGCCTTTCGCCACCTCAAGTGGATTGCCCTTCACTACAAAAGCCATAACCGCTACTTTCACTTCCGGCGCGGCGCTCTACCTATCGTACACAGCGACACGCACACCCTCTTTGCATCGCTGTATGGCCTGCTTGAGACCCCTGCCTTTGAAGATGCGGCGCTTTATGAGCGTATCACCGGCGACGAGCGCTACATGCGTGGCATCCTCGGCAACTACTGCGAAACGCCGCAGACCAAGCAGAGCATCAGCGCCTTCGAGCGCCACATGCACTATCCGCACAAATCGCTTGACCGCAACTCGCGCGATGCACTGATCCGTTTTTTGTTCGAAGAGTCTTATAAAGAGTACGAGCTCATTCTCACCTACTTTTACATGCAGACCTATACCGATTCGCTGCACCATTACGAAGTCTTTACCGATCTGATCGACGAATCGTACTTCCACCTTCAGCGTTTTGGCGAGATGATGGCGCTCATGGGCATTCTCGCCCTTCCTAGAGAGGTGCATGAGCTCAGCTACAAAGTGGGCGATCTGCGCAGCTTCGTGCTCGATGGCATCGATGAAGAGCGCGCCGCCAAAGAGGAGTGCCGCACCCTATCTGACGCCGTACACGACCCTGAGCTGAGCGCCTTTTTTAACTGCATCAACGCCCAAGAGAGCTACCATATCGAGCTGATGAAGCGGCTGCTTTAGTAGGTGCCGAACCAAAACTCCAAATTGGCCAATAAAAGGTAGTGCGGAGCGTAGTCGTAGACGCGGTCCCACTCAATGGCCGGCTCAATCTCATAGTAGAGCCATGAGCGCCAAATCTGCTCTTTCCAGACCACCCCGCTGCGGCAGGTGTCGATTCCTGTACGTTCATGTCCGGATGGCACGTAGCCCGAATGATTCGCAAAATAGCGGGTATCACCCGAAAGAGCGCTATAGAGCTGCAATCCGGAACTGCGCTTGCCCAAGCTGTAGTAATACGACAGCGAAGCACCGTAAAGCTGCCCCAGTTGTTCAGTATCGCTACTGCGCCGCAACACAAAGCGCATCATTTGTGTCAGAGAGAGGCGACGATCAAAAAAGAGGCGTGTCTCTTCAAAGAGCCGTCCACGCGCCATCGTCTCGATGAATGCCTGCTCGACCGTCTGCACCGGATAGATACGCCAACCGCCAAAGTTCATGTTCAGACGCATATACCCCCGCGCAAAGAGATCAATCCCCCGTACACCGACGATAAAGTTCGTTTCAACAGGATCGATGAAGCGCGGTAGATGCCAGCGCACCCCGACGCTCGGATCGGCGGCTTTTGGGTCACGTTTTGGATCTTCGAGATCGTCTTCGATCTCCTCTCCGATCATCAGATCAAAAGCGTCTTGCGTATAGGGCAAACTGAGGTTGAAATTGATCTGGGTCACCCACAAATCGGCCTCGCGGTCTCTCCAATCCATACCACTGCGCAGACGAAAATAGCTTTTATTGTGACTGTTGAAAAAGGTCTCGTCACGAAAAAAACCACTAAAATAGTCCGAAACCCCTTGTGTGGCATTGCGCTCATACTCCGACCCTGCCCAAGAGGCCAATTCGCCATCCACATTGCTTGAGAAGACCCTTATTTTATGCGATAAGTAGTGATGCAGCGTATCGATGCCGTTTTGAGGCGCTTGGTCGATTTGAAGCGGCTCTTGCGCGTCACACCAGCCCAAAAAAGCGCAACTCAACAAGAGCGCGGCGATCTTTGGGCGAAATGGCAGTATCATGCGCACTCGGCCCTACTGCTTGGACTCCGCCTTGATGATGGCATTGATCTTCTCGTAGATTGACAGCACTTCGTGCTTCTTCTCGAAAAAGCTGTTTTTGTTGGCGATGAGGTAGGTGGTGGACTCCATGATCTCCTCGACCACCTCCAGACCGTTTTGCTTCATGGTCGCTCCGGTCTCGACGATATCGACGATCATATCCGCAAGCCCCACAAGCGGAGCCAGTTCGATAGAGCCGTAAAGCTTGATCACATCCGCCGCTACCGCGCGCTCGGCAAAGTAGCGTTTGGTGATGTTGACCATCTTGGTGGCTACCTTGATCTCCGGCTTGGAGAGGTCAAGCTTTTCGCCTTTGCGCATCCCGATGGCGATCTTGCAGCGGCCGCGCTGAAGGTTCAGCAGGCGGATCACGTCAAGCCCCTGCTCTTCGATGGTGTCAAGACCCACCACGCCGATATCGGCGGCTTGATGATAGACGTAGGTAGCGACGTCTTGATTGCGCACCAGAAGGAATTTGAAGTTGGGGGTTTCAAGGATCAATTTTCGGTCGTCAAAGACAAAACGCTCTCCAAAAATCTGCGTGAAAATGGCGAGCGTATCTTCGGCAATCCGCCCCTTTGGTAGTGCGACAGTCAACATAAAGCAGCCTCATTGATGATTTTTTGCATCCCTTTGAAGATGAGCAGCGGATCGTGCTGCGCCGTTTTAAAATACGGCAGCAAGCGATGCGCGTCTCCGCCGGTGAGGATCACGCGTGCGTCGTGACGGGCCACTTCGGCGCACAGAGGCGCCAAAAATCCGTAGCTTACGGCATCTTGGGAATTGAATGCCATTTTATCCAAATCGATATCAAAGTTAAAAGCGTAATCGAGTCGGCTTGAAAGCTGTGCATAAGCGCGGCGCATCGCCTCGATCCCCGGATAGATGAAGCCGCCTTTGTAGCACCCCTGCTCCATCAAATCCACCGTAATCGCGCTGCCGACATCGACGATCAGACCGTCCCCGGCCGCTTCGCAGGCGACCAGACGATCAATACCTATGGTTTCGTAATACCCTTGTTTGCTTACATGTAAGCCCAAATCAACCCACCCCGAAGCAGCCAAAATCGCTTCAAGCTTCGGATTGACGTTAATATAAAAGACCTGCTCATCAATCTGTGCGGGGTCAAACGACGCCGCAGCGGCGCGGTAATCGCGCACACCGTCAAAAAAGTGATACGACGTATTGCCCACGTCGCACAGCAGCACTACGCGATCCCCCAGCCCAGAGACTCCAGTGCGCTGCGTGCTTTGGAGCAGATCGGCGCTTGCGAGAGCAGCATCTTGTAAATCAGCGGCCTCTGAATATAAAACGAGGCGGCATTGGCAATCGATTCGAGCGTCGGTATATCTTTGAGCACGATGCGGCTCTTTTGAGAGAGCACCACCATCACCGTACTGATGCCGTTGGTCTCCACCGTGTGGTAAATGCGCACCTGCTTGCGAATCCCCAGCGCCGCAGCGGGAATTTCACTGAGGTGATTGCCGGCCAGACGCCTGTTGTCGATCGCTTCCATATCGATTCTCATCTGCTTCCTTCTGTGCGCTTTTGGCGCAATGATAGCGCAATGAGGCTAAATCCCTCTTGGCGGCTTAGCTTCCCCAAAAACCCTCAAACCCGCGCCAAAGCAGCATCGCCCCAAACCCCGCCAACACAACCGCCGACACCAGCGAAAGCACTAAAAGCACAGAGTCGCCGATGAGATGGCGCGAGCGGTAGATCGCCAGAGGCATCAGCGTGATCCACGATCCGATGGCAAGCGCCATCCCCGCAAAAAGATAGAGATAATCGTCTTGGCTTGAGTGTGCGAGCAGGGAAACACTGCTCCAAAATCCGACGGTGTAGGGATTGAGCGCGGTGAGGGTGAGCCCCTGCACATAGTGCCGCAATAAAGAGCGCGGCGCGAGGTGACGGTGAGAGGAGCGCGCATGACGCGCCCGCCATGACGCATAGGCCAGATAGCACAAAAAAAGCCCTCCGAAGATCGAGAGCAGCCGCATCCAAAAGGAATCATCCAGCGAGAGCAGTCCGTAGCTTAGCAGCGTCAGATAGAGCATATCGGCGCTCATCGCACCGAAGCCGGTAGAGAGCGCCGAGCGATAGGAGTGCAGCGCAAGGTTCATCAGCAAAATATTAATCGGGCCTATCGGCACGCAAGCGCCATAACCCAGCAACAGGCCCTGAACAAAGGAGGCGAGCATCATGGAATCCTTTACATGTAAGCGCCCTACTCCCGCGTCATAGCGGCGAGCGGGTGGCAGCGGTTGAGTGTTTCAAGAAGTGAAGAATTAATGCGGCCAGATTTTAGAAAAATCAAAATCAATCGTGCAACGATCCAGCTCAAAGAAGTAGCGTTCGCGCTCAAAATCGCCTACTTTTTGATAGCGTCCATTGTGAAGAAGATAAAGCTTAACCTTTTGTTGGTCGCCGTAGACCAGCGCGTAGTAGTGCACTCCTTCGGCTTCATAGAGTCCGAATTTTAGGTTTTCGTCACGTTTGGCGGTGGAAGGAGAGAGGACTTCAAAGATGATGGCGGGGGCTTTGGTGAGCTGCTCTTTGGGCTGATAGCAGATCACCATACAGTCGGGACGCACAACCGTATCGTCGGCAAACAGGACATCCGTTTCAAATACGGCGCTGCACTCGCTGCATCCGTCAAGCGCCTCATCAAGCTGTCTGGATATTTTGAGGCTGATGCGCTGATGCTCGAAGCTAGTAGAAGGCGCCATAGCGTAAGGACGGCCCGCTATCAGCTCCCAATCCCCCTGCCATAGGCGGTAATCGGCGACGCTGTAGTGTTCGATATATTTGAGTGCGCCCATCGGATGCTCCTTGATACGTGCAACGAAATGCATTTATTATAGCGCATCCACACTTGTCATAACGGCAAGCGGGTGGCAGCGGTTGAGCGTCTCAAGCAGGTCTTGGCGGCGGATGTGGGTGTAGATCTGGGTGGTGGAGAGCGAGGCGTGGCCGAGCAGTTCTTGCACCACCCGCAGATCCGCGCCGCCCAAGATGAGTGCGGTGGCGTAGGAGTGGCGCAGCACGTGCGGCGAGACGCCCAGATATTTTTGCGTGATCTTAAAGGCGAAGATACGGCTCAGCGCACCGCCTTTGTAGTTGATCCAGAGCGTTTGCGCATGCATCGGCGCGGCGTCTAGGTAGTGCTTGAGTGCTTCAAGCGCCTCTGCCGCGACGGGCACCATGCGCTCTTTTTCGCCTTTGCCGTGCCTTACATGTAACCACATCCCCTCCAGATCCTGCCGCTGTATACCCAGCAGTTCGCTGATGCGCAGCCCCGAAGCGTATAGAAAAAGGATCAGCGCATAGTCACGCAGTCCGATCCACTCCGAGCGGTCGATCAGCTCAAGGGCGCGCATGATGGCGGTGTAGTCGAGAAACTTGGGGAGGTTTTTGGGTACTTTGGAGAGGGTAAAGTGCTGCTTGCTAGAGTGAAATTCGCTGCGGTAGCAAAAGTCGTAAAAGCTGTTGAGCGCAGAGAGCTTGCGGTTGAGGGTGCGGCGGTTGGCAATGCCGCCAAGCAAGCCCAAAACCGCGTCGCCATCAAGGGCAAAAAGCGGTTTTGCGGCGCGTAGCTCCAAATCATGCAGGTCGTGGCGGTACGCGGCAACGGTACGGGGGCTTAACGCCTTGTTGACCGTGATAAACTCGACAAAAGCCTCAAGTTCACCCGACATCACTCTGAGAGCAAAATACGCTGATCGTTGACAAAAATGGCCTCTTTAGAGGCAAAGACGAAACCGTCGTCAATATCTACCTCATAGACCTTCAGATCTTCTAAAGAGGTGCTCATCTCTAGCAGATAGCCTTCACGCTCCAACAAGTAGAGCTTCTCCCCATGCAGCGCCATCTCCAGAAAATGGGCAAAAGGGAACTTCTTTTTGGCCTTGAGGGTGAGTGATGGGGTCAAAGCGATCACCTCGCCTTGTTTGGTGCTCAGCCATACCCCTTCTTTGGTGAAGATCACATCACGCAGCTCGTACGAAGCGCGCATCTCCTGTTCAGCCAGCGAGAGCACACGATAGCTTGTCGCGGCAAAGAGAATCTCATCAACGACATTGAAGTAGATGATGTTGTTGAAGTGCTCTTCGGAGCTGACGATGATAGAGCGCAACAGCTCAAGCGAATCTGTATTGACGATGTCGATTTTGCCGTCAAGCGTGAGAAAAAGCACCAGATCGTTGAGAAAATAGGGGTTGGCGATGCGACCGTCTAGTGCCGTAACCGGCGAGCCGATCTCTTTGTAGCGCTGCTGAGCTGTAGCGACTGAATAGATCGCCTTTTCGTTGTTGGCAAAGAGCACCGCGAGATGATCACCTGCGACCGAAGCCGCCGCGACCGTTTTGCCCAGCGTAAAGGTTTTGACCTCGCCTGTACGATCAGCCAAAATGAGGCTGCCGTCGATACGCGCACCGATGATCCGGCCATCGCTCACGCCGACGAGACGATACTCTTGCGGCAGAGTGTACGATAACGCTTCATTACGCGTCAAAATCTTGCCGTCTTCAAGTAGCGCTGCATCACTGTTGACCTCAACGATAGGCGATGACAAAGCGGAGCGGTGCTTCCACGTCCCTTCGACCTGCTCGGGTTTGTAATACCCTTTGGAGCTGCATCCGCTTAGAGCCAGAAGCGCCAGAAGCGCCGCGATATAGAGCTGATTCACGTTTATTTGGCTCCGTAATGCATCAGCGGCTGCACATAGCGAGAGAGCATCGAATCTTCAGGAATCATCTGCAACTTCTGATGCGCCTCCTGCGTACGCCCTTCGCGCAAGAGCAAAACACCCAGCTGGAGCAACGCGTAGTCGCGGTAGATCGCATCGGGCTTGAGCGTATACGCCTCGAGCGCGGCGGCGTCTTCGCTCAACACCGCCTTGTGGTATGCCGCCAGATCGGCCACGCTCGCTACCTGCGAAGCACCCAATGTCTCAAGTGCCGCAACATCGCCTTTGGCAAGTGCAGAGGAGAGCTGCCACGCCTCAAAGAGCGCAGGTGATCGCTGCTGCAGTTCGGCCGCCGCAGCCGCATCATCGCCGTTTTTTTGCAGTGTCAGCAAAGCGGCATTGGCCGCTTCGATATCCGCTTGCTTCTTCGCTTCAAACAGTGCCGCCGCGCCGACGCCGAGCACGATGAGCACCAACAGGCCAATCAGAGGTTTCTTGTAGCGTTTGACAAAGCGTTCCGCCTTGACCGCACTTTCAAAAAATTGCTCTTCGGAGCTAAGCTCCTCCCTGACCATCGTCATATTTTCTTTCAGACTCAAAACCGTTGCCCCCTAAAAAAAGTGCGTCATGGTAGCAAAGTGTTCGTTAATCAGGGCTAAGAGGGCTACATGTAACGATAAATCTGTTACAATCGCCCCTCTGTAACCATTTCAAAACAAGGCAGCCTATGCAAGTTGACGATACCCTGCTGAGCAAACTTGAAAACCTCTCCTACCTCAAAGTCTCTGACGACAAACGTGCCGAAATCATCGCCCAGATGGACAAAATGATCGCATTCGTCGATAACCTAAGTGAACTCGACACCTCCCGAATCGAAGGCAGCTTCGCAATGAGCGACACCGCCACCAGACTGCGAGAAGACACCCCCTTTTGCGACACCCGCATCAACGACGATATCCTCATGCACGCGCCGCGCAGCGATGAACACTTCTTCATCGTCCCCAAAATCATCGAGTAGGCCATGATCACGCTCTATGGCATCAAAAGCTGCGGCAGCGTCAAAAAGGCCCTCGCCTTCTTCAAGGAGAAGGGCATCGAGGTACGTTTTGTGGATTTCAAAAGCACGCCCGTAGGATGCGAAAAAATCGACGAATGGCTACGCCTAAGTAACCTTGAAACGCTGCTCAACACCAAAGGCACCACGTATAAAACACTCAATCTCAAAGCACAGAATCTAAACGACGCTCAAAAGCGCGACTATCTCTGTAGCCACAATCTTCTGATCAAGCGTCCCGTCATCGAAGTGGGCCAACGCTTGATCGTGGGGTTTGATCCCAATATTTATGAAGGAATTGTTTCATGAGTCAAACGATGGATATTCAAAAACTGCTTAAAAGCGTCGTCGCCTACAAGGCTTCCGATCTACACCTCGTCTCTCGCTCCGAGCCGCAAATCCGTATCGACGGAAAACTGGTAGCGCTCAATCTTCCGATCCTGACCGGCGAAGATATTGAAGCGATGTCGTATAGTCTGCTCACCGAGAAGCAGAAAAAGGCCTTCGAGGAGGATTGGGAACTTGACTTCTCCTTGGTCATTCCCGACGTCGGCCGTTTTCGTGCCAACTACTACCGCACGATGGGCGACATCGCCTGTGCCTTTCGTATCATCCCCATCGATATACCCTCACTCGATCAGCTCAATGCCAAGCAGATTTTCAAAGAGATCATCAAGCGCGAAAAGGGGCTGATTCTGGTCACAGGCCCAACGGGTAGCGGTAAATCAACCACCCTTGCGGCGATGCTCAATGAGATCAACATGACCGAATCCAAACACATCATCACCGTCGAAGACCCGGTGGAGTTTGTGCACCAAAATAAAAAGTGCCTCTTTTCACACCGCAACATCGATACCGACACCGGCAGCTTCTCTACCGCACTCAAATACGCCATGCGTGAAGACCCCGACGTTATCCTGATCGGGGAGATGCGCGACCGCGAAACCATCTCGGCCGCGCTCACCGCCGCAGAGACGGGTCACTTGGTATTTGGAACCTTGCATACCAACTCCGCACCCCAAACCATCAACCGTATCATCGACGTCTTCGCCGGAGACGAACAGCCGCAGGTACGCGCCCAGCTCTCGACCTCCCTCATCGCCGTTATCTCTCAGGCGCTGCTACCCAAAATCGGAGGCGGCCGCGTGGCGGCACAGGAGATCTTCATCACCAACCCAGCCATCGCCAACCTGATTCGTGAAGATAAAGTGCATCAGCTCTACTCACAAATGCAGCTCAACCAAGCCGGTACGGGGATGGTCACGCAGTCGCAAGAGCTAATCGACTTCCTGCGCAAAAAAATGATTACCAAAGAGAGTGCGATTCAGTTCTCCAACCGTCCGGATGAACTTGTACGCATGATTCAAGCTCTGTAGAAGAGAGAAGGCTTACATGTAAGGCTTGAGTTCCTTACATGTAAGGCGTTATTTGCGGGACTCTTTGAGGGTGTCGGCAATCATAAATGCCAGTTCAAGCGATTGATCGGCATTGAGGCGGGGGTCGCAGTGGGTGTGGTAGCGGCTGGAGAGATCCTCTTCGGTCACCACAAAAGTACCGCCGGTACACTCAGTAACGTTTTTACCCGTCATCTCCAGATGAACACCACCGGCAACAGTACCTTCATTTTTGTGGACTTGGAAGAACTCTTTCATCTCCGTCAAGATCGCATCGACAGGGCGCGATTTGAACCCGTTGGCCGTTTTATAGACGTTGCCGTGCATCGGATCACAGCTCCAAACGACGTTGTATCCGGCCGATTTGACCGCCTGCACTAGACGCGGCATCCCATCAAGCACTTTATTGGCACCCATCCGTACGATCAGATTGAGCCGTCCTGCTTCATTGAGCGGATTGAGCGCTTCACACAGACGCAGTAGATCGTCGCTCTTCATGCTTGGACCACACTTGACACCGACGGGGTTGTGAATGCCCCGCAGATATTCGACATGAGCCCCCTCTACCTCGCGGGTACGGTCGCCGATCCAGAGCATGTGCGCCGAAGTATCGTACCAATCGCCCGTGAGCGAATCTTGACGTGTAAAAGCCTGCTCGTAACTCAGCAGCAGTGCCTCATGAGAGGTATAAAAATCAGTTTCGCGCAAAGTACGGTAGTTGCGCGACGTCACACCGCACGCCTCCATGAAGCGCAGTGAATCTTCGATGCGACGTGCCAACTCCTCATACTTTTCGCTCACCTCGTTTTGTGACGCAAAGCCCAGATTCCATTTGTGCACCTGATTGAGATCAGCCAATCCGCCGGAGGCAAACGCACGCAGAAGATTAAGCGTTGCCGCAGACTGATTATACGCTTTGATCATGCGCTCGGGATCGGGAATACGCGCCTCAGCCGTAAATTCGACGCCATTGATGATGTCACCGCGATAACTTGGCAAAGTCACACCGCCGATTGTTTCGGTATCGGCGGAGCGGGGTTTGGCAAACTGCCCTCCGACGCGACCGATTTTAACCACCGGTACGCCGCCTGCATAAGTCAGCACTACCGCCATCTGCAGCATCACTTTAAAGGTGTCGCGGATATTGCTGGCGTGAAACTCTGAAAAACTTTCCGCACAATCTCCGCCTTGGAGCAAAAAGGCGTTCCCCGCCGCCACATCGGCAAGCTGTTTTTTGAGGTTTCTGGCTTCTCCGGCAAAGACGAGCGGCGGATAGTTGCGAAGTTCCGACTCTACCCTTGCGAGGTGCTGCTGATTCTCATAGACAGGCTGTTGTTTGATGGGAAAATGTCTCCAGCTGTCGGGTGTCCAAGTACTCATTAATCTAACCTTTTTATTTTATCAAGGGTGTGATTTTAGCACAAATTAATGAAACAAACCGCAGGGACGGCACTTACATGTACAAGGCTATTTTCAATAACAACTGCTATAATTACCGTTTCAAGCTATGCTCCAAAGCAGGGTCTCCATGAACAAAAGCGATGCAAAAGTCATTGTCGATGAAGTGTACGATGCGATCATCGCACGTATTGACAACACGCCTGATCCGATCAACGAATCTGAATTGATCGATTTCCTTCATGAGATCGCGCAAAAACTCTTTGCTGGCTCATTTAGAGTACCCCTCAATCTCTACACTCCTAAACTATCGTTTGACAGCGAGTACCAGTATATCGCCAAAGAGGGGCTCGCCTCGTATCAAAGCACGAACGACATTATGGCAACACTCACCGAACGCCAACGTGAAATTCTCAGCGAAAGTTTCGAGCAAAAACTGATCGACGAAGCAAGCATCAGCGAACGCTTCCGTGAGATTCAAGACCACATGAACAAAGAGATTAGTAAAGCCAATCAAACCATTACTGACTTGGTCTCGCAAATCAAAGACTTGGAGGTTAAATCCTCAATCGACCCGCTGACCAAAGTCTACAACCGCAGTAAAATGGACGAATTTCTTCAAAGTGCCTGCCAGCAGAGCAAAAGCCCAAAGAACCTTCATCTGTTGATGATCGACATCGACGATTTTAAACATATCAACGATCGATTCGGTCATCTCGCGGGCGATAAAGTGTTGATTTTCCTAGCCAATATCTTCAAAAAGACAGTACGTGACGGGGATAAAGTCTTTCGCTTCGGCGGCGAAGAGTTTGTCATCTTTGTCAACCGTACCGACACCGATGGAGCCGTCATGGCTGCCGAACGGATTATGGAGATCGTACGCAAAAGCAAGCTCCTCTTTAAAGAGCAGCAGATGGGGGTAACGCTCAGTATCGGTATCGCCCACTACCAAGAGGGCGATGATGCGGAATCGATACTTTTACATGCCGATCAGGCACTCTACCGCGCTAAAAACATGGGTAAAGATCAACTGCAAGTTTGGAATCAAGGACAATAATCGGTATGTCATTTCACTATTTTGATATCGTCATAGGCGTCGTCGTTTTGCTTTTAGGTCTCAAGGGGATCTTTAACGGCTTTTTTAAAGAGCTCTTTGGGCTCATCGGCATTATCGGTGGCGTCTTTTTGGCTTCTCGATTCGGTTCAGTCGTTGGAGAGATGGTCAACAACACCATCTTTCATTTTGAAAACCAAAGTGCCGTCACCTTTACCGGATTTTTGCTCACGCTAGGCCTATTTTGGGGTGTGATGGTCATGCTCGGCATTCTCTTTAAAAAGCTCAGCCATGCCAGCGGGCTCGGGCCTATCGATAAGTTCATGGGCTTCGTGGTCGGCAGCGGAAAGTTTTTTCTGATCGCTGCTGTGATCATTTTTGCTCTCAATAACATTAAAGCCATCCAAAGCAACTTTGCACCGCTGATGCAAAACTCCCTGCTCTATCCCGTTCTCGTGGAGGTCGGCGATATCATTATGCACATCGATCCGACTGAAGCAAGCGCACAAATTAGCGAAGGGGTCGAAGAGGGGATCCAAAAAGCGAGCGACGCAGCCGGTGAAGCGATCCAAGCCAAAGCCAAAGCACTGCTTGAGCCAAATGATGTCAACATGACTGCACTATCCCAACCATCAAAGAGCGATCAATGAGCAAAACTGAAACCGATTTTTCCCAGCGCACGATAGAGTACGATGACCTTTTAGCCAAATTTAAAGATCTTCTCAAAAAAAACGGCTATAAATACACCATTCAAAGGGAAGTGATCCTCGAAACGCTCTACAACTGTGACGAGCATCTCACACCCGAATCGCTGCATCAGCGTATTAAAGAGCTCTATCCGGAGCTCAAAACGGGCATTGCCACCGTCTATCGCACCTTAGCACTGCTTGAGACCTCGGATATGGTGACCTCGCTTTCGTTCGGTGCGCAGGGAAAGAAGTATGAGCTGGGCGCCAAAGAGCACCACGACCACATGATTTGTACCTCCTGCGGTGAGATCACCGAGTTTGTCGATGCGGCGATCGAAGCAAGGCAACATGATATCGCCAAAGAGCTCGGTTTTTTGATGCAAGACCACTCCATGCAGATCTACGGTATCTGCAAATCGTGCCAAGAGAAAGGAAAATAATTGCTGTTTGACAACCCGTACGTTCAACTGCGCATCGAAAAAGCCGCAAGACTCAAAGAGGCCGGTTACTACCCTTATGCCAACGATGCCGGACGCAACTGCACCATCCAAAAGTTTCTTTCCGTCAATAGCGACGTAGCGCAGCTTGCAGAAAAACGCGACGAGCGGCGCCACTACGTCGTCGCGGGTCGTATCAAACTTTTTCGACTTATGGGCAAAGCCAGCTTTCTCAACCTTGAAGACGAAAGCGGTGTTTTACAGATCTACGTTACGCGCGATCACCTACCCGAGGGCTTTTACAACGATATCTTCAAAAAAGAGATCGAAGTGGGTGATATCATCGAAGTGGGCGGCTTTCCCTTTGTGACCAACCAAGGTGAGCTCTCCTTACATGTAAGCCAGCTCAAACTCCTCACCAAATCGATCTCCCCACTGCCTGAGAAGTTCCACGGAATCACTGACAAAGAGATCCGCTACCGCCAGCGCTACCTTGATCTGATCATGAACGCGGAAGTACGCAAAACCTTCCAAATCCGTTCACGCGTCATCAGCCTCACCCGCCGCTTTTTTGAGGAGAAGGGCTTTTTAGAGGTCGAAACGCCGATGATGCACCCCATCGCCGGCGGTGCCAATGCCAAGCCCTTTGTCACCCACCACAACGCTTTAGGGGTAGATCGCTATCTGCGCATTGCGCCGGAACTTTATCTCAAACGCTTGATTGTCGGCGGATTTGAGGCGGTCTTTGAGATCAACCGCAACTTCCGCAACGAAGGAATGGATGCCACCCACAATCCTGAATTTACTTCGATTGAGTTTTATTGGGCCTACAAAACCTACAAAGATCTTATCGAACTGACCAAAGAGTATTTTCACTATCTCTTTGACCATCTCAATCTGCCGACCGTTTTGCCCTACGGAGAGATGCGGGTCGATTTCAACGCCTTTAGAGAGATTCCGCTGGTCGAATCGCTCTACGTGATCGGCGGCGTACCGCAAGAGATCGTCTGTGACCAAGAGGCGATTCTCACCTTTTTGCGCGCCAAAGGGCTGGAAGCCAACGCGAATTTGAGCCTAGGGCAGTTGCAAGGCGCACTTTTTGATGAATTTGTCGAAGAGAAATTGATCGATCCTACCTTTATCACCGATTATCCCGTGGAGATCTCGCCGCTGGCACGCCGCAGCGACAGCAACCCTGCCATCACAGAACGCTTTGAGCTCTTTATCGCAGGACGCGAAATTGCCAATGCTTTTAGTGAGCTGAATGATCCGCTCGATCAGCTTGAACGTTTTGAAGCACAAATGGCCTCCAAAGCAGGCGGCGACGACGAAGCGCACGAAATGGACGAGGACTTTGTCACTGCCCTCTCTTACGGCATGGCACCCACCGCAGGACAGGGGATCGGTATCGACCGTCTGGTAATGCTGCTGACCAATGAACACTCTATTCGAGATGTTTTACTCTTCCCAGCTATGAAACCCCTAAATGACAATCAACCTACCAAAGAGGAGCAAGAATGAGCTTTTTAAAAGATTTTGACCCCGAAATTTACGACTACTGCGCCCAAGAGCTTGACCGCCAGACCCACCATCTGGAGATGATCGCTTCTGAGAACTTTACCCTGCCCGCCGTTATGGAAGCGATGGGTTCGGTTTTTACCAATAAATACGCTGAGGGCTACCCCTATAAACGCTATTACGGCGGTTGCGAATTTGCCGACGGCGTCGAGCAACTGGCCATCGACCGCGTATGCCGGCTTTTTGGTTGCAGCTACGCCAACGTACAGCCCCATTCGGGTTCGCAAGCCAACGGAGCCGTCTATGCGGCGTTGCTGCAAGCCGGAGACAAGCTACTGGGGATGGATCTTAGCCACGGCGGCCACCTTACCCACGGCGCAAAACCCAGCTTTTCGGGCAAAAACTACCACAGTTTCACCTACGGCGTCGAGCTTGACGGCCGTATCAACTACGACAAAGTGATGGAGATTGCTAAAATCGTCCAACCCAAAATCATCATTTGCGGTGCTTCAGCTTATGCCCGCGAGATCGACTTCAAACGTTTCCGCGAGATCGCCGATGCCGTAGGTGCCATCCTCTTTGCCGATATCGCCCATATTGCCGGACTGGTCGCGGCGGGTGAGCATCCAAGCCCCCTCCCTTACGCCGATGTCGTCACCTCCACGACGCACAAAACCCTCGCCGGACCACGCGGCGGTATTATTCTCACCAACAACGAAGAGATCGCTAAAAAGGTCAATTCCGCGATTTTCCCCGGACTTCAGGGCGGACCGCTCGTACACGTCATCGCTGCCAAAGCGGTTGGCTTCAAGCACAATCTCTCCGATGCGTGGAAAACCTATGCGAAACAAGTGAAGGCCAACGCCCGTGTACTCGCTGAAGTGCTGATGTCGCGCGGCTACGATGTGGTAAGCGGCGGTACCGACAACCATCTGGTGCTCCTCTCTTTCCTTGACAAACCCTTTAGCGGCAAAGATGCCGATGCCGCGCTTGGTCGCGCGGGCATCACCGTCAATAAAAACACCGTTCCGGGTGAAACACGATCTCCCTTCGTCACCTCCGGAATCCGCATCGGTTCGCCCGCGCTTACCTCGCGCGGTATGAAAGAGAAAGAATTTGAGCTCATCGCCAACCGTATCGCAGATGTCCTAGATGACATTACCAATGAAGCCAAACATCAAGCGATTAAAGAGGAACTTGCCGCATTGGCCAAAAACTTTATCCTCTATCATCAACCAACTTATTAAGCCCAAGGAAGACGTATGCCCGTAACCACTATGGATCTAAAACTGATCAAGATGCTCACCGATCACTACTGGCAAAAGAGTGACAACGTGATCGACAAAATCAGTTTCAAGGGGCGTACGTTTTTTAATAAATACGAGCGTGTTGATCGTACGCTGACCCAAGCCGTGATTAACCAGCACCTTAAAGGCGAGCTCACGGTCGCGCACTCACTGATCAACAAGATGAACAAGGTCGAAAATATCGTCATCGATTATAACGGCAGAGATCCTGAGCGCTTCTACCACAAAACCCAACTGCTGTTGCGCGAAGAGGGCTTTATCAATTTTACCGCGTTTACGAGCAAAACCGAAGGCCATCTGCACGTCTATATCCATAAAGGGCATACCACCTTGCAAGAGGCCTATCAGCTCGGTAAAATCATATCGCTCAAACTGGCCGCCAAACAGCCTAAACAGTGGCGCATGTTTCCCAGTGACGAACTACCGCCGGAATATAACATTCTCAATCTGCCCTACGAGGTCTTCGCCAAAGAGCGTGGCGCTTCGTGGTCGAAACATATGTAAAGGGTGCCCCTATGGAAGAAAAAAACGAACTCAACGATATCATCCTCAATCGAAACAATTCGAACGGTAGCAACAAAAAACTACTTTTGGCAGTCGCCACCCTCTCGTTGATCCTCATCATCGTAGTTGTGATTATGAACTCGCTTCAATCGCAAAGCAACGACAATCTACCTCAAGCCGTATTGCCCCCAGAGCCCGTAACACAAAGCACCGCTGCACCTCAGGAAGATCCTCTCTTCGAACCGGTAGAAGTCATCGAAGAGAAAGTAGATGAAGATGAAAAATTGCATCAGATCGCCCAAAAGCTGAAGCAACAGAGCCAGCAGACACAGCAAACAGCTCAGGCTCAAGAAGAGGTCGTTATCGCAGAACCGACACCGCTGACACCGCCAAAGGCAGAGCCCGCACCCGTTCAAAACACACCCAAGCCCCAAACACTACCTGCAGTCGCCAAGGTACCCGAGTTTCCCAAAGCCGTCGCGACACCTGCGGGCGTCATTAAAGGCAAACACTATATTCAAGTAGGATCATTTAGCAAACCTGTTCCATCAAACACTCTGATCAAAAAGATCGAAGCATCGGGCTTTGCTTATATGTACCACAAAGTGGAGAGCGGTGGCAAGAGTATGACCAAAGTCCTCATCGGCCCTTACAATAGTGATGCCGAAGCACGCAAGGCGCTTGGGGAAGTGCGACGTGTGATCGAATCCGGCGCATTTTTGACAAAGGTGTGATGTGATTCACGCAACCCAGTTTACGCTCGATCAGTTCGCACCGATTGCCGTCTACCAAAAACTCAAATCACTCTACCCCAATGAAGTCACCTTTTTGTTTGAAAGTGCGAGCAATTCGGGCGGTAATTACAGCATCATCATCATCGGTGCCCGCGAACGGCTGGTGTATCGGGATCAAAATACCTACTACACCGATGCATCGGGAGTCACACAAGCACTCTCGATCTCACCCTTCGCTTTTCTCAAGAACTATTATCAAACAGTCGATCAGGGTTACTTCCGCACACGTGCCAAAGAGCTTGGTTTAGGCTACATCGACGGTTTTATCGGTTTTATCGGCTATGACATGGTGAAGGTCTTTGAACCTGTGCTCGCGTCGTTCATGGATCATCTCACAGATGAGATGCATACTCCGGACATGGATCTGATCCTGCCCAAACAGGTCATCGTCTATTCGCACAAAAACCACAAAATTACCCTGCTGAGCGCTCTGGGAAGCGAAGCTTTTGAGCCGATTGAATCGGCTTTGAAATCGCGCTACGACTACACCCCTTTGTTGCCCATCGGCAACGATCGCGGAGGGGATTTCGCCTTTGACAAAGCGCACTTCTTCGAGATGGTAGACCGTTCCAAAGCGATGATCCGCAGCGGAGACGTTTTTCAGATTTTGATGACCAACCGCTACACCCACCACGCCGATGTCGATCCTTTTAGCTTCTACCGCATATTGCGCACCAAAAATCCATCGCCTTACATGTACCTCATGGAGTATGAAACGTACAGCATCGTCGGCAGTTCGCCTGAGGTGATGATACGTCTGCATGACGGCGAGATTTTGCTGCGCCCTATCGCCGGAACCCGCAAACGCGGCAACACCAAAGAACGCGACCGCGAACTTGAAGAGGAGCTGCTCAGCGATCCCAAAGAGCGCGCCGAACACCTGATGCTCATCGATCTAGGACGCAACGACGTTGGGCGCGTTGCCAAAACCGGCAGTGTCAAAGTCGAGAATATGATGCACATCGAGCGCTATTCGCATGTGATGCACATTGTCACGGATATCATCGCTACACTGCGCGACGAAAACGATATGTTCGATCTGCTTGCCGCCGTCTTCACGGCGGGCACCATGACAGGCGCGCCGAAGATCCGCGCAATGGAGCTGATCGCAGAGTTTGAAGGGCTCAAACGCGGCTTTTACAGCGGAACCATAGGCTACTTTGGCTTTGATGGCAACATGGACAGCGCGATCACCATCCGAACCGCCCTAATCCGGCCCGGCTCAATCATCTTGCAAGCGGGCGCGGGCATCGTGGCTGATTCACAACACGAGCTGGAGTACCTCGAAGTACAAAACAAGCTCGGCGCCCTTATGAGCACGCTTGATGATCTGAAAGTATGAGTGAGCTTTTTGCCATCTTCGGCCATCCGGTAGCGCATTCGCGTTCACCGCTGATGTACAACCATCTTTTTGATTCCTTACATGTAAAGGCCTGCTACACCCGCATTGATCTGCTTGAGGGAAGCAGGCTCAAAGAGCGTTTTTTGTCTCTTGGGCTTAGCGGTGCTAACGTCACCTTTCCGCACAAAGAGGCCGCTTTTGAGGCGTGTGACGAGGTGCGCGGATTGGCGCAAAGCATTGGCGCGGTTAATACGATTGTCCATGAAGATGGCCGACTGATCGGTTACAACACTGACGCTGACGGCTTTTGGTATGCGCTGCGCCATGTGCATCATCGCCAAAACATTCTGATGCTTGGTGCCGGCGGAACGGCCAAGGCACTCGCCATGCGACTTTCACAAGAGGGGTGTGCGGTCACGATGCTCAACCGCAGCAAGGGGCGTTTGCGTTTTTTTGAAGAAGCGGGTTTTGCTTGCTTTGACTGGGAGTCGTTTACGCCGCGCCCTTATGATCTGATCATCAACACCACTTCAGCCGGTCTTACCGACATGCACTACCCTGCTCCACTCGCTCTTCTGGAGCCTACTATGGCACAAGCCGGACACTGCATTGATGTCATTTACGGCAAAGAGACCCCCTTTTTGAAGCGTTCAAAAGCGATGAACAAAGCGGTGATGGATGGATCAGAAATGCTCTTGTCTCAGGGGGTTTTGGCGGCGGAATACTTTACGCAGGGGCGTTTTGAACGCGCCGTGATCGAGACGATCATGCGCGAGAGTTTCGCTTTTTAGGCGAGTTCGAGGCGATAACGCCCGTCAGCACTTTGGGGCAACTGCTTCAAGACGCCCTCTTGCACCAGCGGCCCAAGGCCAAGTTGCATGTAACGCTTGAGGGTTGTGGCGTTGCTCTCTTGACGGCGTGCGTTGTCGGGATAGCGCTCCATCAGCTCTTCGACGTCAAGGGGCTTGCCCGCCTCTTTGAAGATGGCGACGATCTCCTCGCCCAGCTCTTTTTGCAGCTTATTGATCGCTTTTTGCATCTCTTTGGCCTGCTGCTTATCGATCGATTTACGTCCCATGACTCACTCCAAACTTTTTGGAATTATACCGATCTTCGGCTATACTTCGCTTCATATGCGCTCATTTCAGAATCTTCTTGTTCTTCAGAACCTCTATCGGCTTCGTGCGCTCGGTTGCAATTACAGCGATCCGATCCTCATCAATCCTCCCAGCAGTGACCCCCTACCCAGCCAGTATGATCAGCTCTGCGCCATGATCGGAAACTGCCATCTGTGCGATCTGAGTAAATCGCGTACCCGCAGCATGAGCGGTTCGGGAAGCCCCCATGCACGGCTGATGATTCTCGACGCCTACGTCTCCACCGCCGTCGATGAGAGCAACCACTACTACGCCGGACACTCCGGTGCCACACTCAAAAAGATGATCGAAAACGTCTTGATGCTTGATGTCCGCGACGTCTTTATCACCCACGGGGTCAAGTGCAAACCTTTAGGTACCCAGCTCCCCTCCGAGAGTGAAATTCAGAGTTGCCAATCCTATCTTTTTAAACAGCTCGAACTGATCAAGCCCAAAATCATCATGCCGCTCGGCGGCGAAGCTTATGAGATGCTCACCGGCGACACGACACCCTTTGAGCAGGTACGTGGCCGCGAGATTCCTTTTGGTGCCATGAGCGTCATTCCCATCTACCATCCAAGCTTTTTGCTGCGCAACCCCTCGCTTAAAAAAGTGGCCATGCAAGATTTACAAAAGATCAAAGAACGCCTATGAAACAGTTCCTCATCTTACTGCTACCGCTGTGGCTCTTTGCGCAAAGCCATCTGATCTCCCCTGTGGCGCTGCCTAAAACCTACATTCTTAACCTAGACGCAGAATCTTGCAACAACGCCTGCTTGCAAGAGCATCTTCAATACGGCCAAATCTTCTCATTTCTCGCCCACAGCGACCGCAAGCTCCAAGACCCCTTGATGGATCAGATCCGCATGGTGCATGTCAACCTCTTCAACCTCACCGCACCCGCCGTCGCCGAAGGGGAATTGCGGATCGCTTTGCTCTTGCCGCACCGCCAGATCGGTCGTTATGCCCAATCCACCGCGCAATCGATCTTTGCCTATCTGCTCTCGCAAAACAGCCAGTACGAGCTCAAAAGCTTTCGCATTGAGGAGGAGAGCCCCGAGCAGATCGCCAAAGCCCTAAGCATGATCAAAGCAGAGGGGTTTGCCTATCTGATCGCTCCGCTAACCGCCCAAGGAGCGCGCCATCTCAGCACGCTTGATCCTTTGCTTTGGGTCTACATTCCTACCGTGCACCAAAGCGAAATCAGCACACCGCACCCCAACCTGCTTTTTGGCGGCATCGATTACGAAGCGCAGCTTGAAGCCTTGCTCGCACGCAGCAGCGACGCGCTCGTGATCTTTTATGACGAGTCGGCCCTGGGCAGAAAGCTCAAAAGCCAAACCGAGCAACACTATCTGGAAGCGCGCGAACCGATGCACGGTATCGGCAGCGTCTACAGCTACGGGCTGGATCAAAAAAGCTCCAATCTCAAACATCCGCTTCAGAACAATCCCGCCTTTGAAGAGGCCACCTTTGTCCTCAACACCCCAGTCGTCAAAAGCGCGATGGTGATGTCGCAAATCACCCTTTATGAGGTCAACGCCTCCACAATTCTCTCCACCCAGATCAACTACGATCCCCTGCTGCTCACCATGACGCAGTATCAAGACCGCCGTAAGATGCTCATCGCCAGCGGTATCACCGTCTACAACCCGATCATCAGTGAAACCAACGCGCTGCTGGGCAACGACATCAACTACGACTGGATCAACTACGCCACCACCATCGGCATCGACTATATCCGCCACCTCTCTATCGGTAGTGAGCGAGAGTATCCCGCCTCCATCATCGACGCTCAGGTGCGCTACCCCGTGAAGCTCTATGCCCCGGGCTACGCCACCTTTGAGCCGGTGAATCCTTAACGCCGCTTCACCCAACGCTCAAAAAAACGGGTCGGATCAAGCGTTGCGCTGAGCGCGACCCCCTGCGTGAGATGACGCGCCATTTCACGCGCCAAATAGGGCCCCAACACAAAGCCGTAGCCGCCTACTCCGTTAAACATCAGCACATTGGGATGGTAGCTAAACGCCGCTCGCTCATAGTGTCTACCCGCACGCAGACCGCTTAGGTGCGTACATGTAGCCTCCGCGTCCACCAGCGGCCCAAGAAGCGGCAGGTAGTCATTCGATCCCGAACGAAGCCCCGTATAATCGCGCAGCACTTCGACATGCTCAAGGCTGAGGCTTTGCGCCGCCTTGCGCAGCAGCTCTTGACGCCCCGCTTCGATGTCGTAGGGTTGTTGCGCATACTGGGGGTGGTAGTGTACGTCGTGGGTGGCACCGATGGCGCTACGCCCCTCACACGTCGCCGCAACGGAGAGATGCTGATGTAGATGAAAAGGAAGCTGCGTCGAGGTGGCAATGTCGATGCGATGCCCCCAAATCCCACGCAGCGATACATAAGGGAGCGTCAAAACAGGCCGATACGCTCCGATGCAGAGCACCGCTTTTTTAGCTATGAAGTGATCGATTTGACAGTGTGTAGGCTTACATGTAAGGGTTTTGACCTCATGGATCAGCACCTCCGCACCTTGGGCCATTTCGCGGCACACCTGCGCGGCGTCTACCAAAGCGCTGCGCTCGATCATCACCGACGCGCATTGCGGATGTTGGGCCAAAAATGCCGCTGCTTCGCTTGAGGGGGCGCAGCGTTTTAATGCGGTATGTTTTTTAAAGTACTCGATCTTCTCATTTTGCGTGGGATCGGTGCTTACATGTAAGAGCGGCGCAAAGCGCGTGAGGTGGGGAAAATAGCGCTCATAAAACTCCAGCGCAAACAAAAATGCCTCTTCGCTGAGCGCCTTTAGCGCCCCCTCTTTGGCAATTTTGGGCGATACAAACGCGCCCGCCGCGCCGCTGCCGCCCGCTGCGATCCCCGCAGCATCAAGCAGTAGCACCTTTTGGCCCGCTTGGGTCAGAAAAAAAGCGAGCGCCGATCCGGTGATACCGGCACCGACGATGGCGACGTCATACACTGATTTTTTTGATATCCGCGACATAGAGCAGCGCTTGGTAGATGCCGCCCACGAGTGCGCGGCGGTTTTGGCGCAACGCTTCGTCTTCGGCATTGACCATAACGCCATCAAAGAAGGCATCAAGCTGAGGCTTCAGCGAAAAGAGCGCATCAAGCCGCTCCTCATACCCCTCAAACGATCCCGCGCACACCACCGTAAAGGCCTCATACAGCGCGCGTTCCGGCGCTTCGATCAGCAGCGATTCATTTACATGTAAGGTGCTCATATCCAGATCTTTGGTGATATTGGCCACCCGCTTGAAGGTCGAAAAGCGCTCCGCAAATCCGTCACTGCTCACAATCGCATGAACGGCGCGAATCTTACGATCAATGCGCTCAATCGGCAAAGCAGCCTCATCCGAAGCCCCCAGCACCGCTTCGATGATGGAAGGGTTGACGCTGTAAAAACCAAAAAGGCGCTCTTGAATGAAGCTGCGCAGGTTGGAGATAAAGCGCTCATCGTGCGCATACAGACCTTTAAACGACTCGATCACCTCGACAAAATCAAACTCCAGACGGTACGCCAGAATGATGCGCACCAGACCGTTGACGGCGCGGCGCAGCGCAAAGGGGTCGCGTGAGCCTGTGGGCAACTGATTGACGCTAAAAAGCCCCATCAAGGTATCGAGTTTGATCGCCATTGCCACCAGAGCACTCAGCAGCGTAGAGGGCAGCGCACTCTCTTCGCCTGTGGGTAGGTACTGCTCCTTGATGCACAAGGCCACCTCCGGCGCTTCGCCCAAAGCCAGCGCGTAGTAGCTGCCCATAAGCCCTTGAAGCTCGGTAAACTCATAGACCATTTCGCTCATCAAATCGGCCTTGGCCAGAGAGACGCTGCGGCGCAGCAGGGCTTCGTTCTCTTCGACGCTTTTACCGTTTTGCGCCGCGATCTGTGCGCCGTAGCGCGCAAACAGCCCCAGTGCGATCTGCTCTTCACGCGCGATCTTATCTTGGAGCGTGCCTAAACCGTTGATGAAGACCACCTTCTCCAGCCCCTGCGTGCAAAGCCCCCGCTTCAGGTCGTTTTCGTAAAAAAAGAGCGCATCGGAGAGGCGCGGGCGCAGCACCCGCTCGTTGCCCTCGATCACCTTGGAAAAATCGTCGCACAAAGCGTTGCTTACCACGACAAAGCGGTTTTGCAGCACACCGTCTTTAAAGACCGGAAAGTAGCGCTGATGCTCTTTCATGGAGGTGATGATCGCTTCGGGCGGCAGGCGCAAAAAGGCCTCATCGAAGCTGCCCAGCAGCGCCGTGGGCTGCTCGGTAATGGCCACGACTTCGCCCAGCAGGGCCTCATCGATCTCGATCTCAAAGCCCTCACGCGCACTGAGCTTGGCAAATTCGCTGAGTATTTTTTGGCGTCTTAGCTCAGGAAAGAGCGTCACCCTTCCCGCTTCGATCCCGTCGAAATAGTCTTGCGGAGTGCTTACATGTAAGGGTTCAAAGCTGTGCATTCGGTGCACATAGGTCTGCGCCGATGAGCGCACCCCAAAGAGCTGCATATCGACGAGACGCTCACCTAGCAGCACGTTCACCCAGCGCACGGGGCGGATAAAGCTCTCAGAGAGGCTGCCCCAGCGCATACTTTTACCAAACGAAAGCGACGAAAGCCATGTTTGGATCATCGACTCCAGCAGCGTTTCACTGGGCTGGCCCGCGTGGACTTTACGGTAGTAGAGCACCTCTTTGCCCCCTTTAACGCTGCGGCCGATGGCATCAAGGCTGACGCCGCATTTTTTGGCAAAGCCCTCGGCGGCGGGAGTAGCCACACCGTTTTTGTAGGCCACATCGACCGGAGCACCGAACAGCTCCTCGACGCGCTCGGGCTGCAAAGCGGGAAATTCGCGGTGCCACAGCACCAGACGGCGGGGGGTGTAATAAAACTCAAACGCGCACAGCAGCGAAGCGCCTGAGAGCACGTCGGCCCATTTGCGCTCGATCTGTTCTAGCTCGTTTAGTAGGGGCAGCGCCGGTAGCTCCTCGACGCCGATTTCGATCAAAAGGGTGTGTAACATCGTATGGTTCCAGAGATGATAAAGTAGGCGGATTTTAGCGCCCGCTTGGTTAAAAACGGCTTGTTTCTTAGGCGGGGATTAAAGAGGATAATTTTTATCTTTTTTATGTTTGCTTAAAACTAAGAAGCGTTACAATGGCCCCGTTTGAAATCAAAAAAAGGAAGTTACATGCCAAAAATCAACCGCTATGTCGATATCGACACCATCGAACGCGAATCCAAAAAAGACTACATCGACCGCCACTCACCGTTTATCCACTGTGAGAGCACCGCAAAAGCCGGAGAGCCTTTTGCGGTTACCGTCAAAATGGGCAAAGAGTACACCCACCCCGATGATTTCGACCACTTCATCGAAGGCGTCCAGCTCTACAACGGCGAAACCCTTTTGGCTAAAGCGGAGTTTGTCGCGGGAATGCTTGGCGGACAAGACCACAAAGGCCACGCCACCGTCACCTTCAACGTCGTCCCCAAGGGCAAAAAGATGACTTTCGTCGCCCAAAGCTACTGCACCAAACACGGTATCTGGGAATCCGATCCTGTAGAAGTCGCGGTTGCTGAGTAAGTTAAAGCCCTGTTTTTAGGGCTTTAAACGGTTTTCTGCGTTAGATTTTTTCTTCATAATCATCCAAAATAATTTTTTTACTCCTCTTTCATAACAAGCTACAATAACATCGGTTAATCATCGAAGCCGCTGCTTTAGTGGGCGCATCGCATGAAATAAGCAACAAGCCTACTACAAGGTGCTTGAACACTGCGGAAGCGATCGAGAAAGTCGGTAATAAGGTCGGTAATCTCACCCAACGCCGGCAACACATGTGCTGCAAAGGGTTGGCGGGACGAGAGGGCGTTGGGAGGTTTTGGAGGGATGAGGCTATTCGCTCACACAAACGCTACATCAAACTCTGAACCCTCTCATATAAATCAGCAATAGGACACATTAATGTCTTCATTTTTCCCGACAATGATGAAAATATTCGTTTGGATTTCTTATGAAACTCTCTATCGCTATCGCTACAGGCCTCTTAAACGTCGAAGATCGGCAGGCTTCACACCTTTCGCTAGCCACATTGCTTGGCAACCTACAGATGCTATCAGTTTCTGGAGACGGGTTCAACCTAGAACTTTATCTGCTCTCAAATCAAGATTTCTACCAAGCAGAAATCGTCTTAGAGCGCCTTCGAGAAGCCAAAATCCAGATTGCACGTGCAATATTTATAGGGAGTGATGGGCTCGCTGCGTGTTTGAGCGCTTTCGAGATCGATCTTTTTTTGGCTTCCGACAAGCATGCGTGTATGATGGCCGAAGGCATTTGTGCATCTGCGATTGTGCTGCCCCGCTCTTTAAAAGATAAAGAAGTCCATCAATGGCGCATACGTTTTGCCTTCGACGCGGATGCCGTACTTTTTGACAAGCAGACCGAAAGACTCTTTCAAACGCTGGGAAGGGACGCTTTTTTTGAACACGAAGCTGCGCACAGTGCTATTGAACTACCCCAAGGACCGTTCGCAGCGTTGTACCAAAAACTGTGCCGTCTTAAAACGCGTTTGGCCAAAAGCGAGGAGATTCAGATTGCCATTATAACGGCAAGAGGCATACCGGCGGAACGCCGGGTGATGCATACGCTGCGCAGCTGGGAGTGTATTCCCGATGCGCTCTTCTTTTTAGACGGGAGCGAAAAGTACAAGGCGCTTTGCGCCTATGATGTTGACATCTTTTTTGATGATAAGCTTCACAATCTACCTAGCGACAAGACGGATGCTGTTCTAGGTTACGTGGTAAGCTAGAGGATGCGGCGCTTGGATTAAAGTCTGGGTGGATCGCTTGATGCATGCGTATCACCGCTTTGATATCCTCTTCAATCTTTCCTAAAATCATTTCAAAAGCACTCACACTCTCTTTTTTTTCATCATCGATTCCAACGAGCGTCACATACCGTAGCCATGGAAAGTAGATGATTTTAAACTCGTGATAGCAGGCAAAATCAAATGAAACCACCAAAGATAATTTTTTTCCATCTATTACACGGTTTCCAAGCGTTTCTTGGCTTGGTGCATATTTTTTGCGTTTGAAGTAGCTATAAATATTCTCATCAGGACACTGGAGATAGGCTGTGTACCTTTTGTGATAGGGATACGCCGTGAATGCACCATTTTTGATGATCTCCTCGATCGCTATTTTAACTTTCGCCTCTATTTCATGGTTTAGATTGTCTTCGATCAACTCTATATTGGAGATCTTAAAGCTCTCAATACTTTTTTCGATTCCATTTTCATCAGAAAAGTTACCTTCGTTATTGACCATTTCACCATTTTTCATATAGCTCAGCACCGACGCGGCAAGATACCAATACCCCCTCTCGATAAAGAGCTTGAGGGGCCAGATGGTGTACTCGATTTTTTTACTGTTAGCATAATTGTAATGATGGTGCGATATTTTGACAACTTCTCTTCGCGCAATAGCGGATTGCAAGGCATCAAACACCTCCTGATTTGAGAGCTTTTCGGGTGTTTCGTTGCCTATATAAGAGGTGTAAAGATTTTTTAGTGCTTTTTCAAGTTCATCAATCTTTTGACTTAATGCAATATCTGGCATGACTTCTTTTGAGGTACATGTATTCTTGATCCCCCCTGGATATTTAAGCATATTGATTTTGTAACGAAGCATGAAGTCCATCTCTGCGAATGTAGTGTTGCTTTTATAGAGATTTTTAAAATTTTCGTCGTCGCACCCCAATGTTATTGGCTTAGTGGATTTTTTCTTGATCATCGGTTTATAGATGCAGTGAACCATGTTTAAATATCGCTGTCTACTTTTTCTGCTTGCTTTCGCCTCCTTAGTTCCTTTCCTTTCACCGTCTGCTATGGGATTGCCATCCAATCCTTTCGTTTCTAATGGATAAATATTATTAACACTTAGTTTGTCAAGATGCTCATTTTCAACATCGATCTCTCTGTTGTTCATCACGAGTTGAACAAGTTTTTGCAGCAATATTTGCACCGCCGCATCTGTCAATTTAGGTTTGGGAACTCCTTTAGTTCCGTTTTTCTTTTTAGCCATGGCTGTCGCTCCTACGTTTCATTCTAGTGAATTTTAGCATAGGACACGTATGTGTCTTTAGATTATAGGAAGATTGCATTATCTTTCAAGTGGAGGCAGTCGATGGAAACGAACGTAAAGATGAAAAAACCAAGAAAGCTCTATCCGGTGGTCAACATGACCACGGGGTTTATTGAGCTGCTTAGCCTTAAGCAGATGCAAGACGAGCGAGGTAAAGGCAGATACAGCATCAGCCCTAACCTTGTGGCTTAT
>JAFGUB010000030.1 GCA_016938735.1 Campylobacterales bacterium | reverse complement strand
CGCTAGATTCGCTAGATTCGCTAGATTCGCTAGAGGAGTGGCTACTGATAGACACTGCGTGCGTCGCAGCGCTAGGAGTGTTCGTATTTTGCGTATAACGACCGATAAAAGGCGCCTTGTCAATCGTATGCACCAACGTCAATACGTCTTGGGCATCAGTTTTGGAGACAAAGGGTTTAATAGAGAGGGTATGGTACTTACTGCCGTTATAAATCTCAAAATCGATGCCTTGGATTTGCTGTAAGCGCACAAACCCCTCATCACGCTGCATGATTGTCGCAAAACGCTCCTTGTCTGCTTCCGCGTTTTCACTTTTGGAATAAGAACCGATCACGATTCGGTAATAGGTCTGCTCTGTCGCGCTCAGAAGCACCGAACCTATCAAAAATACGATCCAAAGACGCATCAGAAACCCTTAGGAAGATGTCAAAATGTAAGGATTATAGTAGGTTTTAAAGTCTAAGTAAAGAACTAATCATCACTCTTTTGGGACAAAAGCGTTTGATGCAGCTCTTCAATAAGACGGCTTTGCCGGCGCTTCTCTTCTTCACTACGACGAAACATCAATAATGCTTCAAGAAGCAAAACGATTAAGAAGGCGATAAAAAGGAAGATAAACGTAGCAACGATGGCCACCCAATAACCCAAAATGGAGAAGAGAGAGAAAGCGACAAAAGCACCAACAACGATAAATGCCCACACCGCGCCGAGCATAAAGCTCAGCAGGGCATCAAAGGTTTGTCGCTGCATCAAGCAGATTTAGTGATCGTCGTGCAGCAGTACGGCGCCGCCCAGATAGACATAGGTAAGCATCATAAAGATAAACGCTTGCAAAAAAGCCATGAAGGTGAGCAGTGCAAGAGGAACCATCGGCAACAGTAACGGAGCCAACATCAAGATGACCATCAAGAACATATCATCCCCTTTGACGTTACCGAATAGACGAAAGCTCAGTGAAATGATGCGTGAAATATGCGACACGATTTCGATGGGGAACATCAACCACGCAAGCCACCATACAGGCCCCATGAAGTGTTTGAAGTACTCAATCACCCCATTGCGGCGGATACCTTCGAAGTTGTAGTAAACAAAGACCACCAACGCCAGACCCAAAGTAAAGTCCAAAAAGGCGCTCGGCGCTTCAAAACCGGGAATGATACCGATGATGTTGGCAATCCCGACAAACAAACCGATGGTAGCGACCAGCGGCAAATAACGGCGGGCTTTCTCTTTACCCATCACGTCGCTGCCCATCGCCAGCACACCGCCAAGGTAGGCTTCGATGACGTTTTGCGCACCGGTGGGTACAACTTTGAGGTTATTGACAGCCGCTCTGGCGAGAAAAAGGACAATCGCGGCAGTGAGCAGCATGTGTGTCAAGAAGATCCAACTATGGTCGTGGCTGATCAGGCCGAAGAACGTAAAGAGTTCACCCATGAAGAGTTCCTTATGCAAAAATTGTGCGGATTATAGGATAGATTGATTTAATCTATCATTAGAAACGCTCCGCTGAAGCGCCGTTGATGTTTAAAAACAGAACACCCTAAAGCAACATCTGCGCACAGATGCGCCGCGCTGTGTCTATATCCTCTACGATGGCACTGCGCAGCGCCTCAAGCGTCTCAAACTTGCGGTTGGGTCGAATCCATCCCAAAAAGCTGATGGCAGCGCACTCTCTCACCTCTATCTCGCCGTCAAGCAGATGCGACTCCACCGCAAAAGAGCCGTCGGTGCTGACACGATGGCCGATAAAGGAGACCGAAGGATGGTAATGCTCCTCATCGTCAATGCGCGTCAAGGTCGCGTAAACCCCCTCTTTGGGCAGCAAAAAATTGCTTACATGTAGATTGATCGTCGGCACGAGTGCGCGTCTACCCAGCCCCTGCCCGGCCACCACCGCGCCGTAAATCGTGTAGTTATGCCCCAAAAAAGCGTTGGCTCCCGAGATATCGCCTAGCTGGATTTTGGCACGGATCTTATGCGAATGGACTGAATCGCCGTGATGGCACACAGGCTCGACCACCACCACTTCACCGTGAAAAAAATCTGCCAAATCATGGCAGGAGCTGCCGCGGTTTTTGCCGAAGTGAAAATCATACCCCACAACGATACGCCTAAGCTGCGGGAAATCCTCGCAAATACGCTGCACGAACGCCGCCCCTTCAAGGTGACGAATCTGCTCTAACGGATAGTAAAAGAGCGGATAGCGCGAAAAACGTTCACGCTCTTGATGGGGGGTGAGGTTGGCAAAGCCGCTCTCAATCACCACAATCGCTCCGTGTTCGCCCAGATACGAAAAGAGGCGCTGATGACCGATGTGCATCCCGTCAAATCCGCCGATGGCGATCGAATCAATCTTTTTTGAAGCAGTAGCAGTACTCAACGTTCCCCTCCTTGCCTTTGATATGCGCCCGCTCTTTCTCGATCAGACGCCATCCCAACACACAGCAGGCATCTTCAAAACGCATCATTGCGCGCCCTACCGCCTTCTCATCCGTGACCACCCCGTTTTTGTCGCGCTTGGCCTCGCGCCCCACCTCAAACTGCGGTTTAAAGAGCAGTATGATCCAGCAAGCACTCAGCGCGTCGATGGCACCCAAAATATGCTCCAGTGAGATAAACGACACATCGCAGGTGATCAGCTCATAAGGCGCGTCGCTCTGAAAACTGCGAATATCACACTGTTCAAACGAACGCACCCGCGCATCACTACGCAAAGAGGGATGCAGCTGTTCGCTGCCCACATCCACCGCGTCCACGCTCAAAACGCCCGATTCAAGCAAAATCTGGGTAAATCCACCCGTACTGGCACCGATATCAAGGACGCGCATATCCTTACATGTAAAGGGAAGCAACGGCAAAAACGACTTGAGTTTGAGCGCCGCGCGGCTCACATAAGGCTCATCCCCCACCACCCGCACGCGCTGCGTCGTAATCTCGAAGGCGTTTTTCTCCACCACCCGATCATCCACCAGCACGCAGCGCTCTTCGATGAGCTGCTGCGCTTTGGAGCGGCTTGCGGCGAGCCCCTGCTCAAGCAGATATTGATCCAGTCTCATGCGTGCACCTCCAGCATCATCTGCATCTGCGCTTCACTCAGCGTCTCGACGCCCAGCTCTAGCGCTCTGTCGAGCTTGCTGCCCGCCTCTTCGCCGTAGATGACGAAATCGCTCTTTTTAGAGACCGATCCCGACACCTTTGCCCCCAACGCTTCAAGCTCCGCTTTGATCGCATCGCGCGGGCGGCTCATGCTGCCGGTGAGTACCACCGTTTTGCCTTTGAAGGGGTTTTGGGCCGCTTCGCTTTGACGCGGCGGCTCTTGAGGTGAGAGGATGGCGCGCAGACGCATCACATGATCGCTATTCACCCGCCAAAACTCCGCCACCGACTCAGCCATTTCAACGCCAAAACCCTCCAGCGCCAGAATCGACTCCTTGGTCGCCTCCTCAAGCTTCACGCCAAAATGGCGACACAGCATCTTTGAAGCCACCTCACCGATATGCTCGATGCCCAGCGCGTTGATAAAACGCCAGCATTCACACCCTTTGGCCGCTTCAATGGCCTCAAGCAGATTGCGGCTCTTCTTCTCTTTGAATCCTTCGAGTCTCAACAGCTGCTCCAGCGTCAAGCCAAAGAGATCCTCCACCCCCGCAATCAGCCCCGCGTCATAAAGACTCTGCACAATCTTCTCGCCCAGACCGTCGATGTTCAGGCAGGGTTTGGAGGCAAAATAGATGATAGCATTGACCACCCTCGCCTTACATGTAAGGTTTTGACACTTGATCAGCGCCCCTTCATCGAGTAGTTCGCTGCCGCAGACGGGGCAGTGCGTGGGGCGCGGCATGATGCGCTCATTGCCGCTGCGCTCAGAGGTAAGCACCTTCACAATCTTGGGGATGACGTCACCGCTGCGCAGCATGATCACGCAATCACCGATACGGATATCCTTGCGCTCGATCTCGTCAAAATTGTGCAAGGTCGCGCGCTCGACGATCACCCCTTCGATGGCGGTAGGCTCCACCACGGCCACAGGCGTCACCACGCCGCTGCGCCCCACCTGCAGAACAATATCCAGTAAGCGCGTCATCTTCTCGACCGCCGGAAACTTATACGCCGCCGCCCAGCGGGGATTTTTGACCGTGTAGCCCAGCTCCTCTTGCGCATTGATCGCATCAACCTTGATCACCATGCCATCAAGCATCATCGCAAAAGTGTCGCGCGCATCCTGCATCTCACGGTAAAAAGCGTCGATCTCCTCCGCACACTCACAGACGCGGCGCATCGGCGGCCGCTTGAAGCCCAGCGCATAAATCCACTCCATACGTTCGCTCAGTGTGCGCCCTTCTAAAGTGTTGTACCCCACACCGTAGGGCAAAAAGACCAGATTGCGCGACGCGGTGATGGCGGAGTCGAGTTGGCGCAGGCTTCCGGCGGCGGCATTGCGCGGATTGGCAAAGAGGCTCTCGCCGCGAGAGAGGCGCTCGCGGTTGATCGCTTCGAACTCCTCTTTAAAAATCACCACTTCGCCGCGAATCTCGATCAGCCCCTCATACGCGATGCGCAGCGGGATGGAGCGGATGGTGCGGGCGTTTTGCGTCACCTCTTCACCGATGCTCCCGTCTCCGCGCGTGATGGCGCTTTTGAGCGCTCCGTGCTCATAGATCAGATTGAGGCTGGCCCCGTCATACTTGGGTTCGCAGTAAAAATGCGTGACGTCGCTGAGCTTTTTGGTGCGCTCAATCCAGCGCAGAAGTTCTTCGTGATCAAAGAGATCCTCCAGCGACCACATGCGGCTCAGATGCTCCGCCTTTTCAAAGCCTTCAAGCACCGGCGCGCCCACGCGCTGCGTAGGCGAATCGGCGCGAAGAGCCTCCGGATGTGCCTGCTCATAGGCAAGCACTTCATGGCACAGACGGTCGTACTCCTCGTCGCTAACAAGCGGATCATCAAGCACATAGTAGTGGTGGGCATAGCGGATCAGCGTTTCGACGCTATCGTGATATTGGGTATGATTCATGAACGAAATTTTAGCGAGATTAGATTATGAACTGCCCTGTTTGCACCGCCCAAACCCTACACTTTTTTGATCCCCTGATGGAGTGGGATTTTTACCGCTGCCCTACATGTAAGCTGATTTTCAAAGACCCCAAACACGCGCCAAGCGCCGCCAAAGAGCTGCAGATCTACAACAATCACCACAACACCATCGATTCGCCGGGCTACGCGCCAATGTTTGAAGAGTTTATCGATTTTAGCTTTCGCGCGGATCTCAATAGCATTCATGAGGTGCTCGATTTTGGCTGCGGGCCAGGGCCGGTTTTGGCCGTTTTGATGAAGCGGTTGGGCTTACATGTAAGCCTTTATGACAAATACTTTCATCCCCATCCCTGCTATGAAGGAAAAGTGTTCGATCTCATCACGTGCACCGAAGTGATCGAACACGTCGCCGATCCGCTGGGGCTGCTGCGCTTTTTTCATCAGCACTTGCACAAAGGGGGCTATCTGGCGCTCATGACGCAGTTTCACCCAAACGACGAAACGCACTTTTTGCAGTGGTGGTACCGCAAAGACCCTACACACGTCACCTTTTTTCGCCCCGAAACCTTTGCCTACATGGCCGCGCACAGCGGTTTCAAAGTGCTACGCTTTGATCCAAAAAAGAGCATTTATCTGCAAAAGTCGGCGCCTTAAGCCCTTTGTGTGCTACAATAAAATCATTTCAAGGGGGTTACAATGAAAGCAATATTGGTCTGTATCGTCCCTATTTTGCTCTGGGGTTCGTGGCATGAGCATAAAGGGCTTGAAGCCACCTATGAGCAAGCGCAAGCTACATGTAAGGGCATGGGCAAAGAGTGGCGCTTACCCGATATCCGTGAACTCTTCACCCTCAAGGGGCAAACCGAAGTCTTTAGCCCCAACCAGAGCTACTGGGGAAGCAATACCGTCTACGACGGAATTGTGCGCGGTAACACCGGCAGCGAGGGCGAAGGGGGCGACGCGAAGGGAACGGAGCAAGGGTTTACCTTTTTCTTGCAAGACGGCGATATCGCACTGGCTCCGTTGCATAAACGCAGCGGCGTTCTGTGCACCAATGCCAAAAAGTCCAATGGTATATCCCCCTACGCCAAGCGCAAAGACGGGATCGTAGATGACCAAAACGATCTGCTCTGGCTGGGCCTTGACGCCACCGAAGCCAAAACACGCTACAGCTTTGAAGAGGCGATAGAGCACTGCGAATCGCTCAGCCACTACAACCGATCATGGCGTCTGCCCACGCTTGAAGAACTCTACTCCATAGTTGATTACGCCCACAACGGCCCAAGCGTCAATACCGACTATTTTGGAGCGATGATGCACCGCTACTACTGGAGCGCCACCCCTTTTAGTGAAGAGGAGTCCTACGTCGTCGGGTTCAAATTCGGCACCGTCGCCACCAGCTCCAAAAAAAACCGCTCCTATGTCCGTTGCGTTAGCGAGCTCTAGGTTCTGATCATGTCGCATATCCCCTCCATGCTCAGTGCGCGGCTCACCATGACCAAAAGCGCCTTACTGCACCGATGGAAGCGACAGCCCTGCATCCGCAACCTGTATCAACGGCTGCAATCCGAAGCGTCGGTCATAGCGGCAGGTGAGGCCTTGCTCGATGCCATCATCGCCGAGGCATCCGTACGCGCAACGGCAACACAGCGCCTAGACAGAGCTCTTGAGGCTTTAGTCACGCTCGGGCTGCGTCCTGACGAACTGCTCGATAGCATCAACGGCTACAAACACCTGCTGCGTGACGAGCTACAGGCACACCCCGTCCTTTTGCTTCATCTGTACGACCAACTCGACAACGCACTCTCACAACAGATGCGCAGACACTGCGCACGCGCCCAGCAAGAGAGTGCCTACGCCAAAATCATCAAAGAGCACGTCGTGCTCTCCGTCACCGATACCAAAGGGGTCGTCACGGCGGTGAGTGACGCTTTTTGCACTTTGACGGGCTATAGCAAAGAGGAGTGGATCGGCAATACCCACGCCATCATCCGCCACCCCGACATCCCCGATTCGATGTTCATCAAGATGTGGCACAAGATCAAGCAGGGCGAAGAGTTCCGCGCCATCATGAAAAACCGCAAGCGCAACGGTCAGACCTTTTTGGCCAAAACCCGTATCGTCCCCGTGCGCGACGACACGGGCGCAATCAGTGAGTACGTCGCCATCCGCGAAGACATCACCGATATGGAGTTGATCAACTACGATCCTCTGACAGGCCTTTACAACCGCCGCATGTTCGACACGCTCTATCCCAAGATGGTCGACGAGGCGCAGCTCGACTCTACCGCGCTCTCACTACTCATCGTCGATCTGGACCATTTCAAACGCATCAACGACACCTTCGGTCACAAAACAGGCGACGCCGTTTTGATACAGACCGCGCGGGTACTGCAAAAAAATCTGCGTCAAGGCGATGCCTGCGCGCGCTGGGGCGGAGAGGAGTTTGCGGTACTACTGCCTAAAACGACGCTTGAAGAGGCCGCGCAGGTGGCTTCGCGCATCCGGCTTAATATCGCCGCCGAAGTGCGGGCGCAGAGTGAAGCGCAGAGCTGTTCTATCGGCGTTGCGGCGCTACGCGCTTTAGAAGATGCCGAATCGCTCTTCAACCGCGCGGACGCAGCGCTCTATCGCGCCAAAAACAGTGGGCGCAACCGCGTCGAGTCTGATTAATGGGGATGTGACCGCGCTAAAACCAACACAAATGAGAAGGTACTTCCCTGAGCCGGTGCGCTTTGTAACGTCAGGTCTCCGCCCATCGCTTTAACCAGCTCTCTGCAGATGCTCAGCCCCAAACCCGTTCCCCCGAAAAGGCGCGTTGTCGATTCATCGGCTTGACTGAAAGGCTCAAAGATACGCTCCTGCTTCTCCAAAGCGATGCCGATTCCGTTGTCTATGACTGCGAAGCGGATCGTCTGCGACTGTTCACACGCTTCGACAAGGCTTACATGTACGCTTACAGCTCCCCCTTCAGGGGTAAATTTAATCGCATTGGTAATCAAGTTCGAGAGAATCTGCTTCAGATGATGCGGACTACATAAAATTGCGTGATCGATCAAGGGGTCGATGTCAACATGATACTTAAGTCCCTTCTCCTGTGCTTTGATCGAATGGAGCCAGATGGCGTTGTAAAGCTCTTGAGAGAAATTCATCGGCACTGATTCAACCACGACGCTCTGGCGCTGAATTTTGGCAAAATCAAGAATGTCGTTGATGATGTTCAGCAGCGTTTTGATAGATGCATCGATAATCGCGACGTAGCGCTGCTGGCGTTCATCAAGATGAGAACGCTGCAAAAGCTGCAAAAAACCGTAAATACCGTTCATCGGTGTGCGGATCTCATGGCTCATATTGGCCAAAAAACGCATTTTTGCCTGACCCGCCTCCTCTGCTTCCTGAAGGCTTTGCTGGAGGGCTTCATGGTTGCTGCACGCCTGCAGGGCAGTGGTGATCTTGGCGATCAGCGGCGGCAGCGATTTATAAATCAACGCATCAATCTCGTGATACCCAAAAAGAACCAGATAGCCAAATTGCTCCAAACGAAAGAGATAGCGATACACCCCATCCTCCACGACACACGCCCGGGCATCGCCCGCTTGCAGCTCCTCGAGCAAAGCGGCGATCCCTTTGTGGTTGTGTATGCGTCTGGGGATCGAAAAGAGGATTGTTTCACGCTCCTGCATCGACGCATCGCGAATCATTGCGCCCGAAACCGCCCCCAGTTTGCGCAGCAGCGTCGAGAGGATCTCATTGCAGGCTTCATGCATCACGAGTGTATTGCCGATCGCCATGGCGATCTCGTACAAAACAACTTCGCGCTGCGTGTTCTGCATCAAAAAACCCCGACCACCGCGGTTTTGTTGTAAAACTCCAGATAGTCCTTTCCGCTGTTGGCGATCTCTCCAAGCGTCATCGCACCGATGAGCTGCGCCTGTACGGACGCAACGCTGTGCAACTCCTCCTCAAAGCGCTCTTGCATGAAGAGCACCCGGCTGATACAGTCGATGAAAAGCGTCACCCCCTGATTCTGCGTACGCTTGTCATAGGCATCGTGCATCGCCGCAGAGGCGGCGTGTACCAGCTTTTCAGTCGTTGATGTAAGGATATCCACATAATCGCCGTTGGTCACATTCCCGACGCATACCAGCGCCTCTTGCTGTCGCGCGATGGGGTCGCGCACCACCTTTTCGGCGCCGATCTTGCTGATGCCGAAGGGATAGGCTTTGGCAATATCAAAAAAATTTTTCTCATCAAATGGTTGACCGCTGTGCGCCTCGACCACCCGGCGGTACCGTTCAAAAGCACTCTGATGATCGAGCTCCTCAATCACCGTACCATGCGCCTTGGTCACCATAAAGGGTCCTGCAATCGACTCCCAACCATGTTTAACGCCGATAGAGCAAGGCTCGCTGAGACAGGCCAGAACAGCCGCGTCGCGGCGCAATCCCTGATTGGTAAAGACAACGGGCTTTTGGATAAAAGAGAGACTGCCCGCACCGCCTCCAATAAAGGCGTAGTCCAAACCAAACTCGCGATAGAGTCCGTCAATGAGCGTTTGAATAGAGGTCGAGAAGGCATCGACGAAGACCACCATCGTCTCAAAATGCTCCGCCGTGATATTGGCGATCTGCGTGCTGATGCGTTCAGGCTCATCGCTGAGGTGTTCCAACATAAATACCTCAAAAGGACGATCCAGCGCAAGCATGGCCGTACCCCTCTCATACTTCTGTGTCCCAAAGAGAATCTGCGGAAATAGAGCACCGATAAGCGGAACGGAAACGGTGTGAAGGAGCGGATCGAGCTGCGCCGGCTCAAAACCGTTCGCATCACAGCAAAAGATGAGCAAGGCTTGCGCCTCAAGCGCCAGCGCCTCATCCACCAAACGACTAAATCCCTCCAGTGTACCGGACGCATCGAACAAGGTGTGCATTCATCCCTCTATTGGTGAAAATGTGGGCTACATTATAGCCCACAAACCGCCCTACAGCCGCACCACCTTCGCCCCAAATCCGCCCATGTTCTGCGGCGCATCGTCAAAGCTCTTGACACTCGGATGGGCCTTGAGAAAATTTTTGACGGCGTAGGAGAGCTTGCCCGTCCCGATCCCGTGATAAATCAGTACCTCATCCCACCCTTGCAAGAGCGCGTCGGATAAAAAGCGATCCATCGCCTCTTCGGCCTCCTCGGCGCGCATGCCGTGCAGATCGAGCGTCAAACCGCTGCGCGTGGGCATTTCGGTCTGTACATGGACTTTCGGTTTGACCTTTGGCAGAGGATCGCTGTGTTTGAGCTCACTTTGACGCACCCACAACCGAATCCCCTCTACTTCGATCATCGCCTCTTTGGATTTGAGCGCCACGATCACGCCGCGCTCTTTGCGGTATTTGACGTGCTCGCCCACTTCAAAAGGGCGTTCGATTTTGGGCGGCTCGACGCTTTGGGCGGGCAGGCGCTTTCGGGCCTCGTTCATGCGCCGATGAATCGCCGCCGTATCGCCCGCCCTAGCCGCCTCTTTGGCTTCGCCGATGGCCTCGAAATATTCGCGCTCCAGCTCGTTTTGGCGTACTTTGAGGCTTACATGTAAGGTTTCGCGCTCCTCTTTAAGCAGCCGTTCTTGCTGTTTGACGCTCTCTAGTTTGTCATCGAGTTCGGCGTGTTTACGGCGCAAATTCCGCTCCAGCTCGCTGCCGCGCTCGATGAGCTGATTGAGCTTTTCGCTGTTGTCGCCGTAGAGTGCCTTGGCGCGATGAATCACCGAAGCGTTGATGCCGTAGCGCTGCGCGGTCTCAAAGGCGTAGCTCTTGCCGATGATGCCCTGCAAAAACTCATAGGTCGGCAGGCGGTTCTCTTCATCATAGACCGCCGCCATCAGCTCCACATCGTCACGATCCGCCATGAGCGCGGCGAGGCGCTTGTGGTGGGTGGTGACGACGATCTTCTGTCCCCGCGCAATCAGATCATCGAGGATCACCTTAAAAAGCGCCGCCGCTTCGTCGCTATCAGTCCCCAGCTCGATCTCATCCACACCCACCAGTGCGCCCTGCTCCCCAAAGAGCCTAGAGAACTGCTGCATCCGTCCGGCAAAGGTGGAGATGTCGTTGCCCACATTTTGAGGATCATCAATCACGGCGTGGATCTGTTTGAAGTTACCGATGCGCGATTTGTGGGCGTTGATCTGCATCGGAATAAGATAGCGTGCCATCAGCGCCGCCGAGAGGATCGATTTGAGCAGCATCGTCTTTCCGCCCGCATTGACCCCCGTGATCATCAGCACATTTTTGGTGAAGTCGAGATGCACGCTTTTGGGTTTGTGCAGGGCCGGATGCGCAAAGCCCTCAAGCACCACCACGCTCTCGCGCACGCACTTGAGCAGCTGCAGGTTTTTGGCGCGGGCAAAGTGCACGCGGGCCTGATAGTGATCAAACCGGTCAAACTCACGGTCGATAAAGCCGATAAAGGCAAGAACCTCGCGCAACTTCAGGCTAAAGCGCTTGGCATACTCGTAAAACTCCGCCTCTCGAAGCTGCTCGACACTGCGCATCTGCGCTTTGAGCGCCAAAATACTCTGAGGCACCACATAAAAAAAGCCCGCGCTGCTGCGGCCGATGATGTTGCCCTCCATCACATGATTGAAGCCGCCGCGCAGTAAAAGCGCCTCCTCTTCGCCTTGGAAGTGGATCTGCGTATCGACCAGATAAGGCAGAATCTTTTTGGTGTGGATCAGCCGCTTGAAGGCTTCGCGCATCTCGCTCTTGATCGCGCCGATACGCTGGGTCAGACCATAAATGGTCGCATCCATCGACTCGTTAAAACGCCCCTCTTCGTTGAAGTAGCCGTCAATCTCATTCAAAGCGGCAGGGATCTCGATCTTCTCCATCCACGCACCGATCAGCCCGCCGAAGTCGCCGTTTTTGAGCCGTCTGAAGGTGCGCACCACTTTAAGCAGCTCAAAAATCTGCTCAAAACGCAGCACCCCTTGCTTTTTCAGATGCAGGCTCATATCGCCAAAAGGGGCCACCTTGGGCGGAGCGCGAAAAGCCAGCGCATCAAGCGCCGTGATGTAGCGGTAATGCAGCTCTTGGTCGCCTTCGATGTAGAGCGGCTTGGGGCGGCTAAAAAAGCTTGAAAACGCGTCGATGTGCGCAGACAGATCAAGCTGTTCGATCAGTGGTTCCATAGGATTCATTTGGGGCTTTGTGTTGGTATCGTCTATGTTACATGTAAAGATGCGAATTGTAACATACTCGAATATTTGAACGAAGAAGAGAAGATGATACGATTTGAAACATCAGAAAAAATTATTTTAATTATCAGCAGGGCGTATAATATTTTTATATGAATCAAGAAAGTATACTGCCAAAATTCTAAATTTCCACCACTCACTAAAGGATCACTATGAAATTCGTCTCCATCATCATGGGCAGCAAAAGCGACTACAGCGTTATGAAGGCGTGCGGCGATACCCTCGCATCATTCGGCGTCCCCTTTGAACTGATCGTCTCCTCGGCCCACCGCTCGCCTGAGCGCACCAAAAACTACATCGTCGAAGCAGAGCGTAAAGGCTCACAGGTCTTTATCGCCGCTGCCGGAATGGCGGCGCATTTGGCGGGGGTACTCGCCTCCAAAACCACCAAACCGGTCATCGGCGTACCCATGCGTGCATCGGCGCTTAGCGGCATCGACGCCCTGCTTTCCACCGTGCAGATGCCGGCGGGGATGCCGGTGGCCACCGTTGCCATCGGTCAAGCAGGTGCCATCAACGCCGCCTATCTGGCCATGCAGATTTTAGCGCTCAGCGATGAGACGCTGCAAGAGAAGCTCCTCGCAGACCGCGTCGCCAAAGCACAAAAAGTGGAGTCGGACTCTTTAGAGATCGAAACCATTCTATAGACCGGCACGATGCTCACAAACTACTCCGCCCCGGATACGGACACACTTGAAGCGATCGAGCTCTTTTTGGCCTCCAACGCTCCTAAACGCATCAAACCCACCCTGCTGCGCGACGTCAAGACCGAAGCACTGCTCGTCTTCGCACGCACGGCGCTTGAGCGCTATTTCGATCAGATCGAGCAAAACGGCTACAAACCCTCTTTGGGCACACCTGAAGAGACCGCCTACGTCTACGACACCCTCAAAGCACTGACGCGCGCCCTGCAAGAGTGCGTTATCAATTTGGACTACCTTATCGTCTTGGCCAAAAACGCCTCACGCCATAGCAAGTTCGAGCAGCTCGGTCGCGCCGAAGCGCCGCTGATCGCCTACTACAACGCGATGGCGCATAAAGTGGCCAGCCACTTCTACAACAAGTTCACCTCGCTGCCGGAGTTTCTCATTATCTGCACCCTCAGCCACTGGATACTCGAAGAGGAGAAGTCGGTACACCTCTACCCCTTTTTGGAGCAGTTCGACTTTATGAGCCTGATGGACAAGTTCGAGATGAACCGCGAACACTTTCTGGTCGAAAACGAGTGCGTCATCTCCGATATCCACGCCATCGCCATCGGGATCATCGAAAAGCTCAAAGAGAAAAAGTTCAAACCCACTCCCAACCGCGTCTCCAAAACCCGTCAAAAGGGTAAAAAAGGGCGATGAGCACCTTAAAATACCTGCAGCACTACGGCGCGGAACTGCTTGAGAAGGTGGAGCATCTGATCCAAAACGAGGGGATCGCGGCCTACCTGGGGCGCAAATATCCCCAAGCCCACCCCTACACCACCGACGCGGCCCTGCATGAGTTCGTCCATACCCTCAAAAACAGCCACCTCAAAAACGCCCCGCCGCTGCGCAGCGTGCGCTTTGATGGCAAGATCGAGAGCCTCCACGGTGCGCTGGGTACCCACCACTACACGCCGCGCATTCAAGGAGCCAAGGTTAAAGTCACCAACGCCATCCGCATCGCATCACTCTTCAAACAGTGCCCAGAGCCATTTTTGCGCATGATCGTCGTGCATGAGCTCGCCCATTTTCGAGAAAAAGAGCACAATAAAGCCTTCTATCGGCTCTGCACGCACATCGAGCCGACGTATCATCAGCTCGAGTTCGATCTCAGACTCTACCTCACCCATCTGCACCGCGCGCCTACACAGAGCCTCTGGGGCTAACACGCCTCTATGCGCACCACCTCCGAAGCGGCGTTCATAATCGCTTCGACGTTGCGCTGCCACGCCTCCCCAAAGCGCCTCTGCGCTTCAAGATCCAAGGGCAGGCCCATAGCGGCGGCTTTGAGCTCAGGGTCTATGGGCATCAAAGAGGCGCGCGACGGGTCGTAGTGCGCCGCAACGACGTGGCCGTTATCGATGCGCTGTAGGCGCATCGGCTCACTTTGCTGCGGATCAAAGCGCAACAGATGGCAGCGCGCATGAACGCCGCCTAGCCCCTTAAAGCCCTCTTCGCCGGCCGCGCCGCAGATCAGCCCCGCCACCGCACCGATCACCCCGTGCACCCCCTCGTCGCGTCTGCCGCCAATGGTGACGATCACCCCGCCGCGCTGGGGTGTCTGTGCGCCGTAAAGTGCCTCAAGCGAACGTACGCTCATCAGATACGCCCCCGCCACCGTAGGACACGAATGCCCCGCAAGCTTCACCGCATCAAGATAGCAAAAGCGCAGCAAACCGTCACTTGAGGCTCCCAGCAAACGGCTCAGCGGATCATAGAGGGTGATCGTCGTCACCGTCTCAAAAAATTCGGGATAGTTCATCACATGCTCCTTATTGAAAAAAGAGGAGTCTACCCCAACCAAAAGCGCTGCGCCTTGACGTGCATCAAGCGCGCAAGGAGAGCGACACCTTGCCCCGCTCTGCGTCCACCTCCAGCACGGTGATCTCAAGAAGCTGCTGATTGACGCTGAGCACCTCCAGCGGATGGGCAATGCGCCGCTCGCTCATCTGAGAAATGTGAATCAGACCGTCGTTTTTAAGGCCGATATCCACAAAAGCCCCGAAATCGGCGATGTTGCGCACCACACCCGCCACCTTGTCGCCCGGGCGCAGCGAGGCGATATCGGTGACGTCTTGACGAAACAGAATCGGCGGAAGTTCCTCTCTGGGATCGCGTCCCGGCTTTTGCAGCTCTAAAGCGATGTCGCGCAATGTCGCTTCGCCCACGCCATAGCGCTGTGCCTCGCTCACGCCGACATGGTGCAAATCGACTCCATCACGCAGCAGCGCCTGCGCTATCTCGTAATGTTCGGGGTGTACGCCCGTATTGTCCAGCACGCTTTTACCGTTTCGGATACGAAAAAATCCGGCGCACTGCTCGAACGCCTTTTTGCCCAGCCCCTTGACGCGCAGCAGATCATGCTTACATGTAAAGCCCCCTTCGCTTTGACGGTGCGCCACCATGCGCTCGGAGAGCTTCGGCCCCACACCCGCCACATACGAGAGCAAAGCGCGCGACGCGCTGTTGGGATCGACCCCCACGCTATTAACCAGCGCTTCGGTCACATCATGCAGCTTCTGCTCCAGCCGCTTTTGATCCACATCGTGTTGATACTGCCCCACCCCCAGCGATTTGGGGTCAATCTTCACGAGCGCCGCCATCGGGTCGCGCAGACGCTGGGCGATGGAGAGGGCGCCGCGGATTGTTACATCCAGCTGCGGGTACTCCTCCTGGGCGATTTTGGAGGCCGAATAGACCGACGCCCCCGCTTCGCTCACCACCGTAAAGGCCAGCTCCAGAGCCTCTTCGCGCACCAGCCGCGCAAAAAACTCCTGCGTCTCGCGCGAGCCCGTACCATTGCCGATGGCGACCGCGTTAAAACCGTACTTTACATGTAAGGCTTTGACCGTTTGGGCGGAAGCGGCGTAATCAGACTGCGGCGGCGTGGGGTAGATCACCGCATGAGCGAGATACTCCCCTTCACTGTCGGTCACCGCCAGCTTACAGCCGCTGCGGTACGCCGGATCGACCCCCAAAATCGCCCTCCCCGTCACCGGAGCGGCCAGCAGCAACTGCGAGAGGTTCCGCCCGAAGGTGGCAATGGAGCGCTCGTCGCTGCGCTCTTTGATGAGTGTGTGGACTTCGCGCTCCAAAGAGGGCAACAGCAACCGCTTGAAGCCGTCCATGCAGGCTTCAAAAAAGAGCGGCGTTGCGGCGGTTGTGGTGTAGTGGCGGATGCGCCGCTCGATGCGCTCGGGCTCCAGCGGGATCTTGACGGAGAGCTCTTTGTGCGCGACGCCGCGCATAATGGCGAGGTAGCGGTGTGCGGGGATGGAGGCGATACGCTCGGAGGTGCCGGCAAGCTTGGCATACAGCCCGCCTGAGACCAAATGCTTGGTGCCTTTGATCTCAAACGAGGCGTGCTCAAGCATTTGCGCGCGCCAATAAGCCCGCTCGGCAGGGTCGTCACTGTAGCGCTCGGCCAAAATATCCTGCGCCCCCAAAAGCACTGCATCGACATCCGCGTACGCATCGCAGCAGTAGCGCCGCGCCTCCTCGCGCAAGGCGTTCATACGCTGCACACCGCTTGCGATGCAATCGCTCAGCGGCTCAAGCCCCGCGGCGATGGCGTTTGCGGCGCGGCTGCTCTGCTTTTGTCGGTAGGGACGGTAGAGGTCTTCAAGCAGTTGCAGGCTCTGCGCCGCGTCGATCTGCGCTTCAAGCGTCGGTTCGAGCAGACCGCGCTCGCTTAGCAACCGCTTGATCTCCGCTTGGCGCTCGAGGAGCTTTTGGGTGTACATGTAGACCTCAAGCAGCAGACGTAGCTGCTCATCGGTGGCGTTGCCGCTACGCTCTTTGCGGTACCGGGCGATAAAGGGAATGGTGGCGCCCTCTTGGAGCAAACTAAGAATATTGCCGACATACTGAGGCGCTATGGACGTTTTCTGAGCGATGATGGTAATGAGTGATGACATGGCGTATGGTACGCAAAAATGCCAAAAAACGTCTATCAATCAGGTAATTAAAGCCATTACATGTAAGAATCATGCACACGAAGCACCCCCGTGTGCTCCATATTTTTGATCAAAGCGTTTACATGTATCGGTCTCAACACGGTTTTTTTATCGTCGAACATAACGGAGTCTTTTCGGAGTCGCGTAACAGGCTCTTTATCAACACGCTTTACGCCATGCAAGAGACGCTTCAAGAGCACAAGGCCAAAGCGCTGCTGATCTCTTTTGCACAGCTCAAAGGTGTTGTCGCTGCCAATGAGCTGCGTGCGTTTGTGACGCTGCTTGAGCGGGTCGGGCAAAAACTGGGCGTCGTTTTAGGCGTCATCGACTACGACAGCGCCACCTATACGCAGCTACGCCGCCTCACCGCCGAAACCAAGATCAAGCTCTTCAAAAACCTCAACGCCGCACGCCTCTTTCTCGATCCCAAGGCGTATAAAAACGGCATGGAGGTACTGGTGTTTGACGATGACGAAGTCAATGCACGCAAACTCGCCGGCGAACTCGGAAAATTCGGCTACAGCGTGGTGATCGCCAAAAATATGGAACATTTTCAGCAGATGATCGATCAGCATCAATACACCATGATCGTCACCCAAAGCACCCTCAACCGCCAAAGCGAAGGCGCAAGTGCCGCCGCGCCCAAACCCCTCGCCCTCTCCAAACAGCTGATTCTCAATCTGCCCGTCTTTGTGGATACCGCCGTTGAGACGCTCGTCTCCTTCACCGGATTGGAGGCGCAAAAATCCTCCCACACCATCAAACGCTTCGATCTAAACAACGACGCGGAGATGCTCTACGCTTTGATGCGCTTCAAAGGGGATCTTGAAGGGGTTTTTGTGCTCATCTTCCCCATCGAACTGGCCCAAACCGCGATCGAAGCGATGCTGGGCGAAAAAATCGCACCCAAAGATCTCGATACCCTCAAAGACGGCGTCGGAGAGCTGTGCAACATCATCACCGGAGGCTCCAAAACCCTCCTCTCCAACCAATCGATCAAAGTCACCTTTGAACTGCCGCGTACCTATACCTCCCTCAAATCCGCACTGGGCGATATTGGGGCCAACAACGGCGTCTGGATCGATATGCAACTGGCGTCGAAACCGTTTTATATGTTTATTACACGCTAGTACGGACACCTTCAATGCTTGATACACTGTAGCGCCGGACGCGCTGCAAACCGCTTCCAAACTTTACACTGAATCTATCCTTACATGTAACACCTTGACCTAGATCAAAGACATTGTTTAATGATCGCGATAAGCTACGTCCATACTCTGAAATTCGAACGAATTTCGATACAAAGGAGCGATGATGAGTATGGAGCGAAGGGATTTTCTAAAATCCGCGGCGGCGGCTTCGGCGGCCAGTGCAATCGGTATGACATTACCGGTGAGTGCACAGGCGGCAGCTGAAGAGGCACAGAAAGATTGGCGTTGGGATAAAGCGGCGTGCCGATTCTGCGGCACAGGATGTGGCATCATGATGGCCACCAAAGATGGGCGTGTCGTCGCAGTCAAAGGCGACCCTGCAGCTCCGGTCAATCGCGGCCTCAACTGCATCAAAGGCTATTTCAATGCCAAGATCATGTACGGTGCGGACCGCCTGACCAAACCGCTGTTGCGCGTCAATGCGAAGGGTGAGTTTGATAAGAAAGGCAAGTTCGCCGAGGTGAGCTGGGAGCGCGCCTTTGATGAGATGGAAAAACACGCTAAACGTGCTCTTAAAGAGAAGGGACCCGAGGGACTCGGCATCTTCGCTTCAGGCCAATATACCATTATGGAAGGTTATGCGGCGCTCAAGATGATGAAAGCGGGATTCCGCTCCAACGCCATCGACCCCAATGCACGCCACTGTATGGCTTCAGCCGTCGTAGGCTTCTATCAAACGTTCGGGATTGATGAGCCCTCAGGCTGTTATGACGATATCGAGCTCACGGACACCATCGTCTCTTGGGGCTCCAACATGGCGGAGATGCACCCGATCCTCTGGTCACGCGTGACCGATCGCAAGCTCTCCGAGCCTGACCGCGTCAAGGTGATCAATATGTCCACCTACCGCCACCGTACTTCGGATTTGGCCGATATCGAGATTATCTTTTCCCCGAATACCGACTTGGCGCTGTGGAACTATATCGCGCATGAGATCGTCTACAACCATCCCGAGTCAATCGATTGGGATTTTGTCAAAGAGCACATCGTCTTCGCCTCGCAGCCGGTCAATACAGGCTACGGGATGAGACGTGACAACGAGATTTCGATTAAAAGCGGCAAATACAGCGCCAAAGAGATGGAGACCTACGGCAAAGAGATGCGCAAAGCGGTCTCTGCCAAAGAGGCCCCGGCGCTTGCGCCTTTTGGCTACAAAGAGGGCGATATGATGGAGATGAAACCGGCGGGTCTGGCCCACTGGGAGATCAGCTTTGAGGAGTACAAGAAATTTTTGGCTCCTTATACGCTTGATTACGTCGCCAAAATCTCTAAGGGCGATCCCAACGAGAGCCTAGAGAGTTTCAAAGAGAAGCTCAAAGCCCTTGCCGCGCTCTATATTGAAAAAGAGCGCAAAGTGGTCTCGTTTTGGACCATGGGAATGAACCAGCACACCCGTGGAACGTGGGTCAATACCCTCTCCTACAACGTCCACTTCTTGCTCAACAAGCAAGCCAAGCCGGGTTCAGGCGCCTTCTCGCTTACCGGTCAGCCCTCAGCATGTGGCACGGCGCGTGAGGTCGGTACCTTTACCCACCGCTTGCCGGCAGACATGATGAGCGCCAACCCCAAGCACCGCAAAATCTGCGAGCAGGCGTGGAAGGTACCTGAGGGAACTCTAAACCCCATTGGCAACCAAGATATTATGAAGATTCACCGTGATATCGAAGACGGTAATATCAAATTTGCATGGGTCAATGTCTGTAACCCCTACCAAGATAGCGCTTCGGCAACCCACTGGATCAACGCAGCGCGCGAAATGGACGCCTTTATCGTCACTTCTGACGGTTATCCGGGCATCTCGGCGAAGGTCTCTGACCTGATCCTGCCTTCGGCAATGATCTATGAGAAATGGGGCGGTTATGGCAACGCGGAGCGCCGCACCCAGCTGTGGCGTCAGCAGGTGCTTCCTGTAGGCGATGCGATGAGCGACACCTGGCAGTGGATAGAGTTCTCCAAGCGCTTTACGGTCGCTGATCTGTGGGGTGAACAGACCCTGCGCGATGGCACCAAGCTTGCCGACGTCCGCGAAGCGGCCAAAAAGATGGGCTACAAAGATAACACCACCATGTATGAGATTATCTTTGCTAACGAGCGTGCCAAGAGCTACAAGGTCGATCTCAAAGATCCCGTTCAAGCGGGCTACGATAACTCCGAGGCGATGGGCGATAGCCGCAAAGTCGTCGGTAGCGATGGTAAAGTCTTTGATGGATATGGCTTCTTTGTCCAGAAGTACCTCTTTGAGGAGTACGCCGATTTCGGTCGCGGCCATGCGCACGACCTGGCTCCTTTTGATGTCTATCACAAGGTGCGCGGTCTGAAATGGCCGGTTGTGGATGGCAAAGAGACGCAGTGGCGCTTCAATACCAAATACGACCCCTATGCGAAAAAAGCAGCGCCCGATAGCGATTTCGCCTTCTATGGCAAACTGGCCAAAGAGCTCGCACAAGGTGATCTGCAAAAGGTTACGGACAAAACGAAGAAATCTTTGGAGAATAAAGCCAAAATTTTTGCCCGTCCTTATATGGATCCCCCCGAAATGCCGGATGCCGAATATGACACCTGGCTCTGTACCGGACGTGTTTTGGAGCACTGGCACTCAGGCACCATGACGATGCGTGTCCCGGAACTTTACAAAGCGGTGCCTGAAGCACTTTGCTACATGCACCCCGATGATGCCAAAAAACGCGGCGTGCAGCGTGGTGATCTGGTGAATGTCGAGTCACGCCGAGGCGTGGTCAAAGCGCGTGTCGAGACCCGTGGACGTAACCGTCCGCCGGTGGGGCTCGTCTTTGTACCGTGGTTTGATGAAAAGGTCTTTATCAACAAAGTGTGTCTGGATGCCACCTGTCCGCAATCCAAGCAGACCGACTATAAAAAATGTGCGGTCAAAATTTATAAAGCGTAAAGGTATAAGCCATGAATGAGCGTCGCAAATTTATCCTCTCCATGGCCAGAGGCATCGGTCTTGCGGCCATGGGTGCTTTGGCGTGGAGCGCGTATGTCGGTGAGGTGCGCAGTGCACCCCTGATTTTGCGTCCGCCCGGCGCACTTCCTGAGAGCGATTTTTTGCGTACATGTATCAAGTGTGGATTGTGTGTTTTGGCCTGTCCTTATGACACGCTGCGTCTGGCGGCTCCGGGGGATAGCAATCCCATCGGAACGCCCTACTTTGTGCCTCGCGATATACCGTGCTATATGTGTGAAGATATCCCCTGTGTGCCTGTCTGTCCGACGGGGGCTTTGAATGAAGCCTCACTCAAAGACGAAACAGGTGCGTGGGAGATCAAAAAGATCGATATAGGCGTTGCGGTGGTGGACGTCGAGGCGTGTGTTGCCTTTTGGGGCATCCAATGCGATGCCTGCTACCGCGCCTGTCCTTTGATGGATGAGGCGATCTATCTCAAATACGAGAAGAACGAACGCACCGGCAAGCATGCTTTTTTGAAGCCTGTGGTCAATACCAACGTCTGTACGGGCTGCGGTCTGTGCGAACGGGCCTGCATCACCGAAAAACCAGCGATTTTTGTACTGCCCAACGCGATTGCTTTAGGTAAGGTCGGAGATCACTACATCAAGGGCTGGGACAGCGGCGATGAGGCACGCGTAGCGGGTGCCAAAGCGGAAACCACCCAAACGAAGATCAACCAACAAAGCGCGCTCGATGCGCTCAATGCGGATGAAGGATTCTAAGATGAAGTACCGTTTTATGATCCTGCGCCGTTTAACGCAGCTGGGGCTTTTGGGCCTCTACATCGGTGCCAATCTCTTTGGCTGGAAGATTTTGCAGGGCAATTTGAGCAGTTCGCTGCTCTTTGAATCGATTCCGCTCGCCGATCCTTATGCGATTATGCAGATGACGCTCGCAGGGGCGGTGCTGGGATTTGACGTGCTTTTGGGCGCGCTGATTATCGCGCTTTTTTATATGATCATCGGAGGTCGCGCCTTTTGTGCGTGGGTCTGTCCGGTCAATCTCATTACCGATGCTGCTAACAAGCTGCGCCGGAGTCTGGGAATCTCGCAGGTCCAAAAGAGGGTTTATATGAGCCGCTCCATTCGCTACTGGGTGATGGGCCTTGGACTCTTGCTCTCTTTTGCGATGGGTGTAGCGGCCTTTGAGATGATCAGCCCGATTTCGATAGTGCACCGCGGAGCCGTCTTTGGAATGGGTCTGGGTGTGGGTGCCATCGTGGTGATCTTTTTGTTTGATCTGTTTGTCCACGAGAACGGCTGGTGCGGTCATCTGTGTCCGCTGGGGGCGTTTTACAGTCTCGCGGGGCGCTTTTCGCTGATCCGCGTCTATCACGACGCCGAGGCTTGCACGGCCTGTATGAAGTGCAAAGAGGTGTGTCCGGAAAAAGAGGTGCTGCACATGGTTGCCAAGAGCAGCGAAAGTGTAGTGATGGGGGAGTGTATCAACTGCGGTCGCTGCGTCGAAGTGTGCGACGACGATGCACTCCACTTTTCACTAAGAAAATTTGCAATGCAAGCCAAGGAGAAGAGTTTATGAAAAAGATAGTACTAATCAGTGCGCTTGCAGCCGTCTTGATGATGAGCGGCTGTAGCGATAAGAGCAAACCCGCTCAAGTAGAAGCAGCAAAGCCGCTCCAAACGGAGGAGGCGATCGGTCTGCGCAAGACCACGCTTTATAGTGAACAGACGACCCTGCCAAGCAAAACCGAATACGCCACCAACACTCTAGGTTCAGGGGTGAAGTATGAGCGTGCCTTTGACAACGCGCCGCCGATGATCCCGCACGACACCGAAGGGATGCTGCCGATCACCAGAGAGGACAATCAGTGTATCGCGTGTCATAGTCCTGAAGTGGCCGAATCCATGGGTGCGACGCCGATTCCCACGTCACACTTTGCGAGCTTCCGTCCAAAACCGGAGATTGACAAAGAGGGCAATCTGCTCTATGAGGGTCAAAAACTCAAAACAACCAGTGACATCAAAGTCATCGTCCATAAGCTCGATGAACTGCACAAGGGACGCTTTAACTGTTCACAGTGCCATGCACCCCAAAACGTAGGCGATCCTCTGGTGGAAAACAACTTCCGTCCGGACTATCAAAACGACACGATGAAAAACCGCTCCAATCTGCTTGATACCCTCAACGCAGGGATTAACTAACGATGGCAGAACTGGGCAGACGTGACTTTTTCAGCTTTTTAGGCAGCAGCGCTGCGCTTAAAGCTCCAATGATCCGTCCGCCTTACGCCGGTGATGCGATGCGTTTTGGCTCTATTTGCATTACATGTAACGACAAAGCGTGTGTCAATGCCTGCGAAGAGCACATTATGCGTATCAGTGACAAAGGCACACCTTATCTCGACTTTGCCCAAAGTGGCTGCACCTACTGCGAAGCGTGCCTGAAGGCTTGCACGCATGAGGTGCTTTATGATGCCGGTGCACCGATCAGGGCGCATGTGCTGATTGATACCCAAAAGTGCATGAGCCATCACGGGGTGATCTGCTTTGCATGTAAAGAGCCTTGCCTGGAAGATGCGATCCTCTTTAGCGGGCTCTATCGTCCCATGATCGAAAGCGAAAAGTGTACCGCCTGCGGTTTTTGTCTTTCGCGCTGCCCCAGCGGTGCGATTGTCGTGACCGCATAATGTTATCAAGGAGTGAACATGCGACGTCTATTCATCTTGCTGATCCTCTCGAGCGCTTTACAAGCCGCGACGCTTCAAAGTGCTTATGCGCTTAAAGCCTCAGGCTTGGTGACGGATCTGTTACATGTAGAGCAAACCCTCTACGCCGCAACCGATCGAGGTATTATCGATCTTTTTGATATCGCTACCCAAACGCACAAAGGCACCATCACCCTACCCGCCGTGCCCGATTTTCTAGGCGATCTGAGCCAGCCGAAAATCTACTCCATCGACGCGTTTGAGGGTGCGCTTTTGATTGTCTCTCAGGGCAAATCGGGCTACCGCGATGTCTACATGTACCGTGAAAGAGCCTTAGAGCGGCTCATTGACGAGCGTTCTGAGCTGATTATCAAAAAAGGGCTCTTTGTGGATGCGCAGCGCATCGTTTTGGGCTTGCTGAGCTCCGAGATCGTCTTGTTTGATCTCAAAACACGCACCCCGCTCTACCGCAAAGCGATCAAGGCACGCCGTAGCGGCGGTTCGGCGCTGGGCGATATTGTGCTGAGCGAAGAGCGCAAAACCCTCATCACCGCCGATGAGAGCGGCGAAGTCAACCTCTTTAAAGTCGATGACTTCACCCATCAAAAGCTTTTTATCGGACAAAACCTCGACAATATCTACAAGATCGATTATAAAAACGGCACTGTCATTACCGCAGGGCAAGATCGCCGCTGTGCGATCTACCGCCAAAACGGCGAGGCCTACTATGTGAACGGTTCGTTTTTGATCTACGCCGCCGCACTTTCGCCGAGCGCGGCGCTTGGTGTATTTGCCAGTTCGATCGAAAACGATCTACTGCTTTTTGACACCCAAACCAAGGCGAACATCGCCACCCTCAAAGGACACGATGCCACACTCGTTGACATCCTCTTTATGGGTGAAGAGATGCTTATTTCTGCCGCAGAAGAGAAGCGTATTCTCTTTTGGAATCTCAAACAATAAAGGAATTCACAATGAAACAATGGTTCACTCTTTCAGCTGTTGCTGCTGTTGCACTTAGTGCCAATCTTTTTGCCGACAATACCGCACAAGGCATCAATCTCTTTGACGACGTAAAGTTTAACGGCCAAGTGCGCCTGCGTTACGAAAATGCCGATATCGCCGACAACGACAAAGACGCAGGCAGTGCTTTTACCGCCCGTACCCGTCTTGGTGTCACTGCCGGTTCCATTGCCGGAACCTCCATGCTGGGCTTCGGTCTTGAAGGCGTTTCGGTCAATAACTTCGGCTATGACGAATACTTCTCCACCGCCAACGGCAAAACCGAGTTTGATACCATCGTTGATCCCGATCAGGCACGTTTAACTCAGGGCTATTTGGCGATCAAGCTTCCGGCCAAAACGACCATCAAAGCGGGTCGCCAGATCGTCAACCTCGACAACCAGCGCTTCGTAGGCTCCGTCGATTGGCGTCAAATGCCCCAGAGCTTCGATGCAGTCGCGCTCATCTCCAATCCGGTCGAGCCGCTGAGTGTCGTAGCAGCTTACGTGTTTGGGATCAATCCGGTTAAAAAATATGCCGTAGCGGACAGAGCCACCGAAACTTCCAGCGCATTGATCAATCTCTCTTACAAGATGGTTCCCGAAGCAACGCTTGTCGCTTATAGCTATATGCTCGGCTCCATCAGTGACACCTACGGCGCGGCGTTGCACGGCAAAGCCAAGGTCAATCCCGATCTTTCACTCAGCTACCGCGCGGAGTATGCCATCCAAAGCGACCCTTCGCTGGAGTACCGCGTTGAGGATGTCAAAGCCGATGCGTCGTATATGAATCTGGAACTTGCAGCGACCTATAGCGGTGCTACGCTGGGTGCAGGCTATGAAGTGCTGGGTGAAGCGGGCGATGATGTCAACAACGGCTTTATGACACCACTGGCGACCCTCCATAAGTTTAACGGCTGGGCGGACGTCTTTTTAGGCTCGAACAACGCCAACGGCCTGATCGATATGAACGTCATGGCGGGTTATAATGCGGCAGCACTGGGCAATCTGGCGCTTGTGTATCATAGCTTTTCAGCCCAAACCGGCGAAGAGGATCTCGGCAGCGAGATCGATGTGAGTTATGCTAACAAAATCGGTGCCGTCAATGGCCTGTCGCTGCTGCTTAAAGCCGCCTTCTTCAGCGCAGGCGATGAGAGTCTTGCATTCGTCGCCAAAGACAAAACCGTCGGTTGGGCGCAGCTAAATTATCAATTTTAAAAGGCGCTACGGCGCCAAAAAGGAGTCCTTATGAACATCTCAAGCATCGTGGTTCAAACCACACCCACCTACCTTGACGAGGTTGTCGCCGCGCTACAGAAAAGCGAACTGTGCGACTACCATTTTCACGACGATAAAGGACGCATCATTGTCACCATCGAGGGCGAAGGGGTCGAAGAGGAGATCAAAAAGCTCACTGCCATTCAGGTGATACCCCACGTTGTTGCAGCGGATATGCACTTCGCCTACACCGAAGAGGAGCTTAACGCCCAGCGCGACAAGCTTGAAATTCAGGGCACAGAGATCCCGCAGTGGCTCAATGCCGAGGGGGTGAATGTCAAAGATATCACCTATCACGGCGATCTCAAAAAGAAGTTCTAATGCATCACGACGTGCTTGAGGGGATCAGCTTTGCCCCCTTTGTAGAGACTCCGGTACCGCATGGAGAACTGATCGTATCGCGCACCGATCTGCGCGGCATCATCACCTACGCCAATGAGACTTTTGCTGCGATTTCGGGCTATAGCGCGCAGGAGTTGATCGGTAAACCGCACAACATCGTGCGTCATCCCGATATGCCGTCTTCGGTTTTTGCCGAGTTGTGGCAAACGTTGCGCGAGCAGGGCGCATGGAGCGGAACGGTTAAAAACTTGCGCAAAGACGGCGGCTACTACTGGGTACATGCGGAGATCTCGGGAGTTTACAAAGATGGAACGCTTATCGAGTACAAATCTCTGCGCACCCCCATCAGCCAAACAGAGGCCCAAGCGGCGCAGCAGCACTATGATGCGCTGCGGGCGGTTGAAGAGGATCGGGTGCGGCTGTGTGTCTATCTGGGCAAGCAGAGTTTTGAGACCTTAGCGCAACGCGCCCGCATTGAAAAATGTAGCATCGGATCACTGATCAAGCGGTTGATGGCGGATTAATTCGGATCAATGGTTGTCTCAGTCCAAAACACTATAATAGGGTTAGCGTTACATGTGAAGGAGACGACATGCCTCTAGCCTTACAAAACTTGCGCTTTTTCGACGGTGCCGACCCCAAGCACCTGCAAGCGCTTGAAGAGGGTTCACGGCTCAAACGCTATGGAGCTTCGGAGATTTTGGCTTATGAAGAGGATGACCTTAGCCGCGTCTATTTTCTGCTCAGCGGCGAAGCCAAATTTTACAAAGTGGATCGGTTTGACAACGAAGTTTTTCTCTATTCACTTGAAAGCCAAGCACTGCTCACCAACATCGGCTCGCTGGATTGCGATACCATTAGCTGTTATAGCAACATCGAATTTCTCACACCCAGCGAAGTGGTCTCTTTCGATCTTACCCTCTTCAAATCGTGTGTCCGTAGCGATATGGCGTTGCTGATCAATCTGGTCAATATGCTTGCCGACCAAAAGCAGCTGGTGGAGTGCACGGTCAACATGGGAATGATCTTCGACGTGACCGCAAAAGTGGCTAAAATGCTGAGCGAACATCTGGATCTCTTTAACAGCCTCAAAAAGCAGGAGATCTCTTATCGGCTCAATATCCAGCCCGCGACACTCTCAAGGGTTCTGGCCAAATTTACGTGAAAGGGGCTGATCGAGGAGCAAGAGCACAACGTGGTCGTGCTACGCCCGGATGAACTGTCGCGCTATTTCAAGGAGGGGTTGTCATGAACTCCATCTCAAACAAAGTCCGTTGGATCGTCGGGATCTTATCGCTCAATCTGATGCTCATTATTGGGGTTAATATCTGGCTGAACAACGATCAGGAACTTGATGCAAAGATCATCAACGTCGCGGGCAAACAGCGGATGCTTTCGCAGCGTACCGTGCTGGAGCTGCACCGATTGCTGGTCAATGAAGAGGGATCGTTTGAGCGGCTGGAGGAGGCGCGCGGCGAGTTTGACCGCAACTACACCTATCTCAAAGAGGTCACAGCCAAACATCAAGGCTTCTCCAACGAACAAATCCGCCAAACCATGAGCGCCGTAGGGGAGAACTGGAACGTCATGCGCACCCTCATCGATCGCTATCTGCTTGGAGAGAACAACCTATATGATCTCAAAGTGATCTACGATCGCGGCATCCAGACGCTAGGGTTGATGGACGATGCCGTGACGCAGTATGAACGCCACATCATGCAAAAGCGGATGTTGGCTTCTCGCGTTCAGGCGGTGCTCGCCATATTGAGCTTTGCGGTCATTTTATACATGGCGCGGCTGGTACTGGGCATCCAGAAAAATTTCGATCAGTTCATCGCCCATTCGCAGCAGATCAGCGGACAAAGTTCAGTGGACAAAGTAAGCGGCAACGAACTCGACATCGCTTGCGCCCACATCGAGTATTTCTTGCAAAACGTCGAAGAGACCCTCCAAAGCGCCACCGAAGCGATTGAAAAGAGCGAACTCTTCACGGTTCAAGCGCAAGGCGTCTCACCCGAGAGCGACGCGCTGCTTGAGCAGAGCGAAGATATGATGCTCCAACTCAGCGAAGAGCTGCACCAAAGCGCCAACCACCTCAAAAAACTCAAAAAGAACCTTCAAAACGCCCAGAGCCTCCGCGTCGTTAAGGCGTAGGGGCACGTTTACTCTTGCTTTGACGAAAGTCAAAGTTTTTTTGCTCCCGCTTGCCTACAATGCTCTCATACTTTACATGTAAAGGCTTGGATATGCAGCGCTTCGTCACCAAACGCGACGGCTCCAAAGAGCCCTATCTCCCCTACAAAATCGCCGATGCGATCCGCAAAGCGTACCTGAGCGAATCTGCGCCGTTTGATGCGCGGGTATTGCATGAGGTGCTGGGGCGCGTGGAGAAGATGGAGTCTTTGGAGGTCGAGTCCATTCAAGATCTCATCGAAGAGACGCTGCATGAAGCGGGCGCGTTTAAGGTGATGAAGTCCTTTATCACCTACCGCTTTTTGCACAAGCTGCAGCGCGATGCGCGGCTTGAGGGCGGCACCACCTTTGTCAATGCCACCCAAAGCGTCCAGGAGTACATCACCAAAACCGATTGGCGCATCAGCGCCAACGCCAACACGGGCTACTCCAACGCGGGGCTGATCAACAACCTCGCCGGTAAGGTGATTGCCAACTTCTGGCTCGATTCGGTCTTCTCATCTGAGGAGGGCGCCGCGCACCGCAGCGGCGATCTGCACATCCACGATCTTGACTGTCTGAGCGGCTACTGCGCGGGGTGGAGCCTCAGAGCGCTGCTCAACGAGAGGTTCAACGGCGTGCGTGGCCGCGTTGAGAGCGCACCGCCGCGCCATTTCCGCGAAGCACTGGGGCAGATGGCCAATTTTCTGGGTATTTTGCAATCAGAGTGGGCGGGGGCGCAGGCCTTTAGCTCTTTTGATACCTACCTTGCCCCCTACGTCTTTGCCGATGAACTCTCTTTTGCGGAGGTCAAAAAGGCGGTGCGCAGCTTTGTCTATAACCTCAACGTCCCTGCCCGCTGGGGTCAGTCGCCTTTTACCAACATCACCATCGACTGGAGCGTGCCCGATGATCTGCGCGCGCAGATTCCTACATGTAACAACCGCCACCTCTTCGAGCGTTTTGAGCACGACGATGCGTTTGCGGTGCGCGCCCAAAGCCGCGGCGCCGCTTCGCCCAAGGCGATGACCTACGCCCACTTCGCACCCGAGATGGAGCTGATCAATCGCGCCTACTACGAGGTGATGACCGAGGGAGACCGCATGGGCTCGCCCTTTACCTTCCCGATCCCTACCGTCAATATCACCGAGGATTTTGACTGGTACGGCCCCAACACGGAGCTGCTTTTTGAAAACACCTCCAAGATCGGCTCAAGCTATTTTCAAAACTTTATCGGCAGCCAGTACACCGTCGATGCCAGCGGTGCGCGTGTCAGTAACCCCGATGCCTATCAGCCCGGCGCGGTGCGCAGCATGTGCTGCCGCTTACAGCTCGATCTGCGGGAATTGTTGCGTCGGGGTAACGGGCTCTTTGGCAGCGCCGAGATGACGGGCAGCATCGGGGTGGTCACGAACAACATGGCGCGGCTTGGGTATCGCTACTGCGGCGACGAAGCGGCGCTGATCGAGGCGCTGGAGGCGCAGATGGAGCGGGCTTACTCTATTTTGGAGAAGAAGCGCCGTTTTGTCAATGATCTCTTTGATCGCGGGCTCTACCCCTACACCGCGCGCTATCTCAAAAATTTCAACAACCACTTCTCCACCATCGGCGTCAACGGCATGAACGAGATGGTACGCAACTTCACGCAAGATCAAGAGGATCTCTCCACCCCTTTGGGCATCGACTTTTGCCTGCGGCTGCTCGATCGAATGCGTGAACGCATCCGCCGCTACCAGGAGCAAAGCGGCAACCTCTACAACCTCGAAGCCACCCCCGCCGAGGGGACGACCTACCGCTTCGCCAAGGAGGACAAAAAGCGCTACCCGGAGATTTTACAAGCCGGAGAGGGCGAGAACGTCTACTACACCAACAGCTCTCAGCTCCCCGTCGGCTTTAGCGATGATCCCTTCGAGGCGCTGGAGCTGCAAGACGCGCTGCAGTGCCGCTACACGGGCGGAACGGTGCTGCACCTTTACATGGGCGAGCGTGTCAGCTCCGCCGAGGCGTGCCGCCGCATGGTGCGCAACGTGCTTTCGCGCTTTCGGCTCCCCTACATCACCGTTACCCCGCTCTTTTCGATCTGCCCGATCCACGGCTATCTCAGCGGAGAGCATGAGTTCTGCCCCCGCTGCGATGCGCTCATACCCACACAGGAGGCTTCATGAACACCCAAAAACGTACCAAATGCATCGTCTACACCCGAGTGATGGGCTATCACCGACCCGTCGAGAGTTTCAACATCGGCAAAAAGCAGGAGCACCGCGACCGACGCCAATTTTGTGAATATGCTGCACGACATCACCCCCTTCACTCTGCTTGATTTCCCGGACACCCCCGCCGCCATCTTCTGGTTTGCGGGGTGCAACCTGCGCTGTGCTTACTGCTACAATCCCGAGATCGTTTTAGGCGAGGGGTGCATCGACGCCTCCGAAGCGCTGGCTTTTTTGCAGCGCAGAGAGGGGTTGCTTGAGGGGGTGGTTTTTAGCGGCGGAGAGTGTACGCAAGTCCCTAGTATCCTCACTTGGGCGCGGAGCGTCAAGGCGCTGGGGTTTGGGCTCAAAATCGACACCAACGCCATGCGCCCCGACGTGCTGCGCCGCCTGCTCGATGAGCATCTGATGGACTACTGCGCACTCGACTACAAAGCCCCGCAAGCGCTGATGCAGGACATCTGCGGCGGCGGCAGCGAATCGCGGTTTTGGGAGAGTTTCGATCTGCTGCGCACTTCGGGGGTTGATTTTGAAGTGCGCACCACTTTTCACGGAGGTTTGATGCGGCTGGAGACGTTGGAGATGATGGCCCATACCTTACATGTAAGGGGGTATCGCAAGCCGTTTTATGTGCAGCGTTTTGTCAACGGCGTTGCCACTTTGGGCAATCTAGGCGATGACCACACCAAAGCGGTACCGATGGCGTATGTGCAGTGGCGATGAAGGCGAAAGCGTCTCCGATTACGATAAAATTGCACCTAGACGAAACGGTTTGGCCGTGTGAGCGGGGGACGAGCTACTTTGTAGCTTGGTGCAGCACTTTGTCAATGGCGTCGCCACCTTGACCCATGTGCAGTGGCGGTGAGGATTTTTGGTTTGGCATCAGTACAAAAACCCAAACATCCACAACGGGATGCGGTTGCCGATACCCACTTCGATATCGTCTGATACGACGAAACTGTTGTTGAGCTCTTTGATTTGCGAAAAGCTCTTATTTTTACCGCCTATCTCTACGGTGTATTGTTCATCGACCAAAAAATCCCCTCGATCAAGATAGTGCAAACGGTGGTGCGTCGATACCTGTGCGACAAAGTAGGTCTCCCGCAGCGTCCCTATCTCCTGACTCGCACAAAACGCCTCAAAAAGATTGGGATTGGCAAGGTAGAGTTTGTCTGATTTTCGGATGCCGGCAAATCGTTTTCCCTCATGGGTGATCTGTTTGAGCAGCTCGGCATCGTCGAGGTAGTGTATGTATTTGTACAAGGTTGCTTTGGTGATCCCCACCGTTGAGGCCAATTTGTCGATGCTAAACTCCAGAGGCTTGGAGACACAAAGGGTCAGCAAAAGCTTTTTGAGGGTGTCGATTTTATCGGGTTGAATCGAAAAGAGTTTGCTCAAATCGGTATGCAAAATGGTATTGACCGTCTCTATCATCCTATCGACGTATTTGGTTTTGTCTTCGAAATAGAAGGGATAAGCCCCTACTTTGAGAAAGGTGTTGAAATGTTTGATGATTTTTTTATCGCTTAAGGCATCCAAAATCGCATGCGCGATGTTTTCATGGTTGAATAAAACCTCATGAAGCGGGTAGGCTTGAAGCGATAGATCCATCTCAAGCTCCAGATACTCTTTGAAACTAAGCGGATAGAGATGATACATCGAGTATCGCCGTGCAAAATCGGGGTTGCTCAGATGCAGTGCCGACGAGCCGGTGAAATAGACTTTGATATCCAAAAAATCGTAGATTGACTTGAGCTCTTGTTCAAAGTTTGAGGCTTCATGGACTTCATCAATACAGATAAGCTCCCCGCCTCGTTTGCAAAACTCATCGACAAAATCAAACAAGCTCACCCCTCCAAACATCGCATGGTCACAAGAGATGTAGAGCTTTGCGCTTGGCTGAAGCGTAGAATGTTGCAAAAGCTGCATCAGCATCGTCGTTTTGCCGATTCCGCGACTGCCATAAATCGCTGTAATTTTGGCGCTAGAATGGATGAGATCGTTGTAGATATAGCGTTTGTAGTGCGGGAGTTTTTGATGGGCTTTAATAGCATAAAGCCTTTTGGCATTTTCGAGAAGCGGCAGCATGAAAGCTCCTTTAGGTTTAGAGCATTATACTTAAAAATATGTTTTTAGTATATTCTTGTGACCAAAAAAGTTGCTTCATCTGCAAAGCCGCCGACACGTTTTCACGCAGCGGTTGCAACGCTACTACATCAGGCAAAACGTGCATCTCATGCCAAGCGGCAAGGCTTACATGTAAGCCGCTTAGGCCCCAAAACGGGAGCGTACATGCGGCGCTGCCATCGTAATGTTCCACGCCGGCTCCCAGACGATCTCGACGTCGCAGCGCTTGACCTCTTCGAGCTTTTCAACCGCCTCTTTGACCCACTGCTGCATGGCGATATGCAGCGGACAACCCCTAGTGGAGAGGGTCATCGTTACATGTACGACCCCATCGCTGCTAATGGTCGCATCGTAAATCAGGCCGAGTTCGACAAGGTTGCAGCCAACTTCGGGGTCGATCACGCTGCTGATGGCCACATAAATATCTTCTTTATCCAGCATCTTCTGCTCCTTTGTTAAACCGTAGCATCCAAACCAGGTTGGAGAGTAAAAAGAGCCCACCCACAAAGAGCGCGCTCACGCCGCCAAATATCAACGCTTCGCTGCCAAGCGCTACGCCAAGAACCAGCAAAACCGTCCCGATAGAGGCGTAGCCAAACCCAAACCACGCCGCGCGGTGGGGTACCATCTCATGCAGCATGGGGACTTTTTGTTTGCCTACCAGCGGGCTGAAGCGCTCAAACCAGACCAGAAACGGAATGATTTTGTACAGATGCCCGCTGATCAAAAAGCCTAAAAAGCCAAGCCCAAAGAGCACGGAAGCGGCAAGCAAAAGCTGCGCATCGGCAAGCAAAAGCCCCCAAAGAGCGCCCAAAAGCGAGAGGGCAAGCGCAGCGTAGGCAAAGAGCAAAGATGCAAACCAGATGTCACGCTCTTTGCGGATTCGTTTGGCATACATCAGCCCCGCCTGATACAGATGCAGCCCCACGGAGCAAAGTATCGGCCCAAGCCCCACCGCCGCTGCGCCCAGCGCGTAGAGTCCCACCCCCACAATCAGCGTGCGCAGGGCGGTGCGGTTGGGGTGCGCATCAAAGCCGTGCGCGAGGGCAAACATCGGCAGCAGCACCTGCGCTACCCCATAAGCCAGAGCCAAAAGTGCGCCAAACAAGACGACAATGTGCGTATCGATCAACTCCATCACGGCTACATCCGCGCCCGCGCCCAGCCCCAGCGCCATCACAAAACCGATGATCGATCCAACCAGCAGCAGCAGACTCATCCAGCCGATCGCGCCCGCGCTGAAGTGCTTTAGCAGGCTCTTTTTGGCGCTGATGAGCAGATCAAAAGCGATGAGGCCAAAGGCGACGATGAGCAGCAGCCCGCTGTAAGGAAGCAGCGCCGCTTCATACCAAAAGCCGCCAAAAAGCCCCAAAATTCCGAGCACCATCAGCACAAACGCAGCGCCATAAAGCGCCACGCAGCAGTGCTCACGCTCAATGAGTACCGGTATGAGCTGCGCCAACGCTCCGACAATGCTCATCATCACAAAGCCTACCAGATAGAGATGCACCACCCCCACCCAGCGCAGATCAAGCCAGTGCAGCGGCAGCGCAACCGCCGCAAGCGCCACAATGCTCATGAGGTAAAAGAGCGCACCCGCGATGAAAAACGGCGCAATCAGCCGCAGCGGCGGCGCAAACGCGGTCGAGATCGAGACCATGGCTTAGCCGTGGCACTTCGCCTCAAACTGCGAAGCACTCAGATCGACGCTCCCTTTGAAGCCGAAGATCACCTCTGAAAGACCATCGTCCCGCTCATGCTTTTGGATATCAAAGCGCTCGCCGAGTTTGTCAAAAAGCCCCATCGGCATCTTGTGGTTGATCATCAGCAGCTTTTTTTCGGGTCTGTCGAGCAGCTTGAGCCCCGCCATCGCATTGACCATCGGTTCAGGCGGGCCGCAACGCGAGGTGTCAAAAGCAAAAAAGGTCGCCTCGTCGTTTTCAAAAGTAAAAAAATCGACCGTCGCACCCTCTACGTCGATCTTGGCGGCATCGTGTGGAATCATCATCGGTATCTCCTTGTATATGGTTTCGTCTCTGAAGCGATACGATGAAGAAGTATAGAGCCGTGCGAAGTTTTTGTGCTTGATATGCGTCAAGAAGGCGTATTGATGCAAGTCAAAGCTTTGCGGCGCCTCTTCGCGTACAATCCTCTTTTAAAATGATCAGGAGTGAATATGTCGATGGTTGAAAGGCTGAAGCGAAGCTATCTCTTATCGCAACCGCATCAGGGGTTTTTCCTATTTGGGATGCTATGGGCGATGGTTTCGATGGTGCTTTTTGCGCTGAGCTATCACGGTATTGTCACCCCGGTAGCGGGCGCTGTGGAGCTGCACGTCTATACCCTGCTTTTTTTGACCTTTACGCAGCTCTTTTTGGGTTTTTTGATGACCACGTTTCCGCGTTATTGCTCCACTGCGAGCGTTCCGGGCGAGAGCTACCGCCCGGTAGTTGTACTCTACCAAGTCGGTGCGTTGTTCGTGCTTGTAGGTAGCGTCACGTCGATCTGGCTCTTTTGCGCCGCCGTTTTACTACTCTTTATCGCCCATGTTTTAGGGCTGCTGATTTTGGAGTGGGTCTATCACATCAGCCATGCGCCCGACAAGCGTGATCCGCTTTGGATGCTCATAGGGATGCGCCTTGGAGCGCTTCTGCATTTTTCGTGGTTGCTGGGCGTCATCGCGCAGGCATTTGATATCGGAAACTCCGTCGTCTCTTGGCTCTTTGCGCCGCTTTTTTACCCTTATGTCCTCTTTGTCACCTTTGCGGTCGTGCAGCGGATGATCCCCTTTTTCTCACAAGCGCAGCCTACGAAAAACCTCTATACACTGGCATTCGTCTTTGGTGCCCTGCTCTTTAAGGCGCTCTTCGCCTCTTTGCAGATGGCATTGCCCGAGGCGATTGTCTCTTTGGCTCTTGGCTTTTTTGTGATGCGGGAGATTTTGTGGTGGAACATGCGCCTCTTTGAGGGACCGGCCATGGTTTGGATCTTACATGTAGCCCTTTCGTGGCTGCCGATCGGGCTGCTCATCGACGCGCTCGCACTGTTTGCCTCGGCTCTACAGTGGGGTGAAGCGCCTTTTTTGGGGCTGCATCTATTGGCAGTGGGCTTTTTAACCACCATGCTCATCGGCTTTGGTACCCGCGTCACGCTAGGGCATTCAGGCCGCGCTATCGCGGCGGATCGTGTAGCCGTGGCGCTCTTTGTGTGGACACAGGCGGTGGTGGTGCTGCGCGCTATGGCGGCTTTGTATGCGGAGCAGCTTTGGATCTTTGACGCGGCTGTGGCGGCGTGGATGGCGCTTTTTGTGCTGTGGGGTCTGCGTTTTGGACCTATGCTCGTGATCAAACAGGTATGGAGGGGATAGATGGCATCGATTTTATTGCTTGAAGAGGAGCGCGAAGAGGCACAGAGCCTCTGTCGCACGCTCACAAACGAAGGGTTTGAGGTGGTCTGCGTCGGCAGCGCCGAAGCGTTTGAAGAGGCGACTTTTCGGCGCACGTTCGATCTGTTGCTGCTTGAGGCGCACCCCAAGCGCGGATGCGGCTTTGAGATGCTCACGGGCCTGCGCCGCGCAGGGGTGCAGACACCGGCGATTTTCATCAGTTACCGTAGCGACGTCGCGTCGATCTCGGCGGGCTTTCTCTGCGGCGCAGATGACTACATCAAAAAACCCTACAACACCGAAGAGGTCGCGGTACGCATCAAAGCGGCGCTGCGTCGGCATTACCGCGCCCAAACGGAGTTCTTACATGTAGGTACTTTTCGCTACCACCTCTACCGCCGCGCCCTGTATGAAGGCGAAGAGCGCATCACCCTCACCCCTTATGAAAGCAAAATCGTAGAGCTCTTTTTTCGCAACCGCAACACCACCGTGGAAAAAAGTGAGATGCTCCAAGAGCTCTCTGGCAGAGACGAGAGCAGCGAAGCTTCGCTACGCGTCATGATTAGCCATCTGCGCAAAATCGGCCTACCGATCCGCACGCAGTGGGGCAAGGGGTATCGACTGGAGTTAGAGGGGTGAGGCTATGGCCGCAGTTCTCTTACTAGAAGATGACGCATCATTATGCGAAACGCTTAGTGAACTGCTTGCTATCGAAGGCTTCGGCGTCACGGTCGCTACCGATGCGCACCAAGTCCTCTTATTAACGCAAAAAAGAGCCTTTGATTGCTACATTTTTGACGTCAACGTCCCTTTTCAAAACGGTTTTGACCTGCTAGGCTCTTTACGCTCTTGCGGCGATACGACCCCGACGATTTTTATCACCGCGCTTGGCGATATCAGCTCGCTTTCAAGAGGCTTCGCTGTGGGCGCGGAGGATTACCTCAAAAAACCGTTTGCTTTTGAAGAGCTCATCATACGCTTACGTGCTTTGCTCAAACGTACCCGATCGATCGAAGAGGAGCGTATCCACGCAGGTGCTTTTAGTTTTCATTTGGGTCTTAATCTTCTCTATCATCATGATCGACGTCTCAGTCTCACCGCGTATGAGCAAAAAATCGTCGGATTACTGTTTCGTGGCAGAGGAGCGGTCGTGCGCAAAGAGGAGCTGCTCTATGCACTTGGCGAAGGCGAAGAGTCTAGTGAAGGATCATTGCGGGTCATGATGAGCCATTTGCGTAAACTAGGCCTTGAAATCAAAACGATCAGAGGGCTGGGATACCGTCTTGAAGCCCTATGAACGGAGTGCTTTTTGGCGATTTTTCGGTGTCTATTTCGGTAGCGTCGGAGCGCTCATTCTCTTAGCGGGTCACTTTTACTACCATGAGCGTTACGAAGCGCTGCTGGGTCAGATGCACTTTGAGCTGATCGACTACGCCCGAGCCTACAAGATGGGCGATGCCTCCTATCACAGTACAACCGTCACACATCGGCAAGTCGATATAAATCGTTCCATTGCGATTGATAATCTGAGTCTTAAACAAACACAGATCATCAAGTTCATTCCCCATGAAGAGGGCTATTTGCGTCTACAGATGAACAGAGACCGTTTTGATACGGCTCTGGGGCATCTACGAATGCACATCTACCTGATTCAGCTCTTTTTGTTGCTGCTTTTTGGCGTTCTTAGCGCATGGCTGGCGCACAGCGCCATTAATCCGCTGCGCGATACCATCAGCCGCTTGGATGCTTTTTCAAAAGACCTTATTCACGATCTCAATACTCCGATCACTGCAATTTTGCTCAACGTCACCCTACTGCGCAGCACTCCAAGCAACACGCGCGCGCTCGAGCGCATCGAGACCAACGCCAAACGCATCATGAACCTCCATGAAAACCTCGCCACCTTACTGCATGAACGTCCGTTTACAAACACCACAATAACCCCCTGTCCGCTCATTGAAGAGTTGATGGCAACCTATCGTCTGCTCTACCCCACGCTTCAATTCGCGCTTACATGTAAGGGTATAGCACGCCCGCTTAACGCCGATGCTCTACATCAGATCATCAGTGCGCTGTTGTCAAATGCCTGTCGTTACAACAAAGAAGGGGGATCGGTAGTGATCGTATACGATGGAAAAGAGCTCCTTGTACGCGACACGGGTGTCGGTATCGCGCAAAGCGAACGGGTCTTTGAACGCCATTTCAGCGAACAAGGTTCAAGCGGTTTGGGCCTACATATCGTCAAACGGCTCTGCGATGCGATGAACATCTCCCTCACCGTGACGTCTAAAGTGGACGCGGGAACAACGGTGCGGTTAACATTCAACTAACATACCCCTCCTAAGATGGCGCCATTAGGAGGTTTTGATGCCCTATATTCTTTTGCTTTTTCCCTCACTTCTTGCCGCGCTTTCACTTGAGCAGAGCGTTTCGCTTGCACTGCGCCACAATCCCGATCTGCGCTCCATCGAACTGCGGCTTGATCAAAGCGAGGCCGCGCTTGAGGCGCGCCGTGCCGGTCGCTACGGCGAGCTCTATCTGAATGCCAGCGCCACGCACCACAATCTTTCGCGTACCCTTTCTCCAATGACGCCTGATGTCATGATGAGCGACCCAGGCGGCGTTGCAACCACGCAAAATCCCCTCTACGGCGGTGTGGCGTATGAGGTCTCGCTGTTTGACGGTATGGCGCAGCACTACAAAGAGCGCGTCGATTCACTAGGGGTAGAGCAGGCCCAAAGTCGACTGATCCTTGCCAAAGAGCAGCTTGTCTATGCGACCAAGAGCAGTTACGCCGCACTTTTGAGTCTCGAGGCGCTTTTAGAGGCACAAGACGAGCGTATCCGCGCACTAACTGCGCTCAAGCTACAGTTGACAGATGCCTATGAACTGGGCCGTGTCGCACGTCTGGAGAAACTCAAAGCTTCGCTTGCGCTCCAAGAGGCAGAACTTGAATCCGAGCGGCTCAAAGCGCAGTTCGACCAAGCCTGCGCCGATTTCGCGGCATTGATCGGCGGAACCTCACCCCAACCGCTACAGCCCTTTGAGGGCTATGACGCATCCATCATACCCCAAGCGACGCTGGAACGTTTTGCCCTACATGAACACAATCAAGCGTCACTGCAGGCTTCTCTAGAACTGCGACAAAGCAGCCTTCCTCAGCTTCGGTTTGCGGCAACCTACGGAGCTACAGCCGGTTTGAGCGACGCATCCAAAGATGCCGATCACACCTACCATACTCAGGAGCTCTATCAAGCCGGCCTACAGTTGCGCTGGAGCCTGTATGATTTTGGCGCCACTAAGGCACAGAGCGAACAGTTGCGCCTGGCACTGCTCATCGAAGAGGAGCAAGAGCGCAAAAGCCGCTTGGAGTTTGATGCCCAAACCTTCAACGCAAAACGTGCGCTTGAACTCTCAAACCATCAGCGACGCATGGCTCAAGCGTCGCTCATGCTCGAAGAGGAGCGCATCCGCATCGAACAGGTGCGTTTTGACGAGGGGGGCATCAGCAGCGATGATCTACTTCAAAGCCTTGCACAAAGAGCCAAAGCAAGAGCCTTGCTGATTCAAAGTAATCTTGAACGTGCACGCGCACGCTTTAGACTCGAATATCTTTATGAACAAGGAGCTGCCGATGCGCACTAAACTCTCTTTGGCGCTTGTCGCCTTATTGCTGATACTGGGAGCCTTTGGGCTTTATCAAACCCGACTTGAGGCCCAAGCATCGCTCACGCCCCCTGCGCCTCCAATCAAACCGACAGCAGCGGTCCACTCAAGCGCTCCACAACAGCGCAGCTTTTTAGCCGAACTGCGCAGTGATCAAGAGGTACAGATTGGCTCTAAAATTGCAGGCTTCATTACCGCCTTACATGTAAGCGAAGGCTCGCGGGTATCCAAAGGGGCGCTGCTGGTGGAGCTTGACGAAGCGGAGCTGCTCTTCAACCTAGAAGCGCTACAAAGTCAGTACGGGGCACAGGAGCTGGAGCTTCACGACGCGCAAGAGCGCCTAAGACGCGATGAACGGCTCTTTGAGGCAGGCGGCGTGGCGCGCGAAAAGCTTGAAGGATCGCAGACGCTCCATGCACTCAAACAATCGGCGCTGGAGACGACGCGATCTAAAATGGAGATCTTAAACCACCAGCGCAGCTATACCCGTATTGCAGCCCCGTTTGAGGGTGTTGTAGGCTCGGTGACGCTGCATGAAGGAGAGATGGCGGGGAGCACGAAGCCCATCTTGACCCTCTTAAGCTCCGCGCAGCATCTGCGTTTTCGCTACCTGCGCAGTGTTGATCCGATTGCCCTTGGAGAGAAGGTCTATCACGACGGTACCCTAATCGGCTCTATTGAGAAGCACTTTGCGCACAGCGAAGGCGGTTTGGACGTGGCACAGGTGAAGCTTGATCGAGCACTTGAATATAGTATTCACAGCCACCTTCGTATCACCATCGGACACCCATGAAAGGCTCCGGATTGATCGAGACGCTGCTGCGCCGTCCTTACGCCCTGATCTCTTTTTTGACCCTTTTTGCCTTTATGGGCGTGATGGGTTTTGGTAAAATGAAGCGCAAGCTCTTTCCCGACTCCAACTACCCTACCGTTGCCGTGGTGATGATGATGCCGGGTGCGTCGGCGCAGACTCTGGCGTCGGATGTGGCAGTTGCGGTTGAAGAGGAGCTCTATACCCTAGAGGGGATACGCCGCGTCTTTTCAAGCACAAGCGATGAAGTGAGCGTCATCTCCGCCGAATTTGATTATGCTCAGCCCATCGGCACAGCCACATCAGAGGTGCAACGCGCGTTGGATCGCATCGGTTCTCGTCTGCCCAAGGGTCTGCTTCCTGCGCAGATTCACCCCATCACCGCCGCGACCCCGCCGGTACTGACCGTCGCCCTCTCCAGCGATACACTGAACCTCGATGAAGTGCGGCTGCTGGCACAAAACGAGATTCGCCCGAAATTGCTGCGCCTTTTTGGGATCGCCGACGTTGCGCTTTTTGGAGGACATCAACGCATCCTCGAGATCTCCATCAGCAAGGCGCTGCTTGATCGCTACGGCTTGGTCTTCTCTGATGTCATTGCGCAGGTGGAGCGCGGAGTCGCGGAGTTTTCGGTCGGAACATTGCGCTCATCCACGACCCACTATATGCTTACCTCACTCTGGCCCGATCAGAGCATCGAATCACTCAAAGCCTTACATGTAACGCCGGAGCTGACGTTGGGGATGCTTGCTCAGATCGGATTTGAGCACTCTGAGCATCAAGCACTCTATCGGGGCAACCAAAAGAGTGCCATTGCCCTTGCCATCGAACGCGCCGACGATGCCGACGTGATCCAAACCATCCATGAGGCGCAAAAGGTGCTCTCAGAGATGGCCATGCATTACGGCGACATTCGCTTTGAGATCACCGATACCCAAGAGGAGACGATTCGCCAAAGCACCGACAATATGTTCGAAGCGCTGCGCGACGCACTGGTGATGTCTACCCTCATCGTCTTTATCTTTTTAGCGAGTGTGCGACAGGTGTTGGTGGTGCTCTTGTCGATCCCCATCGTCTATCTGATGAGCATCGCGCTGATGTGGCTGATGGGGATCGAGTTTAATGTTGTCACCCTCACGGCCATCATCTTAGCCCTTGGGCTGCTGCTTGACAACACGGTCGTGGTGGTGGAAAATATCGAGCGTCATCTCTTCACACTGCATGATGATCTGCGTAAGGCGGTTTTGGTAGGCACCCAAGAGATCTTCTTGCCGATGAGTGCCGGAGTGATTACCACCATGATCGCCTTGGTACCGATGCTCTTTGTCGGCGGTTATCCGCAGACGGTCTTTGAACCGTTGGTCAGTACCCTGCTCATTGCCGTAGGATCAAGCTTTGTGGTGGCAATTACGGCGGTTCCGCTTCTATCAGTCGTGCTATTGCGGCTCAATCATCCGTTGCTTAGTCGCGTTGAACGGGGCTTTGGTGCCATCAGCGGACGCTTCAATACGCTGATGGTCTCTTTTTTTGAAGGGGCGGTGCTGCTGGCACTGAAACAAAGGCGCTACGGCTGGCTCTATATGGGGATATTAGGCGCACTTTTTGTGATCAGTGTCAAAGTGGTCATGCCCCTAGTGGGTCAAGAGCTGATGCCGCCTATGGATACGGGAGGGCTCAAAATTTCCATCACCTTGATGCCCAATCGCAGCATCGAAGAGAGCGAGCGGGTGCTTAAAGAGGCCGAAGCGATCATCGCCGACGAAGCAGAGTTGCTACGACTCTCAAGTACCGTTGGCAGCGAAGCGGGGGTAATGGGCATCGGTAGCGGCGGCGGTATCGATCAGATCGGCATCACCGCCACCTATGTCGATCGCTTTAGCCGTGATAGAAGCATCTGGGAGATTGCACGTGCCCTGCGCGAAAAGCTGTGGCAGATCGAGGGAATCAAACGGCTCGATGTGGTGGATTACGGTGCGACGGCGCTCTCTAGCCTTAGGGCCAATGTTGATGTGACGCTTTATAGCGATCATTTCGACTCCCTTTTGGCGGCGGCCACAAGCGTACGCGGGGCATTGGAACGTGTGGCGGGTATCGTCAGCGTATCACAAACCTGGCAGATGGACAAGCAAGTATGGGAGCTGGAGATTGATGCGGGCCGCGCCGCGCTCTTTGGGTTGGATCGTCACGCCATTACCGCCCAAGTGCAGCTCTTCTTGCGTCAGCGCACGGTCGGCGGATACCGTATCCAAAACGCCGCGTCGATACCGATCGTCATAGAGATCGACGCCCATGAGCACGCGCACGCCAACGATCTCCCTTCATTGGTGCTGCAATCGCCCAAAGGTTCCATACCGCTAGAGAGCGTCGCCCGTCTGATTCAGCGGAGCGAACCCTCGTATATCAGCCGTGAAGGGCTGCGCTACACGATCAACGTCTACGGCTTTAGAGAGAAGGCGGCCATCTCTCATCTGATGAGTGCATTTGAATCGGAACGCTTACATGTAACGCTTCCGCAAGGCGTAGAGATGGAGCAAACCGGCGATATTAAGCAGTTCAAAGATGCTGCTTCGCGGATGATCGGAGCGATCACGCTGGCGGTACTGCTCATCTTTTTATCACTGATTGTTCTCTTTTCAAGCCTAAAAATCGCCGCTTTGGTGATGCTCTCGATTCCGCTCACCATCATCGGGGCTTCTTGGATGGTGCTGGCCTTTGACTACCACACTTCGATGCCGGCAATGATGGGCTTCATCTTGCTCTCGGGCGTCATTGTCAATAATGCTATTTTGCTCATCCAATTCGCCTCCGATCGGATGCGCGAAGAGGGCGATGGGGTCGTAGAGGCGATGATCCATGCCATACGAACCCGCACCCGCCCCGTACTCATGACGGCACTTGCCGTCTCTGCCGGCATGTTGCCGGTGGCACTCGGTAACGCCATTGGCCTGGAGCGGCTGGCTCCATTGGGTGCGGTTGCTATCGGAGGGCTGATCGTAGGAACTTTTTTGACCCTGCTATTTATTCCGCTCTTTTTTATCTGGAGCACACGCCGAAACGATGCCACGCGCTAAGGCACTAACACTCGGCTAACGCTGACGGTGCATCATGGCACCATCACATCAGAAAGGATCGTAGATGAAAAAGTTGACACTCTTACTTTTAGGTGCCGTAGCGGCTTTTGCGGTAGATTATAGTGCGATGAGTACAGAGGAGCTTCAGGCTCAAAGAGGCAAGGTGGCAGAAGCCGACAAGGCCGCCTTTCAAAGCGAAATGCAGTCGCGCATGCAATCGCTTAGCTCCCAGGAGCGTCAAGCGATGCGCGAGAGCCGAGGCGGATCACAAGGGGGAAGCGGAAGTAAAAAACAAACTCGAGGCGGACAATGACTCTTGCAACAACGCAACCATAACCTAGAGCGTATGGTCTTGTAAGCATACCGTAGCGACATACTGAGCGTCGATCAACAAAACTATTTGATCTAAGTCAATATTTTTTTCTTCGTTACATGTAAAGATACAAGCTCAGTATTTCGTCATTTTTTCGTCAGCAAGGGTGTGGGTGCAACAGTGCGGTTCCTATTCGCTCGATCGTTTACAGCAGGTCATTTTTGGTGTTGCCCTGCTCTTTTTGATGATCATCGTCGGCAAAACGGTCATCAATTACCATATGCAGCGCAAAATGCACATCGCATTTATCGAGGCGCAGGCACAGACCCTCGCCACGCTCGCCAAAGCACATCGCGACTACTACCAAAAACTCTACATTGAAAACACCATCCCCTTAAACGCCCAGACCCTTGAGGGGCTGCCCGCTTTTGCCGCGGGCGCGATCAGCGAACGCTTCTCCAAAGAGAATCTACTGCGCATCGTCTTTGCCGCCGTTTCGGATCGGCCGCGCAATCCCAAACACACTCCTGACGCTACACAACGCACCGCGATGGAGTATTTCCGTACCCATCCGCAGGCGACGGAGCATTTTACCAGCAACGACGCGCTCTATCAGTTTAGCACCCCGCTCTATATCGAGCCTAAGTGTCTCATATGCCACGGTACGCGCGACGCCGCACCCGATTTTATCCGTGAGCGCTACGATGAGGCGTATGATTATGCCCTTGGTGATCTGCGCGGCATCATCAGCATTCAGATCCCTAAAAGTGCGGTGGATGGGCTTTTTTGGTCGCAATTCACACGGGTACTGATCTATGACGGCGCACTGCTGCTCACACTCTTCGGGCTGCTTCTCTTTTTGGCGCACTACTTTCGTCAAATGGGCCGCACGATGGACGCAACCATCATCGAACGCACCCGAGAGCTTTCACACAGCAATGCCATTTTGGAGAGCTACAAAGAGGCATTGGACCGCAGCAGTATCGTCTCTAAATCGGATCTTGACGGGCGGATTACTTATGTCAACGCACAGTTTGAAGCGATCAGCGGCTACAACAAAGAGGAGCTTCTGGGACAATCACACGCACTGGCACGCCATCTCGATACGCCAAAAGAGACCATCAGAATGCTCTGGCAAACGATCCGCGCCAAGAAGCTCTGGCACGGTATTTTGAAAAACCGCAAAAAAGACGGCGGCAGCTACCGGATCGATGCGCTCATCATGCCGATTCTTGACGAGCACGGCGAGATCAGCGAGTTTATCGCCGTGCGCCATGAGATCACCGCACTCATCGAGCAGCAGCAGCGGCTGCATACGGCTGCCTACTCCCATACGCTTACCGGCCTGCCCAACCGTCTGGCTTTGATCGAGCAGCTTCCGGGCGTCTCGGCCCTGGCGCTGATCGATATCGAGGCCTTTAGCCAGATCAACGACGTTTACGGGCATGAGATCGGTGATGCGCTTTTGCACCGTCTATCAGAGCTCTTTGGCCGCCATGTCGATGAGGATGCGGCGCTCTATCATCTGCACGCCGACGAGTTTGCCTTTACATGTAAGCATGTCGAAGGGTTCGATCAGAAGATCATCAAAGTGATCGAACAGGTCAATGCTCAGCCGTTTGTGATCGGTGAATTTACGGTAGTCTGCCGGGCGAGCGCCGGGATCTCCTTTGAGCGTACACAACTGCTCTCTAGCGCCGATGCGGCGCTCAAACAGGCCAGAGCGCTGCGACAGGACAGCTGTTTGTTCGAAGGATCGATGCAACTGCTGCAAACCCAGCGCGACCAACTCCACTGGATCACCCAGATCAGCAGCGCGCTGCGAGACGATCGCATCGTCTTGTACTATCAGGCAATCATCGACGTGCAGACGCAGCATGTCTGCAAATACGAAGCCCTCATCCGTATGATTGACTCCGATGGAAACGTGATTGCTCCGTTTTATTTTCTCGAACCGGCCAAGCGTTCGCGCCAATACGGCGCGCTCAGCCTCTGCGTGGTCACGCAAGCACTGAGCTTCATTGAGCGTACCCAAACGATGCTCTCCATCAATCTCTCCGCCGAAGACCTTTCCAACACCCCTTTGTGCGCCTATCTGCTAGAAGGGATCGCGCATGCCGATTTGGGTAGTTTGCTGTGTATCGAGCTCGTTGAAAGCGAAGCCATATCACAGACGCCACAGATGCTGGAGACCATTATGCGGCTCAAGGAACTTGGATGCTCCATCGCTATCGACGATTTCGGTTCGGGCTATTCCAACTTTACCTATCTGATGCAGCTCAAAGCGGACATTATCAAGATCGACGGCAGTATCATCAAAGCGCTGACGCACGATAAAGGAGCACAGTCGATCGTCAAGGCCATCGTCACCTTCGCCCAAGAGATGCAGATGCGCACCATCGCCGAATATGTCGAAGACAAAGCCCTCTTCGAGACCGTCAAAGCTTATGGTATCGACGCCGCGCAAGGGTACTATTTTGCGAAGCCCCAAGCCGAGCATAGCCTTTTCTTGATATAGATCAATGCCAAAAAATAATTACTACCTTAGAATAGCAATTAACTTTCTATAAGGAGAAGTCATGCTTTCTAGGGCATTGGAAGGGTTTATGAGCCGAAAAGGCCTTTATGGCGCGTTCTGGATCATCGGAATATTTATGGTGACGGTGCTGATCTACTTCACCGCCAATCTGGCCAAAGAGGTGCCGCCGCTGCCGCAGATCGTCAAGAGCCAAAGCGGAGAGCTGCTCTATACCTACGACGACATCGTCAAAGGTAAAGGCGATTTCCAGCAGTTCGGCCTGATGGATTACGGCTCGATGCTGGGGATGGGGGCCTACCTTGGACCCGACTTCACGACGGAATTCATGCACAAGCGTGCCGAGTTTCTTTATGATTTCTTCGGTGTCAAACACTATGGCAAACCAAGTGCCGAACTGAGCGCGGCAGAGCGCGGCGCCGTCAAGGAGCTGACCAAAGCAGACTTCAACGCCGTGGTGATGAGTGAAGAGCAGATCGTCTATTCGGATGCTTCGGCGTTGGCCTACAAAGCCAATCGTGATTATCTCATCAAGTTTCTGGTCGAGGGCGATCATGAGCGCGCATGGCGCGGTGGGGTGATCAAGCCCGAAGAGGCATCACGTATCGCTGCCTTTGTGGACTGGTCGCAGATGGTCGCTTCGTCTAAACGCCCCGGTACCGATCGTACTTGGTCAAACAACTGGCCCAAAGAGCCGATGATCGATCAGGATGTCACCTGGGCTTCTCACAACATTACGCTGTGGGAGTGGCTGCTACTCTGGCCTGCAACCATTTTGGTGATCTATCTGGCGTATGAGTACCTCATCAAGGAGAATGATGATTCAAAAGAGAAGCTCGAAGAGCCGCTTAAGATCACCAGCATCTTCCCCTCACAGGAGAAACTGCTCAAATATGTTCCTATCGTGGCGCTCTTTTCGCTCTTGCAGCTCATTTTGGGCGGCTATCTGGCCCATATCTACGCCGATCCTACCGATCACTTTTTGATCTCGCAGGATATTTTGCCCTTTAACGTCGTACGACAGTTGCACCTCAACCTTGCTATTGTCTGGGTTGCCGTGGGCTGGCTCGTGGGCGGACTGCTGATTGCACCGATTGTTGCCGGCAAAGATCTGCGTTTCCCCCGCCTTGTGGATGTACTGTGGGTCGCGCTCCTCATCGTAGGCGGCGGCGGACTCATCGGGATTTATCTCGGTTCTATGGGCTATTTGCGTGAAACATGGTTCTGGTTTGGCTCTGAAGGGCGTGAGTTCCTGGAGCTGGGGCGCGTATGGGATATCGGGCTTTTGGTGGGTCTGGTCTTTTGGTTCGGGATGGTTTATAGCACCATTCGCAAAGCCAAAAATGATGTGCTCGTCGGCACCATTATCTGATCGGCCTTTGGTATTGCCACGCTCTATTTCGCGGGGATGATGCCGATTCACAAAATCATGCCCAACTTCACCGTCGATGACTACTACCGCTGGTGGGTCGTGCATCTGTGGGTGGAGCTGACGTTTGAGCTCTTTGCTGCCGGTGTTTTGGCTTATCTTTCAGTCGCTCTGGGGCTGGTACGCCGCAGCGTGGCGGAGCGCATCATGCTTTTTGAGATCTTCCTTGTCATTGCCACAGGAACGCTGGGTGTGGGACACCACTACTGGTGGCAGGGTGCCGATGAGTACTGGATCGCCATCGGCGGCGTCTTCTCGGCGCTGGAACCGCTGCCGCTCATTATCTTGATGGTCGAGGCGATCAAAGAGCAGAAGCAAATTAAAGAGATGGGACGCGGCTTTGACTGGGGCGTGCCCTTTTTGTGGCTGGCCGGTTCGGCGTTTCTCAACTGGTTTGGTGCGGGATGGCTGGGTATGGTGATCAACACGCCTACCATCGGCTACTACTCACACGGAACCTACCTGATCATGCCACACGGTCACGTGGCACTGCTGGGCGCCTTTGGTTATATCAGCTACGCCTTCATCTATATGACGGCGCGTGCCAACGCTCTGGCCAAAGGGCTGGTGTGGAATGAGAGTCTGAGCAAATGGGGCTTTTGGTTGCTCACCATCGGGGTCATTCTCTACTCCATTCCGACCATGATCATCGGCTTGCATCAGGCGCAGGTGGCTTATGAACTGGGCTACTACGCCACAAGGGCGCGCGATATTCTGGTGGCCATGGAGGGAATGATGTGGATTCGTATCTTCCCCGACGGCATGATGATCGTCGGCGGGGCGATCGTGCTTTACGATCTGCTGGAGAAGATTTACTTCTCTCGCAAAATCAAGGCCTAATCCATGCGCTTCGCACTGGGGTTAGGGTTTTGGCTGATTTCCGGCGGCGTGGTCGCCTTCTTGTATGAGGGCGAAGCGGCGGCCGGATACGGCTTTTTCACCGCTGTATTTGGGAGTTTTGTCACCCTTCTGGCTTTGGAGCATTTTAGCCCCAAGCAAGAGGTTTAATAGCGTTCTATCCATATGACACGAGTACTCCTCTTGCACCAAGGGGAGTTCTGGCGTTACGTGATGATCGAAAAGAGGTTGGTATGAAACAAAGTGTTACGATCCCTTGCGCATTGCTATGCGCTACGCTGCTTTTTGGCTTAGAGGAGCAGTTGCTTGAAAGCGTGATTGTTACAACCTCTCAAACCGATTCGACGATCCAAGAGCTCTCGGCCAACACGACGCTGCTGGATGCCGATCAGATTGAGCTGCTTCCTTTTGGCAACCTCAAAGAGACCCTGGTGGGCTTAGAGGGCTCCACCGTCATCGAACATCGCGGCCTCTCTGATGTCAATCCTTCCATCCTTTTGCGCGGCATTCCCAATCAGGCACGCACCCTCATTTTACTTGATGGGGTCGTGATGAACACCAGCTACAACGGTTCTGCCCCCTCCGTCTTTAACCTCCCCGTTGAATCGCTAGAGCAGATCGAAGTGGTACGCGGACCCTACTCCAGTCTCTATGGCAGCAGTGCTATGGGCGGCGTGGTACATTTTGTTACCAAGATGCCTGACAAGCCGGAGTATCGCGCTTCGATCGGTTATGGTGACGCACTCCATAATGATGAGGCCAACGGCAGAGTCATACAGAGTTATCTTCGAGCAGCCGATAGTCTGGGTGAATCGTGGCGCTTTGCCCTGGACGCTTCCGTAATGGACACGCAGGGATACCGCTCTGATTGGGTGAGTGTCTCAAAAATTCCACCATCGGGATACAACGGCTTTGTCGCTCAGAGCTCTTCACCGCTTCCGGGAACCCCCCAATGGATTGTCGGCGATGCCGGCCGAGGGGGTGTGGATAAGTACCATCTCAGCGCCAAACTGCGCTTTGAGCAAGATGACGATGCAAGGTGGGATCTGACGGTGCGCGAGGGGCATCATCATCTGGAGTATGACGACCCCCGCTCCTTGCTCACACTTGAAGAGAGCGGCGAAACGGCTTATAGTTTCAACGCGGCAGGAGCGCGTCTTAGCGAGAGCAAGTTTCTTCAGGGTCAAAGCGATCTGCTGAGTCGTCTCTATCAGTTAGCCTATTGCGATGCCCTCCTGGAGGGTACACTAAGCGCTTCACTAAGCCATCTCTCTACCGATGACTGGTACACCACTGCCGACTCCAAAGCGACACGCGATGGAGGTTTAGGTACCCTCACACCACGTGAAAACCGCAGCTCTGCTTTACATGTAAACTATTTGCACCGTGCCAAGAGCGGGCGTTATCTTATCGGCGCAGAATACAAACAAAACAGTGCAGACGCCGAAACCTACGGACTCAAAGATTGGCGCGACGAATCTTCAAAAACAGAGCGCACCGGCGCCTCCGGAGGCAAAGAGGAGATCATCGCACTCTATACGGATGTACGCCATGACTTTGGAGCAGATTGGTGGGCTTCACTGGGTATGCGGTATGAGACATGGAAAACCTTTGATGGCTACACCCGTGACGATATGCAAGCCGACAACAGCCTGCTCAACGCCGATTATGACGCCAAAACGCACAACAATTTTGCGCCTAAAATCTCACTCGGATACAACCTGACCCCAGAAACACAAATCAAAAGTTCCATCGGAAGCGCCTTTAGAGCGCCTGATGCGGTCAATCTCTACCGCACCTACGAAATTCCGCTGATGAAACGGGTCTATGTCGCCAATCCCGAGCTGAAGCCTGAGCGCAGCCTCTCTTACGAGATCGGCATCGAGCAGCGCTTGATACGCTATGGGATGCTCAAAGCCTATCTTTTTCATACCCAGCTTGAAGAGATGCTCTCGACTAAAACGCTTGAAACCGTTGATGGAACCACCTATTACGGCCGTATCAATGTCGGTAAAGCGCGCAGCCAGGGCTATGAGGTGGCATGGACACAGCCGTTACCGTTTCATCTGCTCTGGAGTGCCAACATGACCCGAACTTTCACCGAGGTGCTCGAAAATGACGCCGATCCAGCTTCCGTCAATAAGCAGTTTGAAGGCATTGCGCGTGAGCGCTATTCCCTGTCGGCAATCTATGACGACGCCTTTTTTTACACGGCGCTTTATTACATGTACCACTCAAAAATATACAACCGCCCAGACAACGCCGATACCGCGACCGATGTCTACGGCTCACTCGACCCCTCAGGCATCGTCAATCTCAAGCTTGGATACAGAATAGACGATACCATCAATCTTAGTCTCTCCATCAACAACCTGTTCGATCATGAATACTACAGTTATGAGCGTGCCGAAGGGACGGCATGGTTCGCACAACTTCATGTCCGACTCTAACCTCACGACGATGATCGAGCGCCTGCGCAGTGTCGAAATGTTTGCAGCACTGAATGATGATGACTTAAAGATGCTTGGCGGGATCAGTCGCTTTGTTGCTTACACATCAGGCAGTGTACTTTTTTATGAAGGGAGCCAAAGTAAAAAACTCTTTGTGCTGATCGAGGGCATCGTCAAAGCGTACAAAACCGATATGCGCGAAAACGAGATCGTACTGCACCACTTTTGTCCGGTGTCGCTTGTGGCTGAAATGGCCAATCTTCGACATATTCCCTATCCGGCAACGGCAGAGTTTCAAACCGAGGGTGTGGTGCTTGAAATCGACTATCCGCTCTTTGAGAGGGACTTTCTGCGAAACCCCGACATCGCCTTTGCCTTCATTACTTCGCTGTCCCATAAGATCAAATATCTTGACAACATCATCACCAACCGTCTCTCCCTCGACGCTACGTCGCGCGTGGCCAAGTTTCTTTATGAACACGGCACGGCCTCCGGATCGACCAAGCGGGCGATGATCGCGACGATATTGGGACTAACGCCAGAAACCCTCTCTCGATCGTTAAAAAAACTCAAAATGCTCGGTTTGATCAGCGACGAGGGCAAATACTTTTCCATCCTCAACAAAGAGGGGCTCAGAGAGCTATTTTCGTAAAATTTGATTCGAATCAATGCAATTGCTTCGTCATTATTTGTAGAATCTAATAGATGGATTTCATCAATTTATTTTAAGAAATAATAGCGCTGAAGTCCTCTTAGCCAACAATGAAGGAGAAAGTATGCAAGCGATGATGAAGACGGTGAAGTGTTCACTGATTGCGGTTCTTGTGGGTGCAGTGCCGATGATGGCGGGAGAGTCGAAGATGGACGTGGCTGCCATGTTTGAAAAAGAGTGCCAAGGGTGCCATGGCCCCAACCACGAAGGCGGCGTGGGCAGCAGCCTTGAGCCTAAAGCTTTGGGCAAAAAAAATGCCTACTCCCTCTCTGAAGTGATCCTCAACGGTCGCGCCGGTACGGCCATGCCTGCGTTTAAGGGGAAGATGAACAAAGATGACGCCGATAAGATGGTGGAGTATCTGCTCAAATACGAAGGGCAGCAGATCAAAAACCTAACCATGCAGGATGTAGAGGCGACGCACAAGATTCTCCAGGATCGCGAAGCGCTCTACAAAAAATACCCAAAACCCTCCGATGTCAAAAGTGTTCAGGATATCGTCGTCTTTACGGAGCGTGACGCTTCTAAAGTGGGCTTTATCGACGGAACGACCAACAAAGTCCTCTCCAAACACGAATCAGGATTTGCCACCCACGTCACTGTAGTTAACAAACGAATCCCCCGCTATGTCTACAACATCAGCCGTGACGGTTGGGTTAATATGTTTGACCTCAATGCACCCGGGCAGCCGATCATCGCTAAGATTCGCGTCGGAAGCGACAGCCGCGGCCTTGCCTGCACCCCTGATGGACGCTATGTTCTAGCCGGCAACTATGTCCCCGGCGGCGCCGTGTTGCTTGACGCTATGACGCTTAAACCGCTCAAAGTCTACCCCACCAGCAGTGTTATTGACATGGATGGCAATCTGGGCTCATCACGGGTCGCTTCGATTGCAGACACCCCATATGGTCCATACATCGCTTTTGCGCTTAAAGATGCAGGCCATGTCTATATCATCGACTACAGCAAACCAGATTTTCCGATTGTCGGCGACATTGCAGGCGTTGGCAAAATACTGCATGATGCCTTCTTGAATGAAGGCGAAGAGGTAGGACGCTACTACATGATCGCTTCACAAGGCAGCGACGTGATGGGTATCATCGACTTTAAGACCAAAACACTCTCAGGCAAAGTCTATACGGGTCCCGGCACCAAACCGCATCCTGGTCAAGGCTCAAGCTGGTTTTCAGAAAAAATGGGCAAACAGTACCACGCTACCGTCAACATGAACCTCGGACAAGTCACCATCTGGGACAATCAATGGAACGTGGCCAAGCAGGTCAAAACCTCCGGCGGCGGTCTGTTTGTAGGCACCAACGAACATACCCCGTATATCTGGGCAGACAATGTCATCGGCGGTGAGGACAACTACAATAAGGTGCATCTGATCGGCAAAGACTCTCTGATGGTCGAGCGCATCATCGAAGCCAACAAAGAGGGAGAGATCAAACTCATTGATGCCAAAACGCACAAAGTGATCAAAAAATGGTCCACAAAAGCACCAAAAAATGAGAAAGGCGAAGCGGTGACGCCTCGATTACTCCATGCTGAACCCGCATTACACGGAGAGCATATGTATATTTCAGACTGGATGGGCGGACGTATTTTGGTCGTAGATGCCAAAACCGGAGAGTTTATCGAAACGATTGAAGGGCTCACCACCCCAACCTTTACCTACTCCATCGAACACCGTATGGATCTTCCCGGCGCTTGATGCGCTGGCACACACGCTCTATCAATCAGGCGACTCAAGGCGAAAACGTATCGCCTTGATCACAATCGCCAACATCAACACCACCACAACCGCCACCGTTCCCATCTTACATGTACTCTTGATCCACTCCATCAGCAGCTCCATCGTCTCACCTCTTAAAGCGGTTTAAACAGAGACAAAGCCAGCACAACGCCGATCAGCGTCAGAGTCAACCCCAAATGCAGCAAAAAGTAGCGCGGGCTATAACCTAAATGGACGATCCGTGTTTCGCGCATCACGCCACGAAAGTGGAAAAACTGTGCCAACAGCGGGGCCAATACGAAGAGCTTAAGGTAGAACCAGTCGCTGCGCATGATCGTGAACTGATCCAACACCATCAAGATGCCGCTGAAGACCAATATGCTCATCAGAGCATACCCCACGCCCAAAAGCAGGCGCTCAAGCCTCGTTTGATTGGGATGGGGTGCTTGGTTGTGTCCATGCAAAACCAGTGCGCTCATCACCATCCATCCCATCGCCGCAATCACCGAAAACAGATGCAACCATTTAAGCCACATATAGCCCATTTCATCCCCCTTTTTCATACCGTTTCTTCTTACATGTAAGCTACAATCTCCCAAAGGAGACGCCATGCACTTTTCCAAAACTGCCCAGTACGCCATCCGTGTCATGAGTTATCTGACCCGATATGAGGGGGTTCACTCTGCCGCGACGCTGCACCGTGAGCTGGAGCTGCCCTATAAGTACCTTACCAAGCTGCTCACCCAGCTTGAAAAATCATCACTCGTCACTGCCGCGCGCGGTCGTGAAGGCGGCTTTAGTCTGGCCCGCAGCGCCGATGCGATCACTCTGCATGATATCTTCAACGCTATCGGAGAGCCGCTTCATGCATCACAGTGCATTTTGGGCTTTGAAGCGTGCGACGCCTCAAACCCCTGCGCACTACACCACCAATGGCTTGAGCCGCGCGTATTGATCGACGAGATATTGTTACACACGACCCTCTCTGATCTCAATGAGCGGCAGCACAAGCTCTAAAGCGCACTCCTCGCGGCATCATAGTCAATCTCTCTTCCCGGTGTCATTGATGAAGGTCAACTCTTTTTGATCTAAATCAATGATACTTATTCTCATTATTGACATAATGTTGGATCTTTTTTGAGGAGATCCTCTATGGAACACCAAATTCTTGTCCTGCTTCATCTCATCGGCGCGATCCTCTTTGTGGGTGCCATCGCGCTGGAGGTCATCGTTTTAGAACCGATCAAAAAGCATATCTCCATCGAAACCTTTCAGATGGTGGAGTTCTATCTTTTTCGCCGCATCAAGCGCACCTACTGGCCGGCTGTAATGATGATCTATATGAGCGGCTTTTACATGTACGGCACCTACGTGGAGGCTTACGGCGGCATGGGTGCGCTGCTAGAGAGCCGCTTCGGTCAGCTTTTGACGCTTAAAATGCTCTTTGCCATCGCACTTTTGGGCATCTTCGCAACCGCGCCTTTTGCCTTTATGACCAAGCAGCCCAGTCCGCTCAAGCACTTTTTTATCATCACCGGAAGCTACCAAGAGTTTCGCATCGACCGCTTTGAGATCATCCATTATGCGGCGCTCAGTTTTGGGCTATTGATTGTGATCTTGGCGAAGGTAATGTGGATGGTTTAAAGCACGCTACTCGAACTGCTTGCCCTCATAATGGTCATACACCCACGCCGCGACCGCTTCGAGCTCTTGGGG
>JAFGUB010000029.1 GCA_016938735.1 Campylobacterales bacterium | reverse complement strand
GAACTCGACGCTTTGGGGGATGATGCGGTAGCCGCCCCAGAAGTCGGGCAGGGGGATTTCACCCTCTTTGAACTTCTCTTTCATCTTCTCCAGCATCATCGAAAGCGCTTTGCGCGAGGTGAGCACGGTGCTTTGATCGCTCACCCATGCGCCCAGCTGTGAGCCGCGCGAGCGCTTCATGAAGTAGGCGGCGGACTCTGCAACGCTGATCTTTTCACAGCGTCCGCGAATGCGCACCTGCCGCTCCAGTTCCAGCCACAAAAAGGCCGCCGCAACCTGCGGATTTGCGCTGATTTGACGCGCTTTGACGCTGTTGTAGTTGGTAAAAAAGACAAAGCCTTTGGTGTCAAAAATCTTCAGCAGCACCGCGCGGATGTCGGGGAAGCCATCGGTATCGGCGGTAGCAAGCTGCATGGCGTTGGGTTCAAGCACTTCACTTTGCAGCGCTTCGCCGAACCACTTTTCAAACTGCACAAAAGGGCTTGCGTCCACATGTGATTCGTCCAGCTCCGCTTTGCGGTAGTCGCGGCGCATATCATATAGGTTGAGCATTCTTTTCTCCTTGGATGGGCCATGCGCGCTGCAAGCGGCGCAGGGGTTCGGCGGTGGGTTTGCCGAAGTAGTAGCCTTGAATCAGATCAACGCCGCAATCGAGCATAAAAAGCAGATCCTCCTCCTCTTCGACTCCTTCCGCGAGCACGTCAATACCGTTTTGCTTGGCCATCGTATAGAGCCCTTTGTAGATCGACTGCTTGAGCGTGTCGCGCCCTATACCGTCGATGATGGCGCGATCGACCTTGATGACGTCGGGGCGCAGTTTGATGAGCATATTGAGCGACGAATAGCCCTCGCCGACATCATCAAGCGCGATGCGAAATCCCTGCTCACGGTAGTAGGTGAGAATGCGCGAAAGGTGCGCCTGATCGGCGGTATGATGGGTCTCGACCACCTCGAAGACCACTTGAGCGGGGTCGAAGTTGAGCTGCTGCGCCCACTTCACCGTTGAGGCGAGACAAAACGCGGGGTCGTAGATGGCGGTGGGAATGAAGTTGATGAAAATTTTGGTTTTGAGCTTTTTGACGGCGGCAGTCTTGAGCGCGCTTTCGCGTGCGAGGCGATCGAGCATAAAAACCTGATCGTTGCGCGCCGCCTTCTCGAAGAGTTCGCCCGGATACATCAGCGTTCCGTCCATCTTCACCCCGCGTACCAGCGCCTCATAAGCGACAATCTCTTGGGCTTTAACATCGACGATAGGCTGAAAATGAGAAGTCAGGCTTTGCTCGGCGAGAATGTCGAAAAATGAGCGGTCTTCGACGACATTTAGGTAGTAGTCGAGCGTTCGGGCGAAGAGTAGAGACTCAAGTTTGAAGCGCTTGCCTTTGGGGTGGATGTGCAGCTTGATGCGTTCGCACTCCATCGGATGAAAGTGCGCGCGAAAAGAGGAGGCTTGGTGCTCAAAAAAGTCGCGCGGACTCTCTAAAGCCACCCTGATGACGCCATGCACACTAGGCATCGGCGCGAAGGGGGCCAAAAATCGCTCCAGCTTACGCATCACTTCAAAAATATCGCAAAAAAAATACAGATAACCAGCTTCGCTTGGAATCAGCTCAAGGGTGTTGCAGCGACAAGGCAAGAGGACTCCTTTTTTCTTGGCAGTTTATCTTACGTGTAACCCTTTTGGAAGCTTGTTTTTGTCTTTTGAGTAGTAGCGACAGGCTGTCCACAATCCACGAATTATCCAAAGCTCTATGCTTCTATCTCATCCAAGAAAGAATGGCTTAACAAATATTAACATACTATGAAGTTTTAAAATATCAAAAATTACTTGAAAAAAAGAGAGTTAATGCAAGTGAGGATCGCGGAATGAGCAAAAATTGCTCATCCCTTCTTCAATTAGGATACTTGTTTACTATTCAGTAACGTTAACAGTCTGAACCTGTTGTACAGCATTAGCATTCATACCATCAGCAACGTTACTATTTCCTTTGTTGTCGCCAGTGATGGTAACATCACCAACACGACTGGTTTTTCCAATAACATTGACCGTCTTCACTTGTTGAACAGCATTGGCACTCATACCATCAGCAATATTTGAATTGGTGCCAGTATCACCATCTATGGTCACATCTCCCGCAGCCCCAGCAAATGCAACAGCAGTACTTAGCAGGAGTGTTCCTGCAATCAAAGCAAACGTTTTCATATTACATCCTTTTGATTTGTCTAGATTGATAGTATAAAAGAAGCGTGTAGTATCGATCTATTATCCGCATAATAATAGTGTGATATTTTTGTTTTCATGTCAAACTAAGATTCAATACTCTTTAAGTGCACTCATTGGTGCAATTTGTGAAGCACGAAGAGCCGGATAGAGACCAAACAAAAGACCTGAAAAAACTGCCATAAATCCTGCGATAAGGAATGCTTTCTGGCTAAAATAGATAGGTACACTACCATGCAAAGAGAGCAGCAACAATATACCGTATCCTGCTATTGAGCCAAGCAGTGCAGCGCAAGAAGTAAGAATCACAGCATGAAGCAACATACCCCTACGAATACGTTCAGCAGTAGCTCCAAGAGCCATTTTCAGCCCGATTTCTCTCGTCTGTTGCGCAAGATTGGAAAGCATGATATTCATGATATTGATACCGCCGCTGAGCATTGACATCAAAGCCACCATAAATAAAACAAGATTGAGCTGTTTTTGAGCATTTTCTTCCTGCTCAACCATTTGTGCAGGAACTAAATACTCCAAAGCTTCTCTGGGTATACCTATTTCATTGAAATAGAGCTGAATTTGAGAATAGAGCTCTAGAATGTGTGAAGTATCAAAAACTCTGATAACCAAACGGTTATAAAAGAATGTATCACTAAAAAGCGTCTGTTTTGATAGTGGCAAAATAACAAAATCACCTTGCATTGCATTAGTATCACTGATACCCACAATTTGGTAAATAGACCTTCTGATACTAATAAAGTCACCAATATCAACAGAATATCGATTGGCAATACTTTCACTGATGATTGCAGCATTGACTGCATTTTCAACATCATACGCAAGTATAGGACGCCCACGAAGCAAGTGAAGTTGTTCAACATCGAAAAAAAGTTCACTACACTGATAAAGATTAGCTTGCGCAGAGTACTGCTGTAATGAATATGGCATATTTTTGGATGCTAAAAGAGGGAGAATGATACCTTTTTCAGAAAGTATGGCTTTAATATGTTGAATATCATGCATACTAAAGCCACGTCTATGATGAGTCACATGCGTATCGTCTATGGCTATGCGAATAGTTTGCATGCCATAATCACGAATACTCTGTAGCAAAGTTAATTTGTTTCCTTCGTTGATAGAGATCATCACGATAACGGCAATTACAGAGACAACGATACCCAAAACGCTTATCATAGTATGAAACCACTGGGATCGTATTGTGGCAAAACTATGCCGCATATCAGCACAAATTCCTCGCCAAAAATTCATCATAACTTTGAAAGTACTTTGATGCTATTGCAGTAGGAAGCTGCATCCGAATCATGGGTGACCATAACAACACTTTTCCCCTCATCATGACATAGCTTTTTGAGATATTCAAGGATTACACGGGTATTGTCAGCATCCAGATTGCCTGTTGGTTCGTCCGCAAAAATGATATTCGGATTCCGTACTAAGGCTCGCGCAATCGCAACACGCTGTTGTTCCCCTCCTGAAAGCAGAGCAGTTCGTTTGTTATCATAGCCCGCAAGCCCTAAGGACGCAAGAAGATGTTGAACGCGAGCAAAGATAATTTCTCTTTTTTCCACAACACCGTAATCATATGGAAGTGCAATGTTCTGAATGACATCTAGATGTAAAAGCAAGTACGATGATTGGAAAACAAACCCAAAGTGTGCATTACGAAAATTAGCCAATGAATATTGATCAAGCTTGAGCATGTCGATATTGTCGATGTGCAAAGTGCCCGATTCAGGACGTTCCAGAGTAGCAAGTAGCGACAACAAGGTGGTTTTTCCGCAACCAGAGGGGCCAATTATTCCGTGAAAAGAGCCTGGAACAACCTCAATATCGACATGATCAAGAATAAGCATATTCTCATATGACTTGCAGAGACCTTGAGCTGTCAGTGTCATCGAAGCAGCACCCTCTCTCCATCTTGTAAACCATCTAGAACTACAGCTTCATGTTCTCCTATATCTCCCAAAACAATGTTACGTTTTTGTGGTGGCTCTGTTGCCATAAGCACATAGGTCTGTGACTGCTGCTGCCGTATAGCTTCAATCGGTATACAGAGTTTATTGACTACCTGTTTATAGATGATCTGAACAGTGGCTGACATACCTGAACGCAGGGTTTTATCTGAGTTATTTTCAATTGTGAGTAAAACTTCAAAGTACTTTATCGACTCGTCAGCGCGTTCTTTGGCGATAGAATCGATAAATTTAACTTTGCCGTGAAACGTTATATCTGGGTAAGCATCAAGAACAATATTAACATCATGTCCAATTTTAATGTGGCGTAAGTCAATTTCCTTAATCATAGTTCTAACAATCATATTCTCCGTATCAGGTATTTGCATAAAAGATTGATTAAACCAGATGCTGTCCCCAATTTCTACTTTACCTTTTCGACCATTCTTAGGAATTTCATGATAAAGAATAGTACCGCCTATTGGCGCACGAACATCACAGGCGACTATATTTTGCTTGGCGACTCTAAGCTCCTCTTCGCAATGCTGTAAATACGCATTCGCTTTTATTAACTGTGCTCTTTTATTTTCTACTTCAAATTGCCCCTGAACTTGTGCAGCTTCAAGTTTGTCTTGTAACTCTTTGAGTCTGATCTGCTGCTCTTTTATTTGCTTTGGCCAATCGTAGGTTGTATAGTTATTCAAACGGGCTTGAGCTGCACTCAACTGCTCGTAAGCTTTTTTAAGTTTATCTTCAATCGTATCGCATTCTCGCTTACTGATATAACCTCTTTTGTAAAGAGACTTATAATCATCAAGCTCTGCTTCAACCATCAAAATATTGCGTTGCTCTTGCTGAAGCGTCTGTTGAAGTTCTTGTAGTTTAATCTCACCATTGCCCCACTGTATGTCATTGAGATTGATTTGTGCAATCTCAATGGATGAGAGTATATTCTGCCTAGACTCATCTATACGACTCTGTTGAATCTGTAGCTCTTTTTCGGCTTGAACCAATGCCGCATTTGCCTCTTTAATACTATATTTCCATTTTGTCGCATCATCCATAAATGATTTAATATCAAAACGAGCGATAATCTGGTCCTGTTTGACTTTGCTTCCTTCCGGAAGCATTTCAACAATTTTGGCTCGATTTGAGAGAATTGGTGAAACAACCTGTACAAATCTAGATGCCTCCAATGTCCCGCGTTCACTCAACAACAGATCAAATGATGCGGGCTTAACATTAACAATGGGAGCATTGTAAACCGTATCTTGCGTATAAATGTAATTTACAAGTACTATGAGAATGATGATTGGCAAAAAAAGCCATAGAGCACTCTTCATCATTCAAGGACCTTTTGCAGAATATTGAGATCAAGTTGATTGCAGGCTTTTAAAAGCTCTAGTTGGCTTAGATTATAATTCACAAGAGTATTATAGTAGCCAATTTGGGCATTAAGATAAGCGTTTTCAGCATCAATGACATCAAGGTTGCCTGCGATTCCGCGTTCAAAGCGTATACGCGAAATTTCAAGGGATTCTTTGGATTGCGAAGTTTTCAGCAATTCAATTTCAAGATCACTTTTTAGATTTGCATTGCGAACTCTAAGTTCCCGCACCTCTTTGAGCAGTGTGCGCCTGAGGGTGAGTTTATCGCGTACAAGACGATTTCTTTCTAGAACGAGCTTACGTATCGCCTGCTCCTCGTTGTGACGATCGAATGCGTATTGTGCACTCAAAGTAATACTCCAATCACTCGTACTCCAGCCAAATGTCTCCTCCATTTTGCCTGGAAGTTTAAAGCGTGCAAAAGAGGTATCGAGTGTCAAATCCGGGAACAGGTCTTTTTTTGCATTATGAAAACGTCTCATCATGATATGCTCCTGTTGTGTGATCCTGATCCAACGAATATCATTTTCTAAAATCTCAGATTCCGTGGGAACATTAAGATCAAAAGAGAAGATAGTGATACTACTCTCGAATGCATCATGCAGATAACCACTCTCTTTGTTGATGTAAAACATGGCTTCATCCAATGCATCGCTATAAGCTTTTTTAGAACTGTTGAGCATCTTTTTTTGTTGCAAATAGCTCAACTGTGCACGATAAACATCGATTTTGGAGACAAGTCCTGACTTTTGTTTTGCTTCGGCTGCTTCATAATAGTAGCGACTGCGCTCCAAAGATTTTTGCTGAATTGCGATGGTTTCTTGATGTAGCAGTACAGAGTAATAAAGTCGCACTGCTTTAATTATCTGATCTTGCTTAGTAAAGTGGGTGTTTTCTCGCTCTAACTCAAGATTTTTTTGAGCGATATAGAGGGGTAAAGAATTATAATCCTTGCCGAATTTTTTCCAAATAGATTGACGGTAACCTATTTGAAATTGGGATCCATAGGTATCGGGAAAATTATCATATCCATTGCGATAAGCCCTAATGTTTCCGTAAAGTTGACCTCCATAAATATTATCCTGATAACTTTGTAAACCAATCTGCATCTGATCGCCGTAATCTGATGTTTGAAAATAAGAGTCTGGTGAAGCTTTTGGATCGAAACGATTGAGAACGTTCTCATAACCGATCTGTGCATTTAACTCATTATCAATAAGATTAAGCACATCATTGCTTTCGTGCAAAGCAATCTTTACATACTCCTGAAGCGTAAAAGCAAACAAGCAAGATGATGACAAAAGAACACATAAAAATAGATTCATCAACAAGCAGATATTTCTTCTTTTATCCGGCAAATCTGCCGGATAAAATTAGCGTTTGACAAAATGGTTGCTAGCGTATTTACCACTGTTATAATAGCCTGATAATGTGAAGTTGTCTGTGGTGCCAGATGGAGTTCCTGACCATGGACCGACCTCATAGACAATCGTTAGCGTTCCGCTATCAAAACTCCATGTACAGTCGTATTCATCATGATACGTTCCAGAAAAATATTCTTTTTCATGGCAAGATCCATTTTTGTTCAGAGTCGTCACCCATGTGATCGAGTTATTGGAAGGATCTGTAACATCATACGTTCCAACAAATTTTGAAGCACTGGTCTGGGAAGTGATGACTTCGGCTGCACTACTATGGCTTCCAGAATCACCGCCACCGCCACCGCCACCGGATCCGGCAGCCAAGCCAGCTACTGCTCCTGTTGCCACAACTCCGCCAACAATCCATGCTGTCGTTCCAAGACCGGCTGCTGTTGCAGCAACCGTTCCACCTGATGTCGCACCTGTAGCTGTCACTGCTGCACTTTCACCAGATGTAGTAGCAGTAGATGTACCGCTACCCATACCCTGCATATGACTGTATATACCCGCAACGACACCAAAACGAGCGGCAGACTCAATTGTATCAACCACGTAACTATCGGTAAAGCCTGTTATGGCTTTGGGAGCTTTGGAAAGTTCTGTTTTGACATCTATCGTACCACTTTTGTCGGCACTCTGATAGGAAGGAAGATTATTTTCTTGGCTAGCTTGAGCAGTAAATGTCTGTGTCTTGTAAACTTTTTTATTTGCATCAACAACCAAAATAAGATAATCAATCGACAAAGTATCTTTTGACGTGGCAGGTAGAACTGAATGGCATTGAGAAGACTCACACTTCATCGGCACGAAAACATAATCTGAAACATCACTGGATTTAAAATATGTTCTAGTAAGCTGAGGTGCTTTTTCATCTTGAATATTAGCCTTAAGTATAATTCTGTTTTCAGGAACAAAATTCTCAATAACAGGATCAAGCTCGATCTCCGGAGCAGCAGACAATATACCAGCAGCAAATACTGCTAAAGCTATTTGACGCTTCATATAATTTTCCTTTTCATAAGTTTACTTATTGTAACAGATTTCATTTGAAAAAAAGTATCAAACAGAATCATTTAGAAGTTGGCCCGTAATGTTTATCGCTGAAATGATCGGTTTCGCTCATGGGCAACTTTTGCAGCCAGTTTTGTTCTTGGTTCGGGATGCCATTACGGTTGTCTGATTTAATGATAATATTGGTTGTGTTAGGCTTATTGTCTACAAAAACGTATTCTCTTACTTTGAATACAGTATTGCCATTAAGCGGGTAAAGAATCGATCCGTTCTCATAAAGAATCAGTCTAGCAGAATCATTAGTGTCATACAAGTAAATGATATCATCTAAGTATATACGAAAATTGTCGCGAGCTGCATATATTTTTCCATCATGCATAACCTCGACTCTTCCGACAGGATCATAAAGTTTTCCGATATGCTTAGCATGCTCCATCAATTCATCGGCGCTTATCCAGCCAAGCGTTACCATGGCCAACAAGCTGGTCATCACTAAGGTTTTGTGTTGCATATTATCTCCCTTGCAAGCTGACGTTTCAAGCGCAAAACAACTTTCGCCTGCGATGTTGAACTGTTGTAGTTTTTTTCTACGACTTCAAAGCCTGCCAAGATTGTGGCGTAGTGTGTTTTGATGATGGAATCAAATGAATCGTTATAAATATTCCCCGACTCCTCAATCAATACGGTGCTAATTTTTTTTGCAAGATTGTCTGTAGCGAGCAATGTAGCCATCTCAATAGCCAAATGTGCATCACTACTTGGATATTCGGCTTCCCCATAAATATAACCATTTCCAGAAAAAAACTGCTGCGGACATTCCGCAGCGATCAATAATAGTGAAAAGATCAATAAGACAATAAACGCCTTCATGATTATTCTCTATTCAATAGTGCTTCCACTTGACCGGCAAGCACAGAACCCTCGAGTTGTAAATTGACTTCTGCGCGACCACTAGTTTTGTCATATTTTTGGCTAATTATTTCATAGCCCTTAATGACATTTTTAGCATTCGTTTTAATCAGTAGCTCCATTTTGTCATTATTGAGCACAGTGCTTTCTTCTTGTAGCACATTGCCAACTTTTTTTGCTAAATTATTCAGTGCGATATTGGTAGCCATCTGTTTTGCGATCATCTCATTTTTATGTATAAAAATTCCCGATGCAGTAATTTTTTTGTCGCTCAGTACTTCTTGGAAACTGACGAGATCTTCTGGTGTTGTTGCCACATTGGCTGACGCAGCTTGCGCCGGAGTCGCAATATTCTGTGACTGTGAATTATTCGCCACTTTATATGAATCTTTAAATGAAGCAAAAACAGGAGCAGTGCGAAAATTATTAGTAATAGGTACATTGAGAAAGAGATGCTCGAAAAGTGCACGATTTATACCAACTACGTCAAGTTTATTTTTTAGCCCGTAATCATCAACAGCATTTTTTGTGTCTGTATTCAGAGTACCATCGACAGTCATATCATATCCATGCAAAAAAAGCATCATCTGTATCATAGCGACACGACCGGATTCTGAGTTGCTCATAAAGTGTTTACGCACATTTTGCATAACGACAGGGTCTTCTTGGCCGTTTGGTAAAACTTTCCAATAAGGAAGATTTAGATACCGGCCAAGCACTTCAACGACGCTCATTTCCACTAGCATTCGTACAGCAGCATGACGTCCTTGAATCTCTTTTACAGAACCATTGAGGCCAAAAACATTTGAAAGAATCGAGAACCCAATATTCGCAGTATTGCTGCCCATATAAACTTTGATCGAATTGGTTGCATTCATTTGTGGAATCATCGCCCAAGTATCAAATCGAATTAAATTGATATCTATAGTGATTCGATCGACAGAACGGGCCTGATCATAAGCTGCACCCAATCCAACATTTCCATGTTCTACATCCAGATTCACACCCTCTTTTTCAGTTTGAAGCGCCCGATCATACTCTGTGATACCCCCTGAGATGACCAAATCGGGTTTAATTTTCTGATCAAATTGAGTATATCCCAGTGCCATCATATTGCTCTGATGGCTGGGATCGTAATCAATCAGCGTAATTCCTCCTCCGGCTTTATTAACTGCACTTTTGATCATTTCAGTAATGTCATAGGGAATTTCACCCATATTAGACATACTTTTAGATATCCCTGTGTCGTCAACGACTCCCTTTGTTTGCACATACAGCGGCCCACTCGCAAACATATCGCTCAAGTGTCCTAACTCTAAGACAGAGCTAGAATATTGAGTTTGCATCTTTTGAACCTCTTGCTGCTCAAGTTCCGGGGCTAATGGCTTTGGTGACGAACAGCCTGAGCTACCTAACATGAGCAGTCCTGATACAGTCAAGCTAACAACCGTTGTGGTATAAAAATTCATGATCAACTCCTAATGGATTCTATTTTTTATCTGGATTGTTAATAACCGGGCCTTTGATGTCTGCATAGTTATAAATGTTTAGGGCTTTACTATTTTGTAAAATAACACTGCCTACATTCTGTTCTCCATCTGCGGTGTAAGATCCGGTAGAACGCTTTCCATATAACGCTTTAGCTTGTGCCGCTTTTTTGACAAATTCTATATTTTGCTCTGTTTTGAGCTCATCGTGGTTATATTCAAAACCTGATTTCGTTGAAACAGCACGATCATAATCGTCTGCTTCACCCCAAGCCCCACATACCAAGACCAATAAAATAAGCTTAAAAAACATTTTCGACTCCTTTAAGGTTTGAAATAGCGCATGGCTTCCTGAACGCTTAGAGAAACAAAACGTTCAAGTACTTTTTCTTTAAAATCATGATCAAACGTATCGATGAGATCAGCCTGCTTTTGTGAACGCCAGTGAATCTGCTCAAAGGATCCTTGACTGCGGGTGTAGAGTGTTATATCCCCTTCAAAAGTTGCATCACCACTTAAATTACTGCTTCGCATCTCTATGGGCATATAAAGCGCATAACTACAAATACTTTTTTCGGCAACCCTTTTAGCAGTTTCCAAATCATTGATATTAACCTCAGGTGGCAATTGAGCGATCATCTTTGATTTCAGGCCATACTTTTCAAACGCATGAGCGAAACGTTTGGCCATAGAGGCATTTTTGGTAAGAATCAACACACACTCACTGCTAAAAAGAGAAAGTGTGAAAACAAGCAGAACAAAAAGCGTTCGCATTTTATTTTCCTATAGCAATTTCAGCGTAGTAATCGCTAACAATATCTAGTTGTGGATTGAGCCCATAACTGCTAAGCCGATCTAAAATTTCATCGATCGTAATGCCAAAGAATGAAGTGGTAATGACAATCCAAGTATTCCCCAATTCACCTTGAGTCCGTCTCCATCGGCCGCCCTCACGAATATTAACGACTTCAGGTTCACTTTTAAGTTTTTTAAGTAGCGTGCGAAACGTGTTATAGCCAACACCGCGTATCACAATCTGGATGTCACGCTCTTCACTCAAAAGGTACGCAGGAATATCCCAAGCCATCCCATTAGCCATCTGTAGGGCGGTACGCTTGATAATCGTTTCTCGTCCACTTAATGTATCTTCGGTCAAATTGAGCATTTTGCTCTGTTTATTGTAAATGCCTACTATTTTACCGCTTCCAGGCATTATGGCCTTGGCATTAAACGAGGCCGAAGCGATATTTCCCTTCGCATCAGAGAGCTGCTGCATTTGTTGTGAAAATACAATGTTTCCTGATATTAAAATATCTACACCCGCAGAACGTGCGAGCTCAATGGCATCGCCACCACGTCCTGAGCGGGCATTAATGATCTGTTCTTCTTTCGCCAATCCCCTACCAATCAGATCATCTGAGGTAGTCACAGAATAGCCTAGTTTGGAAAAAAACTCTGCCATACTCGTTTCAACTGTACGCAATTGCACTCTATCCCGAGGTGAATCAGAATCCATTTTTTCTTGCCCCAATACAATAAGCACTGAAGGGGAACCAATCATAGCAAGAAATTGTTCAAGCCCTTGCCTAACGTCACCGCCACTGACATCACTTTGAGCGACACACGCCTTTATTTTGACTTCGTAGTCATTGGCTTTTCTGGTAGTATCTAAAATATCATAGTAAGTGATAAAACCATTAGATTTTTTAGAAATGACGCTATATGCATTAGACATGCTCTCACTCATACTCAGGCGTGAAAAACTATCAATTTTAACACCTGAACCAATACTCACTGCTGTACGGTAGGCATCCATAGTCGCTCTTTTTTTTGCCTGATACATCCCTTTTTCCATAGTAGAATAACCACTTGCTGTTACCCATTTACCCGGGCAGTGATCAGAACTAGACTGCGCAACAAGCGCTTCCATGGACTTAGAAATATTGCCGATATCTATATCATTAACTATTCCTTCGTCTTCTCCATCGGAAGTCAATGCAACGCGCTTGAGACTTTGTTTCGTCAAATTTTTAATGCCATCCTCTATAGCACGCTCAAGGGCTAAATTGCTAACTTTTTCGCTACTATTGGCACCAGCACCGAATCCTAAAGATTGTTCAACTACCTTTGATGCAAACCCCTGCGTACTAACGGTCGTGATATATTCATTAGTAAGTGCATTTTTTAATATCATATCGATTCCAATAGAAACATTTTGTTTTTTCTCTTTTGAAAAAGCGCTGTTCGCGTACTCTGTGTCACTACTGTAGGAGTTGATTGAACTTAGCAAAAAGTAGTCAACAGCAAGAATTTTTTGTAGTTTACGACGACTTTCGCCATTGTTAACAATATCTGACCACTCAAGCTGATGTCGCGCAATAACATCACTAAGATGATTCCAATCAACAACTCTAAAGCAATTACTCTGTTTGAGCGCTATTGAAAGTTGATTTTGAATCCCCTCCGACGAGAATACAAGCTTGGCTGTCTTATTGGTCATATCAACAGTAGTAACAGCTATGGTTATATTTTGAGGTGTTTCACAGATCGCCATTTTTGACATCTCTACCGAACCATCCTCAAATGAAACAGAAGCACTCAACAGCTGATATGTAAGCATTAATGCAACAGCAATATAGTAGAACATTTAACTCTCCTTATTTCAACTCAACGGCTTGTTCGAGAAGATTGTCGATTTCGACACTTATAGGCCCATCGGGAAAGTCTTCAAGCAATTTATCGGCGACAGCCTCTATTGCTTTAACTGGGGCAGCATCACTGGAATCCATAAGGGTATTAAGTAGGATATTAACAGGATCGATAGCGACACGTCGCTTGGCAACGCGTTGAGAAAGATTGTACCAAAGCAGGTTTTTTTCACGATCTTGCAACTTTAATGATCCAGCAAAAGCAAAGCCACTGTACAGTGCAGCATTTTGTAAAGTGGCGGTTTCAATGATACCCGATAAGATTGCGTCGGCCGATGTCGCATTGGCAAGCAGTTCGTAATCAATAAGGCCAAGTTGATCCGTACTTTGCACTCCTTCGTTGATAAGGAATTGGTCAATAACGTCAAAAGTGACAATACTGTAGCCTTTAGCCCGAAACTGTTCAGCCAATCGCATTCGGAAGTAATAAGGAAGTTCCGGAAAGGCTGTTGCGTTTTGTATAGGTAGAATAACGATTGTAAAATGTTCGCGGTGTGCCATAGAGTTATTAAAATCTAGGTTGATATACGCCTCGTGTAACGTGTCATTTTCTTCCGCATACAAAAAAGACATAGAGCTGAACACAAGTATCATATAAACCAAAAGTCGAAAAGACATATTACTCTCCTTCCTTTTGAGTATCCCAAGAATCGCATGGTTCAAAAAGATTTAAAACAACATAAACCATATATTGAGTATCTTTAAATGAACCTTTACTGATTCCGGTACCGATCAACACGTTTTCATAACCCTCATAAAGCAGCATCTCTCGATGTTTCCAATTATGTAGCTCGTCATTATAGAACCATTCAAACAAAGCCCGTTCGATCGGATATTTCTGATATCCCTTATCACTAATAAAGCGTGCAAGATTTTCTGCATAAGGAATCCGTTTGTGACATGAAGCGATACGCGGTTCATTATGCAACCGTCCCCATGCATTATTTCCACCAATCCTGTGGGAAAATCGTCCTTCACGAATCAGCAGATCAGCGTACCGCTGCGCAATATCTTGTACAATAGAAGAACAATCGGACATTGGCAATAATCCTCTCTCTTGACGCTCAATATTTATAATATATAACATTTTACAACTATTTGTAGTGATATCCCAGCTTTTCTCATCAGGGAAAAGTAGAGGGCCTATGCCTTCTTTTTTACGAGCCTCATTGAAAAGCAATACGACTGATTCAAATGTCCCATCTCTCAAAGACCATGTTGTTGCATGCAATTGTTTAGCAACCAACTGCGGGCTGATAGATAGAATTAACAACCACACTTTGAGTATACCCCGTACGTATGATATAACTGTAATATTAAGCAAGCGAGTATCCCAAACCGACATTGCTAACAATAAGATTTTTAGGTAATTTATGTCTAAGCCGAGATGCGATGCTACGTACGGCATCCATATTGACATCTGAAGGATCATCTTCCCAGAGGCAGTCAATAATACGAGCATAGGTGACATTGATACCACGATTTTTAACCAGCAGGCGCAACAATTTAAGTTCTTTCTTAGTTAGTTTAATCGGGACTTGATTTTGATACAGTGTATCCGTTTTGAGATCGAAATGGTAATTTTCTCCGAGATTCACAATAGTCATTTCATAGGTCGAAAGATGATCGATTTTGATTTTAAGCTCTCGGATATCAAAAGGTTTTTTAAGATAGTCATTGCAACCTTTTGCATAACTCTGCATAATGGTTTCAATCGATGTTTCTGCACTAATCATTATAATCGGAACTTTTTCATCGAACATGCGAATAGACTCGAGCACATCAATCCCATTGAGTCCTTTGACATTGATATCTAGTATATACAAGTCAATGGAGGCATCTATCGCTTCAATAGTTTCATCTCCGGTGTAAAACGATAAAACTTCAAACATTTGCATCTGTAGAAATTTTTTTATTGATTTATTTAAGACAAGATCATCTTCAAGTAATAAGATCTTCATGTAATTCCTTTGACCTATCAATAAAATATCTGAAATGGTTTAATCCATTTTCACTTGATACTTCATACTTAAAGCCATATTTCTTGCAAATATTTTTAACAATATTCAAACCGATACCAAAACCTCTTCGCTGTGTATCTTCGCGATAAAAACGTTCAAAAATCTTAGTAGGCTCATAAATTTGTTCACCAAAACTTGAAAACTCTAAGATAAATCCACTAGGACTACTTTTAATAGTAACTGTGATTCGTGAATTTATTTTCCCATACTTAATACCATTAGAGAGATTGTTATCTACTAAGAGTCCGAATTCAATTGGACTAATATCTATTAAAATCTCATCAGTGCAATAAAAACTGATCTGCTTTTCGTTAGCAAAAGCTACTTGAGAAAAATAGTTAATACGATTTTTGATAAATTGGCATACATTCACGCTCTCTATTTGATAGTTGATATCGCTATTAAGCATTGCATAAGCAATATCCTCCTTAATATTATTAATTTGTTTAATAGCACTCGAAATATAAATCAAAGGTTCATTGATACCATATTCCATCTCTAGAATTGATGCGTTGGTTCCTATCACACTCAAGGGTGTAGAAAGCTCATGGATTGAATTGCTGATAAAAAGTTTTTGTTCTTCAAGAAGACGATTCCTTATGACCACATGATGAGAAAGACGTCGCTGTAAGGCATTAAAACTTTTTGCAAATCGGGAAATTTCATTATTGCTTTCTAATAATTTTTTGTCAGTAATTGGAGTATTTTTTAAAAGATGTTCAGCTATTTTCTCCAAAGGGACAATAACAGATACACGCATAACAAAATAAAAAAGAAAAATCATGAGCATTGCCAGCAATGAAGTTATCAACAAACTTTTTTGGATCATATTAAAATCATTTGATTTTATCTCTACAAGTGACGCTTCAATCAAAATATTGTAATCGTTTGAATAAGAAAATGGTTGATGACTAATGGCAATATAACTACTGATACAGTTCTCCTCACATCGTCGTGACAACAGAGTATGCTGTGTTTGTTTTATTCGATTCAATAGCTCTGTATCGGGCAAAGGAGTTACAATTCTGTCGGACAAGTTTCGTGCAAGTGCATTCAAAAAACCAATATATCCCTGTTTGGTTGCTACATGTAAGCTTGTAAAATCAATAAGTATTTTTTGTGTCGGATTCACCATATAGACATGAAGAGAAACAAGAGTATCAAATTGCTTCTTAATAGCGACAATGCTTTCTGCAATTTCATCAGGCAAAGCAGTTTTATACGACACAGCAATAATTTTTTCTAGTTGTGGCGAATAGGTCATAGCCTGCATATAAATATTTTGTGTTTGAAGGCAAAGCATTGGTGGACCTACAAGAATTTTACCTTGTTCTTGACGCAACATTTTTAAGTTATCAAGATACTGTTCATCGCGAATAAAAAAGAGATTTTGACTGTGATCAGTTGAAGCTATTATATTACCGTCAAAAGAGATAAGAAAAATGTTATAAGCTCCTTCTAAAATATTTGATGAAATCAGTTTTTTTGCATTAGTTAACTCAATTGTAAATTCTTTAAAATAACCTTCACGAATAAGATTGTACAGTGTATTCAAACGATTTTCTAGTTCACCACCATACACATCATATTTTTTATTGATCTGCTCAAAATTTTCCAAAAGCATTTTTTTTATAATTAAAAAAGATGCTGCACTTTCATTCTCTTTAAATTTTTCATGATAGTTGTAAATTTGTATGTATTGATAAAGAATAGTAAGCACGTTAATACTTATAATGATCAAAAACAGAACATACAACCTACTTCGTAAGCTTTGGCGAGCAGAAACTTTCACACATTACTCATTTATTTGGCGATAACACTGCCGATATTTTGGGTTTTATTTACATTAGTATTACTACCAGTATTGCCTCCGGTTGTAACTGTTCCAATACCGGTTCCGGGTGGAACGATGACGGAATGTATATTTTGTACAGCTGATTTTCCACTTTTGTCAGCAATATTGACATTGTTTCCGGTTGAACCATAAATTGAAATGCTACCTGCATTGCCACCAACATCCGCACTCTGAACCCGCTGTGTAGCTGTCGTTTGTGATGCTGCTGCAGCATTTACATTATCTCCGGTATGTCCTATTATGTAAATGTTTCCAGCTTGGCCTTTTACATCTGCCGATTGAATCTTTTGAACAGCTTGTGTGTTGTTGCTTGTTGCTGTATTAATGTTTTTTCCAGTCGTACCAGAGATGACGACATCACCCGCACTCCCTCCATACAAAACACCGCATAGAGTAATCAGACTAATGAAAAATTTTTTCATTTTAGACTCCTAAGTAGAGATGCATTTATGCTACTCCACAATAGTATAAATGTGCCTGAAAAACAATAGCAATCCAAAATAAGTAGAACGATTATTGATTTTATTCTTAATGATTACTTAACAAATCCATACTTCAACTTACTTTTTAAACCTCAAGCAGATGAACTTTCAACGGTAATAGAGGCGTAATGTTCCCACTATCATGAGCCCTAGCGCCCACTCCCGCAAAGAGGGATCAAAAAGCAGCAAAAAAAGCCCCCACGCCATCAGCGCAAAGCCGCCCACTACGGGGGCGCTGCGCTCAAAAATCAGCTTTTGCAACCACGAAAGCTGCAAGCGTGAAAGCTCCACTTCAAGGCTCCCCTCACTGGCGCGGCGCAAGGTAGTACGCAGGGCTTTGATGTCGGTAGGCAAGGCTTTGAACTCATCGATGATGGTCTCTAAAAGACTCTCTTTGGCTCCGAGCGCGCGGGGAATGTTGCGCTGCAAAATGGGCAGAATATCTTTGATGCCGTTAAAATTCTCCACATAGGTAGTGCCAAGCCCCTCGATGATGGCGCTGACCCGCAGAATGTAGATCGCCTCTTGGGGGAGCTTGAAAGGGAGGTTGCGGGTCTGCTCCATCACCTCAAAGGCGAGTTGCTGCATGCTGCCGGAGCTAAGGTGATCGTTGTCAAAGATCTCAAACATCCGCTCTGTGAACTCGGCGAGTTCACCGCTTGGGGCTTCGTAGGCCACGGTGCCCATGCGTTTACTCGCACTCACATAACGCTCGAAATCGCGTTCGTTGGCGGCTTGAAGCAGTTCGATGATGGCGACGCGCAGATCGCTGCTCACCCGCTTGACCATCCCAAAATCAAGCAAAATCAGCTGCCCCTGTGGACTCACGAGCAGATTGCCCGGATGCGGATCGGCATGAAAGTAGCCGCGCACCAACATCTGCTCCGTATAAAAACGTACCAGCGTATCGATCAGCGCCATGATGTCCACGCCTTGGCGCTCCAGCGCCGCCTTGTCATCGAAGCGCACCCCCTCTTCAAAGCTCATCACCAGCGCATCATCGCAGCTCAGTGCTTCAAAAGGAGTCGGAAAACGCACACCCGCATCGGCATAGGTGCGGGAAAACTTGATCAGATTGGCGCGCTCTTGGTTGAGGCTCACCTCTTGAAGGATCATTGCGGAAAACTCGCGCAACAGCCCTTCGATGGAGTGCTTGGTGTAGTGGGAGAAGAGGGGGCGAAAGAGGAGGTTAAAGAGCCCCACAATCCGCATATCGGCGCGCACCCGCCGCTCGATCCCCTCGCGGCGCAGCTTGACCGCCACGCGCGTGCCGTCCAAGAGCCACGCCTCATGCACCTGACCGATGGAGGCTGAGGCGATGGGTTTGGATTCAAAACGCGCAAAAGGCGATGAGACGCCAAAAGCGCGCGCAAAGACCCGTTCAAAGGCGTCGTGACCCATCGGCGGTAGATCGTCGTGAAGGCCTTTGAGTGCTTGCATGTAGTGCGTATCGAAAAAGTCGCTGCGGGTCGCAAGCACCTGGGCGAGTTTGATAAAACTCGCCCCCAGCAAGGTGATGGCATGGCTAAGTTCTTGGGGTTTGTAGGGTCGCCAAAAGAGCAGCCGCTCTTTTTTGCGCATCAGCAGATAGAGCGAGAGCAGCAGGCGAAAAACGCGCCAGATGCGCGTTGGCGAGTAAAAATTCACGAGTTTTTAAGCTTCTCGATATCCTCTTTGGTGGCAAGCCCCAGCTCATCAATCACCTCTCTAAGCGCCTCTTTGAACTTGGCCTTGAGGCGATCTTCCTCTGCCGCTCCTTCGGTTTTGAGGCGCTCTAACAGCTCTTCGCCCTCTTTTTTGCTCAGTTTTCCCGCCTCTTCAAGACGCCCCAGCTCCGTTTCGACCTTCTCTTTGAGGATGACGGCTCCGCCGAGGGCAGTGTGGATAATCTCACTAAACATAATGACTCCTTGAATGATATGCGGCCATTATAGGGCAGATTTTTTTCATTGGTACTACGATGGTGTCGGTTGATTCAGAGCAGCCCAAACCGCTCTATAAACGCCGCGTCGCACTCGATGACTCCTCGTTCGCGCAACGACTCAAGCACTTCGGGTGTACATGTAACATCATCCGGCCATTCGCGCACAAAACCGTCAACGGCGCTTTTGTTGGTGGCGTCGATACCGATGAAGTCGCCGCGCCAGACGTCGCGCAGGGCGTCGATGTTGTTCACAACCCGCCAGATGAGCATGTAGGGGTTGGCGACGTCGTTGCGCTGTTCATCCACAAACACCACGATGCGCAGGTGTTCGCGCAGCGGGAAAAGCGCGTCATAGAGGTGGCGCGCGGGGGCGGTTTTGGCAAACTGAATAACGGTAATGGGGCTGGCGGTGTGGGTCATGTACTGTTTGAGCGCGATGATGTCGCTGTAAAGCGCTTGGACTTTTTCAAGTAGTACATCATCTTCCAGAACCTTACATGTAGGCGTTTGCGCCTCACCCGTAGCATCGATGCCCAGCTTGCCTCCTTCGAGTGCTTCGGGGGCGGAGTGATCCAGCGCATCGACGATCCCTTCGGTGATAAGCAGCGATTTTGGGGTGAGGCGGTTGAGGATATGCTCCGTGATTGCTGCGTAGTCGGTGAGCGCAGGAGCGCTCTCATCGACAAAAATAGCATGTTTGACGAAGCTCATCTGCCCCACGCCCCAAAAAGCGTGCATCAGTTGCTTGGCGTGGCCTTTGAAATGGGGCTTGATCTTGGCGAGAATCAGGTTATGGAACACCCCGTTTTCGGGCATGTGATAATCAATCAGATCAGGCGCGGTGGTCTGCAGCAGCGGCAGGAAAATCCGCTCCGTTCCCCAGCCCATAAACTTATCTTCCAGCGGCGGTTTGCCCACCACGGTGGCTTGGTAGATGGGCTTTGCTTTGGTGGTGATGGCGGTTACATGTAAGGCGGGGTAGGGCTCTTTGAGGGTGTAATAGCCCGTATGATCCCCAAACGGCCCTTCGATGCGCAGGCTGCTCGGATCGACCTCGCCTTCGATGACGATGTCCACATCTTCGGGGATGTAGATGTCATTGGTGAGCGACTTGACCAGCCGCGCGTTTTGACGCCGCACGAAGCCATAAAGCAGCAGCTCGAACATCCCATAAGGCATGGGCGCCTGACCGCACCAGATATAGAGCGGATCGCCGCCGATGGCGATGCTCACGGGCATTTTGCGCCCCGCTTTTTGGTACTGATCGAAAAAGTGCGACGAATCTTTGTGAATCTGCCAGTGCATCCCCAGCGTCTGCGCGTCGTATTTTTGCAGTCGGTACATGCCGAGGTTCTGGAGTGTGCCATCAAGGCTCTGGGTATAGACCTGTCCCATTGTGATAAAAGGCCCGCCGTCTTGCTCCCACGTGGTGAGAATCGGCAGCCGATCCAGCGACGCGTCGCGCCCCAAAAACTGCCGCGCCTGACAGGCACCTTCGCCCTTGAGGCGCTTAGGCGGCACGCTCGCAAGCCCCAGCAGTTTGCCCGCAAAGGAGAGTTTGTTCAGAATCCCCTCAGGCGGCTTGAGGTGCAGCAGCTCCCTGATCTGCGCGGCCAGCTCGTCGGGATGACGGCCAAAAAGCCACTGCGTGATCTCAAACGAGGCGAACATATTCATCACCACCGGCATCTCAAACGCGATGCCGCGCGCTTTATCTACGGGGCGCGTAAAAAGCAGCACCCTAGAGTCGCTGCGCTTGATCTCCACATAAGCCACGTGGGGAATCTCCAAATAAACGTCCAGCGGCTCATCGATGACGCGCAGCCACCCTTTTTCCTTCAGCGCTTCGAGGGTGTGGGAGAGATCGCTCATAGGACTCCTTACATGTACAAAAAATAGGGCTTATTGTAGCATGAGTGCGGCGCGCTCATAGGGGCAGGGTGTCGGTTAATTAGATGTCTCTATCAACTGCTTACGTTGCATCAAGGCTTTGACGAGGGAGGAAAGAATAGAATGGTATGCCTCGCTATTGATATCGAGATTTTGCTTGAGCATTTTAAGATCACTCTCGAGACGGCTTCGTTCTTTGAGATTGGCTTCGTAAAGTTCTTCTTTGTTTTTGAATTCATAAAACTCATTGTCACGCTCTTTTTTAAGTGTCAAGAATTTTGATTTTAGTCTAGAAAATTCTTTGGTCATGTTGATTTCGGCGCTTCTGAGCTCCAGCTCTCTTTTGGGGTCCATTTTTTCTTTAGTCTCTTCATAAATCTGAAACCGCAGTTTTTCCAGCTCCTCTCTTTGCGCCTGTGTTGTATGCGCCAGAAGATTATATTCTTGATCAAGTGTTTCAAAGTGTGCTTTGGTGCTTCGGTAGTCGGATTCTTGAAGATCGAAAGTGTTTTTTTTGTTGAGCACTTCAATCTGTATCAATTTTAATTTTTTGCGTGCATGTATCCACATTTTGGCAATCGAGGCTACCGAATTGGTATTCCAGTGTTTTCCATCAGGCGTCATAAGCGCCGGAATGCTGTATTTGTTGCCATTTTCGATATAGATTTCACCGGAATAGTACTGCAAAAAGCGTTCGGCATTCCGGTTTTTTAGCGTGACCTGCTCAAAGATATGAATGGCCAGACGCTTATGAATATCGAGCACATGTGTGCGCAAGATGAAATCGGATAATTGTTCGACATATTCTTGATTGCCTGAAAAATAGCACGAAAGCTCTTTCATAATGTGCTGGCGGATCTCCCTGATCGCATTTTTTTCATAAATTTCATTAGTGAGCTGATCAAAATCTAGTGAGGTGGTGAATAATACAGTCATAACGTTGTCTAAAAATGCTTCTATGTCGATTTCCGAAAAAAGCTCATCATAGTGATGGCGTAGCTCTTTGGGGTCGATACTGTGGACTGTATGATAATCGTCATCAGGCGTAAGAGGCTTGGCGACACTTTTGGTTGCACTCAAAAAGAGTTTGACCAGGTATTTTCTTTTTTGGATCAGAATCAAGTCTCGATCGTCAAGCAGTAATGCTTTTCGAATCGCAAGACGAATCAGCTCTTTTTTGTTGACCGATTCATCAGTCGTGGCGATCAGCGCGTTAACGGCGCGGCGTATAGGCCCTGTCAATGCCATCTGGTCGTTGCGCTGTTGATAGGGAAAGATAACATCACGGCGGCGGGATTGAATTATGCCAATGAGTGATGCAAGATGACGGCTTTGATATGGTTCGATTTGATAAGGGTGCAGTGTAAACACAACGCCTTGTTCAAGTGAAAACTCAAAAATGAGCATCCCTACCGATTCAAAAAAGAAACCAAATGCCTCTTTGATCTCATGCGTCTCTTTGCGTATTTCAGTATCACCGTAACGTGACTGCAAAAAGAGCAAAAACTGAAGATTAAGACGTGCATTCCAGTGATCAGAGCTTGTGGCCTGCCCAAGATGTTGTTTGAGAAATCTGATGGTATCTTGGTAAATCATGGTTCGTCCAAATTAAATTGGTGCATTATAGCTTGTCGATAAGCTATGGTGCAACTAGATTCTCAATCCGATTAAAGTGATGTCGTCATTCGTCGCATAGTCGCCCTGATATGTTTCGAGCGCCTCTAGGTATCGATCGCGCTGAAGCGACATAGGCAAGCTGCTGATCTCTTCCATAAGGTTGATGAAACGGCTCTTACCGAAGGAAAAACCTTGATCACCGCCTGTCTGATCCAAAAAGCCATCCGTCGTAATATAGAGTGCCATGCCGGGCGTAACATGTAAGGTTTGTTCGGCAAAAGCGTAATCAGGATCAGAGCGTTTGTATCCGATGGAGTGTCGGTCTCCTTTGAGCATCATGACCCTTTCTCCTGCGACATAAAAGAGCGGAAGCTGCGCTGATGCGAATCGTATCAGGCCTTCGCCTTTATGATAATAGAGAATTGCGCCGTCAAAACCGGCGTCGCTGATACTATCTCGGCTCTCCTGTTTGAGCAGATGTTTCATGCTTTTGTTGAAAATCTGCAGCAATATTGCGGGGCTGACTGCTTCGTCGCTGTGCAGGAGCCTCGAAGTCATTTGCCGCTCGATGGCTTTGACGAGCATGGTTACGAATGCTCCGGGAACCCCATGTCCGGTACAGTCGATGACCATCAACAGTGACTCATGTTCATTACGTAGTGCCTCAAAGAGATAAATATCCCCTCCGACCGTATCTCTAGGCTTCCAGATAACAAAGTGATCCGCATAGTGCGCTTGCATCAGTGTTGCGTCCGGAATCAAAGCATGCTGGATCAAGGATGCATACTCGATAGAATCCTTAGTCGCTCGGTGTGCCTCTTCAAGTTCTTTTCGGGCCTCTTCTATCTGAGTGATTTCGGTAAATACTGCTGACTTATAGCCTTTGGTACCCGGCAGTGCTGCTGCAGTAACTGAAAAAATATGTGCTTTTCCGTCACGCACGATTCGTGCTTTGAAATGTCTCTCTGTGTTTTGGGCAATGACGTAATCAAGCCATGACATCTCTCCCATCCACGCTTGTAAGAAACCATCCTGAATGCTCTGATCAAAGGTGTCACAAATACATGTAGCCCCATAGGTATTCATGAATTCCGCCACCGTGCGGATTTGATAAAACTTGAAGAATGCTTTGTTGGCATTGATGATACGCACTCCATTGCTCGTAATGATCAGCTGCTCTTGGGCGTCAAGAACGGTTTGGATGAATGCTCGTTGATGATTGAGTTTACGGTTGTAGTAAGCAAAAATAGCAAACAGAAGTAAGATAAAAGCTCCTATTTTCCACAGTAGCGTGTAGTCAAATGCCTCTTCAACGGAGACATGCACCCAGTCGTCATTGATGGCTTCGCGTTCATGCTCGTCGATGGAGGCAAGTACTTTGTTGATGATGGAATGTAGCTCGGGATATTGCGCCGAAATCATGAAGCGGTGTTCATAAAGTGCTTCCATTCTACCGGCGATTTTCAGGTCTCCATACTCGTTCTTGTCAATCTGTTCGAGCACAGCTGCCAGATGCCCGATATAGGCATCGGCTTCTTGATAAGCGACTTTTTTCAGCGCCTCGGAGATGGTCTCGGTTTCAAGAAAATCGGCATCTGGAAATGCAGATTTCAGATAGGCCAGACGTCGGTGCATGCGCTCAATAGCAATACGTTTGCGTGCAATGCGTTCTGGATTGTCCACATATGGAATGTTCTCATTGGTGACGATGACCATGGCAAAAGTGCTAAAAGGATCACTTAACAGCCCCAAAGAATCAGCTTGCGTGTCAAGCGTCGTCGTAATCTGAGCTTCTCCACGGGAAAATATACTGTAGGCCTCCATATCGGTTTTGGCTGGTATAAAGTCAAATTGTAGCCCCGTGGCGTTTGCAATGATGTGCAAATACGCACTGATGATGCCGCCGACACTCTGTTGTTGAATGATCGAGAGCGGACTCCAAGGCCCTAAAGTGTAGGTAATCTTCGGGTGCTGTGCGATCCAAGCTCGCTCAGCGCTGTTGAGCTTGATATGACGTTGCTGATCGAACATCTGGGGAACATGGTACCATTGGCTGAGAATCGCATTTTGGGTTTTGGCATCTATGCTAGCGAGTGCACCGGAAACCGCCTCAAACAACTCTGGAGACGATTTGCGTACAAACAGCGTCAGCTCCATCGCAAATCCCGTATCGCCGACGATGGCTAGATCGGAAAGTCCCATTTGTACGAGCTGGTAGCTCATCATTGCTAGTGTGCCGAACATGGCGTCATACTTGCCGGAAGCCACCCCCTTGAGACCCTCTTGTACGGTATTGACTTCAACAAAGTGCAGATGGGGGAATTGCTGATAGAGCTTGTGTGTGTAACCATAACCTTGAACGATAGCAATCGACTTTTGTGCTAAGGTGTCAAGCGATTGAACATGTCCTATCCGCTGATGCATCACGATCACAATGTCATTGGTAAAATAAGGTTTGACGGGATCAAAATGTTGGCGTAGCGTCGCATCGTCGATATCTCCCGAGATGATATCAACAGCACCCCCAAGCGCCAGATCAAGCGCGTGTTGCCAGCTTTTGGGTTTAACCTTTTCAAAAACGATGTTTGTTTGATTTTCGATGAGCGCAAGATGGTCTGCCACAATCCCGATATATTGACCGGATGGATCAAAAGCCTCGAAGGGGAGCCAGTTGGGATCTCCTGTGAAGCGAACATGCAGCTTGGGATCAGGTCCTGTTGATACTTCGGATGCATTAAGGAGCGTGCTGATCAAGCAACACACCAAAAAAATCCAGCGGACGATCAAAAACATTAAAACTGATCTTTGAGCTGCTCGCGAATGGCAAGAAAAGTATCAAGATGCTCAAAGAAGATATCAATGAGCCGAGGGTCAAAGTGCTTGCCCTGTTCTGCTTTGAAGAGCTCAAAAATCCGCTCATCCTCCCACGCTTTTTTGTAACAGCGATCACTGCCGAGCGCATCGAATACATCGGCTACGGCGGTAATGCGCCCGTAGATATGAATGGCTTCTCCTTTGAGTTGTTGCGGATAACCTGTACCGTCATATTTCTCATGGTGTTCGTGCGCCACGATGGCCGCGCATCTCAGCAGCGGTCGATCGGAGTGACAGAGCATCCGGTACCCGAGATCTGCGTGGGTATCCATGATGGCGCGCTCTTCGTCGTTAAAGCGTCCTGGCTTGTTTAAGACGGCATCTGGAATCGCGACTTTGCCGATATCGTGCATGGGCGATGCCTGCTTGAGCATTTCGGCTTCCTCTTCATCGAGTCCATAGTGGATGGCCAGAAGTTTGGAGTATTCTGCAACACGCTTGACATGGTTGCCGGTCTCTTTGGATCGGCTCTCGCCGATGGCCCCCATCGTAAACACCACCTCTCTTTGGGTGTTGATGATCTCTTGTTGTAACGCATTGACCTCTACGTACTTGTTTCTCAGCTCAAGAAAGTCGTTATCCCTACGAAGAATCTCTTTCTCCATGTGATTGATAACCCGCGACATTTTTTTGTATAACTTATCAAAACTGCTTTTAAAGTCGTCAAACTCTTTTTTTTCTTTGTCATAGGCACCCATGCTAGGCCTTATTTGGCTACAAGGTTAATGGTGAGCTCGGCAAAGTCCTCTTTGAAATCTTTACCTGCTTCAAGAGCGCTTTCGTTCTCCTTGTGAAAGATCCAGTTCACCTCGATGACATGCTTCGATCTTTGCTCATCCAAAAGATCAAAAAAGTCGAAAAACAGCTTGGATGAACTGGAATTGAAGTAGACAATCTCCATGTTGACGGTTGTTTGCTCAGCAGCATTGCCATCAAAATAGGCTTCCATCCACTCCATGAGTGGCCTGTAGAACTCAAATGTATTTTCAGGATAGGATTTACCGACAATCGAGATTGCTCCGGTAGTATTAAGATGAATAGCCGGGGTGGAGGAGGTTGCAGCAATATTAAGTGGTTCCATAATCACTCCTTAATTTTTGTGAATAGTAGTTTTGATAGTTAAAAAAAAGCGATGATCGCCAACAGGTTCAAATGCGTGTTCCAGTGTATCACACCTTCTAGCAATCTCTATGAATCCGATTCCGGCACCATGATCATGCTTTCCAGCTCCACTTTTTCGCTGTTTGCGGTACAGCTCCCTGAGTTGCTCTTTATCCATGCCTTCGATACTTTTAAGCCGCGCTTCGATCTTGGACTTGTCATCGGCGTTGATGAGATTGCGACTGATGATGTAGTAACTGTTTTTGTCGGCATGCTCCTGACCGACGACAATGAGCCCTTTGGATTCATTTCCGGTGTGCTGGTCTGATTGTGCCTTTGCATAGTTCATCATGTTCTGTGCCAGCTCGATAAAGATCGTAAAAAGATTCCCCGTGATCTTCATACTCAAGTCATTTTTGGTCGCCTCAAGCTCAAGCGCTTCAGTCATTCCCGAAATGAGCGCCTGAGTAAGAAATCCTCCATAAGTCAAGAAAATAATGCCATCAGATTCGAGAATATTCTCAAGTGCACCAAATTTCATGCGTACCCAGGCTTGGGAACGGAGACAGTGTGACCCTGCCCATCGATGAAGAGTCCCTTTGACTGATTGCTGACATGACCGGGAACTTTGAGCTGGACTCTTTTGGTGACGACGATATCATCGAGAAGCTCGATGGTATCGCCATGATTGACAACCTCGAGCACTTTGTCGAGTTGTGTCTCGTTGGCGACTTGAAAGGTGGTGGCGAAGGCTGTTGAGCCAAAAAGCACCATGAAGCAGATCAGGATGGCTTTTTCAACAACTATTTTTTGAAATCTGTACATGTAAACGATTCTCCTTATTTCAAACGCCTTGTGTTTTGACAATACAAGGAGTGATTATATATGTCACACTATTAGAAGAGTATAAACACTAACGTCTTCTCGAAATTGTATGTCAAGGATGGCTAGATTCGGGATGGGTGAAAAAAGGGGTTCCGTTAGACTGAAACGGCTCAGGCTGCCCAAACAGATACCCCTGAGCATAGTCCACGACTAAGGCTTTGACGGTTTCAAAAATCGCTTCGCTGCTGACATACTCGGCGATGGTTTTGATGCCCAACCGACGCGCAAGCTGGACAATGGCGTCGATGATCTTCTGCTTCTCGCCGTCGGTGTCGCAGTCGCGCACGAAGACGCCGTCGATCTTGAGGTAGTCGCTTTGCAGCGAGAGGATACGCCCGAAGTTGGAGTGTTCGCTGCCAAAGTCATCGATGGCGATATTGCAGCCATAGTCTTTGATAAGGCCGATGGTTTTGGCAACCACTTCGCCCTCCTCGGAGAGGGTAAGATTCTCAAGTACTTCAAAGGTAAGGCGGCGCGGATTGATGTGGTAACGCTCCGCTTTTTGCTTGATAAACTCCACCAGATACCCATCCATGATGTCGCGTTCGGTGATATTGATAGAGAAGTGAATCTCGGTACCGCTAAACTGCTCGAAGGTTTTGTTGATCATCGATTTGGTGATGGAAGTGAGCAGCCCGAGCCGTTTGGCGGCACCCAAAAACCGATACGGCGCAATCACCTCGTCGCCCTCGATGACACGCGCCAGCGCTTCGTATTTGTAGATGCGCCGCGTGCTCACCTCTACGATGGGCTGATAGTAGGGAACAATCATATCCTTGTAGATGAATTTACGCGTGCGGTTGAGCCAGTCGATGCTCTCGCGCTCCTGCATGAACTCCTCGGCGTCTTTATTGTAGATGATTTTGAAGCGTTTACCGAAGCGTTTGGTCACATCCAGCGCAAACTCCGCATCGATGATGCTGTCACGCTCATGGGTGATCTGTGCCACGCCGATGCTAAAGGAAACCGGCGTCTCGATTGTATCGACGAAGAGTTCGGTATTGTCAAAATAGGCGAAAATCTGGTTGCAGAGATAGTTGATGTACTCTTCGTCGTACTGTTTGGCAAGGATCACAAACCGATCGGCGCTGAGTTTGTAGAGCTTTTCACTATCGCGCAGCAAGTGCGACAGATGCAATCCGATGGCGCTCAGCAGTTGGTCGCCAAAGAGAAATCCGTGCAGCTTGTTGAAGATGTTGAAGTTGTTCACATCGAGCAAAAAGAGGGTGCCGTTGTCAAAGTAGCTAATATCGCGCTGGAGCGCCTGAGCGTTGGGTATGCCGGTGTTGGCATCAGTGTAGAGCCGCGCCATCACCTCTTTGGAGCGCTTGATCGCGATCAATTCATTCTCCCGTACCACATCTTGAAGGCGCACGGTATGGGTTGCCATCGAGGTGATGTCGTGGCGGATTCCCAAAAACTCCACAATGCCGCCGCTCGGATCGAGGATAGGGATGATGGTCGATTCAACGGTGTAGCTGCTGCCGTCTTTGGCGCGGTTGGTGATGATCCCTTTCCAGATTTGGCCGCTTTTGATGGTACGCCATAACTCTACAAAGAGTTCGGCGCTCGTATCGGGGTGGCGGATAATGTTGTGCGCGCGTCCCAGCAGCTCCTCTTTGGCATAGCCGCTGATCTCGACAAAGGCGTCGTTGGCGTAGGTGATGATGCCGCGCGGATCGGTTTTGGAGAGGATAACGCTGCTCTCAAGTGCTTTAAGATACTCGCTTAGCAGGTGGCGGGCGCGGTCGGTTTCGCGGTTGAGCAGAAGATTGTGCGCTTTTTTTTGAAGCCGCTGCTCCAGACGTGCCAGATCGATCGGTTTGGAGACGAAACGCTCAAACCCCGCCTCCATCGCTTCAAAAAGCCCACTGCACTGCATAGATGAAGCGATGATGATGATCGGCGTCTCCGCAGAGCAGTCGCGTATGGCCTGCAGACACGTGAGTACGGGCGTACTCCCCTGCACATCAAAACTGAACAAAACGATGTCATGCGGATTGAGCCGAAACGAGGCCTGCGCCTGATCGGTAGTCGCGGCGTGCTCGATGGAGGCGCAGATAGGCTGCAAATAGGCCAGTACTTCGTTGGCGCACGCCATCTGCGATTCGACGTATAAAAGGCGCAAGGCGTGCAGCGGGGTCATCATCGTTGGTTTCTCTTGGTGGCATCTGCCGAAAAAATTCTCAATACTTTACCCACTCAATGCTGAAAAAGTCGGATGGCTTCCGCCGCAGCACTTTTATGATCCACCATCGGCTTGGGATAAGAAGAGATCGTATGGGCTTGCAACCACGCTTCATCATGCAGATTTTTGGGGCTTACATGTAAGAGTTCGGGGCACCACCGCTTAATGTAGCGGGCGTCTGGGTCGAACTTTTTGGCCTGAAGATAGGGGTTGAAGATGCGAAAATAGGGCTGCGGATCGATCCCCGTCCCCGCGCTCCACTGCCATGAGAGGATGTTCGCACTCGCGTCATAGTCGCTCAGATGCGCGGCAAAAAAGCGCTCTCCCCACTGCCAGGGCAGCAGCAGGTCTTTGGTGAAAAACGAGGCCGCGATCATACGCGCTCGGTTGTGCATGGTGCCCGTCTGCAGCAGCTCGCGCACACTGGCATCGACGATGGGCACGCCTGTTTGAGCGCTGCAAAAACGCTTGAATTTCTCCTCATCGGCAACACCCCCAAAGCTGTGGCGGAAGTTCTCGCGCTCCAATCTTGGAAAGTGGTAGAGCATGTGGGCGTAAAACTCCCGAAAGATGAGCTGACGAAAAAAGCCCTCCGTTTCGATCCCCAAGCCCTTACATGTAAGCAGATGACGCACCACCGCGCGGATGCTGATCAGCCCAAATCGCAGCGCGACGCTCAGATGCGACGTGGCGTCGGCATCCAGACGGTCACGCAGTACACTGTATTCTGAGAGTTTACATGTAAGCACTTCTAGCAAAGTACTTGGATCGGGTGGAGGCATAGCTTTACATGTAAAGCCCATCGACGCTAGCGTCGGCATGGCGTTACATGTAAGCACCAAAGAGCGCTGCGCGGCGGGTGTGTAGGCTTGGTGGCGTTGAGGCGTGTAGCGGCGCTGCAGCTCTTTGTAAAAAGGGGTAAAGACCAGATAAGGGGTGGCGTCGCTTTTGAGCATCTCATTTGGATCAAAGAGATAGGGGTCGCGCAGCGTATGAAAAGAGAGTAGATGCGACACCTTGCGGTCGCGCTCTAAGGCGTAAGCGTCAAAGTCTTGCGAGGCGCAGACCGCGTCAAAACGGTGGCTTACATGTAACTCCTCGATAATTGCTACGGGATCGCCGAAATAGAGCTGCAGAGGCAGATTCAGCGCCAAAAGCTCTTCGCGCAGGCGCGACACCATCGCATAGATCATCCCGACGCGCCGATCATCTGGTTTGAGTTTAGAGAGGATGTTTGTATCGAAGATAAAGATCGCCAACACCTCGCCCTCTAAGGAGAGCAGCGGATGATCCTCGCTGCGCAGATCGCGGCGAAACCAGAGCAGGTAGCGCATCAGCGGCCGCTGTCGATGTAGGAGCGCAGTGCGAGTGTTTTGGGGTAGGGCTCTAAAAAGCTCTGCTCCAGCAGATAGTGCTGCGCGTACTTTTGGGCAAAGAGCTTAAGGGTGCTCAGCGGCACCGCCAGCGGCACCAGCCGCGCGGCATAATCACCGATCTGCTCGCGCAGCGCCGCCTTTTCACCGGGGGTCAGATCACGCTTGAAAAAGCCCGCCATGTGTTCAAGCACGTTGCGGGTGCGTTTGATAGAGCTTTTGCGGTTGATGGCGGTTTTAAAGAGCAGTTCGTAACGCTCCAGCAGCTCAGAAAAAGCAAGATGTTCCGCATTGCCCACCAGCTGCCCCATCTGCCGATAGAGCGTTTCGTCTTTGGCTTGGAGCAAAAATTTGTTACATGTATGAAAGTGCACCAGTGCCTTCATCGTGGCTTCTTGCTTGAAGCGCTCAAACGCGTCATAAGCGAAAATGGCCATAATGAAGTTCTCGCGCAGCCACAGATCTTGCAAACGCCCCTCATCTTCGATGGGCAAGAGGGCAAAATGCTCCTTGCACGCTTTGGCAAAGAGCCCGTCGCTTTTGCCCTCGGTGTGGCCGTTGGTGCGGTAGAGTTTGGTGCTGCCCAGACCGCAGCTTGGGGATCTGGCTTTGAGGATGATGCCGCAGAGCGGCTCTTTGGAGAGCATATCCGCTTGCGATTCGACCTCGCGCTGTAGCGGCTCGGTGAGGTCGCTGTTGTCTTTGTTGCTCCAGACCCGCACGTTTCCTTCGACATCCACCAGCCGTATGGAGGGGCGCGGAGTGCCAAAGGCGGGGGCTTCGGGGCAAAACGAGACAAACTCCATGTAGCGCCCCAGCTCGCGCGTCACGAAGCGCTCCTCTTTGTGCCCTCCGTCAAAACGCACCTTCTCCCCCAGCAAGCAGCCCGATACGGCGATTTTCATGGATATCCTTTAATGTAAAAATGCGTTTTTGAACCGCGCATCGTCAAGATCGGTGATGCCGATGGAGCGAAAAAACTCCAGTATCGGCAGCGCCGCGTTGTAATCGGAGCGAAAATCGGCGCGAAAACAGAGCCGCGTCGCATCAATGATCGCATCCATGAGCTCCGATCTTTGGGTCTGCGCGTAGTCATAGTAGTATTCTAACGCTTTAGCAGGCTGATCGTAAATAAAGACAATGGCTTCGCGGATCGCTTCGACAAAAGCGTTACATGTAACCTGATGTTCGTCATAAAAAGCGTGGGTTGTGAAGAGATCAAGCGCACTAAAATTGGGAAATCCCACGTTTTGCGCATCCAAATAGCGCACCTCAAACCCCAAAAGCCGCGCCTCGATTCCCTCGAAATTGTCAAAGTAGAGCCACGCCGCATCCGAACCCGACTGCAGATAGCGCAGATGCTCGAAGCCGTTAGGTTCGAACACGACCTGATCCATGCGCACTTCATACCCTTTTTGGGCGTAGTAGCGGCGAATAATCTCAAAACCGATGGCGTTGGTGGTAGGGTTGGAGACGGGCGTGGTGACGCGCAGCACACCCCCCTCCAAAAGTACGTTTTCACGTTCGGCTCTCAGCAAAACACCCCCTTTGGTTCTAAAAAAGCTGCCAAGGGTAAGCATCTCGTCGGTAAACTGCTCGATCAGGTGCAGCGGCTCGTTGGTGGCAAAGTGGATCTGCCCCTCGCACAGCTCGCGCAGGCCGTCGTAGTGTGCATCGGGCTGGATCAGCTCAAGTTCGAGCCCACGGCGTTTAAGCATCCCGCCGCGCATGGCGACGATAAAGGGGAGATGATCGGGGTTTAAAAACCATTCTATGGCGAGTTTAAGGGTGGTCACGGTGCATTCCTTTAAGTAGAGTGTGGCTGTTTTGGGTAATGTCGCCGTCGAACAGAGCAGTGACGACGCTGATCATATCGGGCGCGTAAGCGGCCACTTCGCCGATATTTTCTGCGTTGATCCCGCCGATGGCACAGATCGGGATGCGCAGCGCTTCTTTGGCTTTGCGCAACACTTCTAGCTTCACGATACCCGATTGAGGCTTGGTCGGTGAGGGATAAAAGGAGCCAAACGCCACATAATCGGCTCCATTTTCCTGCGCTTCAAGCGCATGGCGCACGCTGCCGTAGCATGAGACACCGATAATGCCGTCAAAAAGCCGTCGTACCTCTTTAAGCGCCGTATCGTCTTTTCCGATATGGATGCCGTCGGCGCGGATGCGCGTCGCCAAAGCGACCCGATCGTCAATAATAAAAAGTGCCCCATGATCACGACAAAGCAGTTGCAAGCTTTTACACAGCGCTTCGACTTGCGTATCTGTGGCTGTTTTGTTGCGGTACTGAATAATCCGCACCCCTGCCTTGAGCGCTTCGCGCACCTGCTCATAAACCCGATCATCAGGTGTGAGACGCTCATCCGTGATGCCGTAAAGACCCTTAAGGTGCGACATGTCTGCCTCCTGCTTTGTGGTTGATGGGCCCCGGGCCGTGCCCGATGGCGGGGGCACGCAGGAGCGCATGATAGATGTAGCGCTTGGCGGTATCGATGGCTACATGTAAGGGTCTGCCTAAAGCCAGATTGGCCGCAATGGCGCTGGAGTTGGAGCAGCCGGTGCCGTGGAGGTTGGCGGTCTGCAGGTGCGGGGTGGAAAAGAGGGTGCGGGTATGTCCCTCAAACAGCTGATCGATACTGCGCGCATGGCCGTCTAGTTCGAGTACCTGATTTTTGACGACCACCGCGCAGGGGGCTTTTGTGAGCCGCTGCAGGGAGTTGGTATCGCCAAAACGGTAACCAAAGAGGCGCTCGGCCTCGAAGCGGTTGGGGGTCAGCAGCGTCACATGCTCAAAAAGCTGTGAAAGTGCCTCGAACGCCTCCTCTTGCAGCAGCGGCGAACCCGCTTTGGAGATGCCGACGGGATCGAGCACCACAGGCACTTTGAGCGTAGCCACAAAGCGTGAAACCGTCTCGATAATGGCGGGTGAATAGAGCATACCGATCTTGACGGCGGCGATATCGAAATCTTCGGCGACCGCTTCGATCTGTTGCTTGATGAATGAGGGCGAGAGTGCAACGAGTTCGCGTACTCCGGTGGTGTTTTGCGCGGTAACGACAGTGATGGCCGAAGTACCAAAAACACCAAAGGCTTCAAATGTTTTCAGATCGGCTTGGATGCCGGCTCCTCCGCTGCTGTCCGATCCGGCGATGGTAAGCACAACGCGCATGGACGCTCCTTTTTTTTAAGGAGTATCTTAGGGCAATCGCGCCGATGTTCGTAGCGCGATTATGACGGTTCGTTACAAAGCGTCGCAGCTAAAGCGGAAATCGTCATCCAATGCGAGGGGTAGATAGAGGGTACGGATCTCCAAAGAGCGTGCCTGCACACAGAGCGCCGCGAAGGTTGCGGCGTTGTTGTACTTTTTTTGATATTCGATATTGAAGATCGGCTTGTTTTGCGCCGTAAAGGGGGAGAGCAGATCGCACTCTTCGTACTCGAAACACTGTTCGTTGACGCTGTAATCGAAGTAGCCCACCAGATCGCCGATCTGGCTTAGATCGTTTTTCAGCCCGATGGCCAGACCCCGTGCGTGCGCTTCTTCACTCAGAAAACGGTTGTAGGCGACCTGATCGTTGTAGCTGATGGGAAAGCCGGAGTTTTGGGTGTGCCCATCCACGTTGTCGGGATCGACGCCGTCGCACCCCTTTTGCCGCGCCGTCTCCAGACGCGCTTGCATGATGGGGCGCAGCAGCTCGGAGCGCACATCCAACCACGCTTCGCCCTCCCAACCATCAAGCGGCTCGCCGATGACGCTTTTGGGAAAACTCCCCGCGTCGTCGCGCCACTCCTCATACGATCCGGCAGAGAAGTAGCAGATCACCTTTTTGCCACGCTGATGCAGCGCGTCGATGACGCTTTGGGGGGTGTCGAAGAGATCGAGAATGTAGGCATCGGCGTCGTAGCTTGTGTTGGGCGTGCCTTGAAGCTGGATCTGATAGGTGGTCGCAGCGCTTGGGCGGTACCACGAGGAGGCGGCGCTGGAGCTTTGAGGCGCAATGCTGCTAGAGAGCGACGACGATACAGAAGAGACGGACGAGGGGGTGGGCGATGAGGAGCTTCCGCCTCCGCCGCCGCAACCGGCCATCCAAAGTGTGAAGAGTAAGGTACCCAGTGCCAAAATCAGCGGCATAAAAACTCCTTTTTTTGATGGATCATTATAACCAAATCGAAGCGATCCGCTCGACGCTCCAATACCCCGCCACCACGCCGATGACGGGCGCAAGCACCCGAACCTGACGAAGCACCACGCCGTAGCGTAGTGCGAATGCGCTTAGCAGCGAGAGCGCGCCGATAAAAAGCAGTTGCCCCAGCTCGATGCCCAGATTAAAGCTCAGCAGCGCAACGCCCAGCGCCTCTTGGGGCAGACCGATCTCGCGCAGCACGCTTGAAAATCCCAATCCGTGCAGCAGCCCCAGCATAAAGGCGATCCATGCGGGGTAGCGTTTGGTCAGCGTTTGCGTTTGCGTCATCAACTCCCGCGCCAAAAAGAGGATGCTTAGCGCAATCATCGCTTCGACATAGGCGGTATTGATCGTCACATAACCCAAAATGCTCAGCGCCAATGTGAGCGAGTGCGAAAGGGTAAACGCGGTAATCGAGAGCAGCAGCGCTCTAGCACTCCCAAGGAGCAGCAGCAAGGAGAGCACAAAAAGCAGATGATCAAATCCGAGCAAAATATGCTCGACCCCCAGCAGCAGATAATCCCCAAAAACCCCATCGTTTTGCACGCCTTGTTCCAACTGCATAAACGGGGTGTTTTGGCGCAGTAGAGCACTGTGCACCGCTTCGCTGCCAAGGTAGCGCACCACAATCCCCTGATCGTTTCGTTGCAGCCCTTCGCTCCAGATACGCCCGCCCAACAGACCGCGCACGCCGCAATCCAGCACAAAGCGGCTGATGGCGTACCCTTCGCGCGCCTCTAACGGTGCGTGATGCGTCTGGGAGCAGTGGGTGGGGTAGTGCAGGCGCATCGCATCGGCGTGGGTATCTTGCAGCGGCTTTTTATAGACCGCTTCGATCCGCCCGTCTTGCATGTCGCGCAGCTCCAGATAGCTCAGCGCGCTCTGATGCGCCTCAAGCGTCCCCAGAAGCGCCCAGAGCAGCAGCCAAAAACGCATTGCTCTACTCCCGCTCAACGCGGTATTGACTCAACAAACGCGCATAACCCTCACGCAGCCGCTCTAGCCGTCTTACATGTAGATAATCCTCCCGCACCCGCTCGATCACTTCATCAAAAGGGAGTATCTCACTGCCTTGCAGGGCATCGATATAGACAAAATAGACTTTTGAAGGGGTCTGAATAGGACCGTGCCAACGATAGGGACTTAAAAATTCAAGTCTGGAGGCAAGAAATCCGCCCAAATGCTTCGCACGTTCGGCAGCACCGTGCAAAGCGACCATCCGGCCAAAACCGCTTGCTCCGGCAAAAGCGCGCGCCTGCGATACGTTGTGCTCCGCATGCACCAGCAGTACGCGGTAGGCGTCGATAAGGCGCTGATCGTCGGTGCTTAGTGTCAATAGCTGCAACCCCATCTGATCACGGACAAGATAGTGCTGCGGGTGCGCGGCGTAAAAGGCGCGTAACTCCTCTATGCTTGGCTCCGCATCCGACGCGTAAAGTAGGGCGCTCATCAGCTCCAACAGGCGTGTTTGGATGATGCCGTCTTGACGGTCCAGCTCCAGGATCCGCGCTTCGCGCTGCATGACGGTTTCAAAAAGGAGTTGATCGTGCAGCAGCGCGTCGGCCTCATCGCTTTGGATGCGGTAGCGGCTTTTCAGTGCTGCCAAATCGCCGCTTTGAAGGCGCAGTGTTACGGCAGCGTCGCTTTGAGGCGTCGCGTACTCAAAAAGCAGGTAGAGCAGCGCGCCGCCTATGAGAAAATAGAGCAGCGGTTCGCGCCGCAGCGCCTTAAAGTCCATCGACCTGACGCTCCCAGGCTAAGGCGCTCTCACAGATGAGCTTCAAATCGTCATAGATCGGCTTCCACGTGAGGGTAGAGCGGATTTTGGTGTTATCCGAAATGAGCATCGCGGGATCGCCCGCGCGGCGCGGCGCGATGTCGGCGCGAAAATCGACGCCGCTGACACCGCGCATCGTCTCGATCACCTCTTTGACGCTAAATCCTTTGCCGTAGCCGACGTTGAAGATGTTGGAGCGGTTGCCCTCTGCGAGGTACTCCAGCGCGCGCAGATGCGCCGAAGCGAGGTCATCGACGTGGATGTAGTCGCGCACGCCTGTACCGTCAGGCGTATCAAAATCCTCTCCGAAGATCATCATCTTCTCGCGTCGGCCCAGCGCGGTCTGCGCCGAAACCTTGATGAGGTGGGTGGCGTTGGGAAAACTCTGCCCGATGCGGCACGCCACATCGGCTCCCGCGACGTTGAAGTAGCGCAAAATCACATGGGTGAAATCCTCATGCGCCGCAGAGGTGTCGATGAGCACCCGCTCGCTCATGAGTTTGCTGCGGCCATAGGGGTTGATCGGCTCGGTGGGGGTAGTTTCGCTGACCTGCGGGGTATCGGGCTCACCGTAAACGGCGGCGGTGGAGGAGAAAATAAAGTGGCGCACGCCGTGGTGCTTGGCGACGTTGATAAGATGGGTCGTGTTGACGGTATTGTTCATGTAGTATTTGAGCGGATTCTCCACCGACTCGGGCACCACGATGCTGGCCGCAAAGTGGATAATGGCGTCAAAGCGCACACTTTGAAAGAGCGCTTCGATGGCGGCAAAGTTTTTGAGATCCTCTTGATAAAAGGTCGGTGCCTCTTTGCCCATCTGCGTGGCAATGGCACCCAGCGTCTTGATCGTGCGCTCATGTCCGGTGGAGAGGTTGTCGAGAATCGAGACGTGATGATCCGTCTCCTCGATGAGCTGCTTGACCACGTGTGATCCGATGTATCCGGCACCGCCGGTGACTAAAATATGCATGATTCCTCCTAGTAGATGTAAAGTGTCGTTTTGGCTTGCCGCTGCGCATAAAGTATCGTGATCTCCACACTGCCTCGATCGCGGGTCAGCCCGATCAGCACACCCTGTCGATCTTCGATCAGAAGTTTTTGCGGATCGCTGCTCTGCCATAGCGCATCAAAAGTCACATCGAGCTGCGTATTATCAATAAAAATCGCTTTAGCTTCATAGGGCAACGTGCTTCCCAGCGGCATATAGGCGGCAGCGGGAATGATCTCGATGGCGTAGAGCGTCGCATTCGTCCCCGTGATCGGAATCTGTGCGCGCATTCCGAAATAGCTTACATGTACAAAGGCCATGCCGCTGCGCAGCATGGTGTAGCGGCCGCTTTGATCAACGCTGAGGATGCTCTTGTCGCTGCTCTCAAAGATCAGATCGCTGCCAAGCGTCTCACTACGTTTGTCGCTAAACAAGGCAGTGACTTTCATCGTCGCACTAAAGCCCACGGGTAGAAGCTGGGTTTGGGCTGTGAGCGTCATAGCGGTGATCGATGCAGTGTTGATAGCAATACGCGCCTCTAGCGTCTGCGCACCGTAATAGAGGGTGATGGTCGCCTCTCCGACGCCGCGCGCGACCAGCAGTCCGCTTTGCACCGAGAGCAGATCGGCGCGGCTGCTCTGATAGAGCGCGTCATAGGTGATCTCCTCTACGCGCCCGTCGCTAAAGTAGGCGCGGGCGCGAAGCTGCCGACTCATCCCCAAGCTAATGGGCATCACAGGATCGATCCACTCCAAGCGTGCCACCTTGGCGTCGTTTACCGTTACATGTAAGGTGCGCTCGATACCGCCGTAGCGGATCGTGAGCGTCGTTGTACCGACCTCCAGAGCGCTAATCATGCCTTGCGATGAAGCCAGTGCAACTTCAGGATTGAGCGCAGTGATCTGCAGATCCTCTTCGATACGCTGCGTCTTCATATCTTCAAAAATGGCATCGACCGCTATGCGCTTCGTGAAGCCCTTCGAGAGCGTCACCGCAGCGGGGGTGAGCCACAGGTCGCGCACGTTAAGCGGCTCAAACGTAAACGTCGCCTCCGCGTGCATCCCCATAAAATAGGCATGCAGCCGCACGCTGCCGCTTTGGTGCGCCTTGATAAACCCCAAGCTCTGCACCGACGCGATAGCGGTATCCTCGCTTTGCATCAAGGCGCGCGAGGTCACCTCTTTGCGCGATCCGTCGCTTAGCAGCGCCCAGACGCGATAGCCAAGCGTCGCGCCGACGCTTTGGCGTAGCGTTGAAGGCTCCAAAATCAGCCCCGTGGCTACGGCGTCGCTCACCTGCACATAGACGCTCTGCGTCCAATCGCCGTAATAGACCGTCACAGTCGCCGCTCCGACGCCGCGCGCCACCAGCTCGCCGTTGGTTTCGACGCCAAGCACCGCTTCATTGCTGCTCTTATAACGGGCCGCAAGGGTGACGTCTTGAAGGCTAAAGTCCTCAAAAAGCGCACTCACGCCCAGATACTCTCTAAAGCCAACCCCTAGCTCTAAATATTGCGGGCTTGTGAGCAGTGCGTTCACGCGCGGCGCACCTACATGTAACGCTGCTTCGTAGCGCTCTGATCCGTAGTAAAAGGCGACCGTCGTCGTTCCGACGCCATGGGTTTGCAGCAGACCGTCACTGCCGATAGAGGCGACGCCGACATCTTCCACGCTCCACAGTCCGTTGTAGCTTATCTCTTCTTCGCTGCCGTCGCTAAAGCGGGCAAAGGCCTTGTAGGCGACCCCCGCATCCAGCCCCAGCGTGATCGATGCAGGCTCTATGCGCACCGACTCCAGCACCGCGTCGCTGACATGTACCTCTAGAGTGCGCGAGAGCGCTCCGTAGCTCAGCGTCAGGATGGCGACGCCGCTTTTAAAGCTGCTGATGCGCCCCGAAGCGTCCATCGTAGCGACCGTCTCATCGCTGCTGGCGCTTTGAATGCCTTGGGTCAGCGGCATCGTCGTGTTGTCTTCAAAAAGCACCCAGACTGAGAGGTTCCGCTCAAACGCTTTGGGCATCTCAAGGCGCTCAGGCAACGTCAATAGCGCTTTGATCGGCTTGGCTTTCACATTCAGCGGCGTAGCGGCAACCATGCCGCCGTAGTAGACGCGCACCTCGCTTTGCCCCTCATCATACGCCCAGAGCGTCGCCGTGTCATCAAAAGCCGCCACGCTTCGCTCACTGCTCTCAAAGAGCGCCGTATTGGTGATGTTGACGATACGCTCATCTTCAAAAACGGCCACCGCGCCGTAGCTATAGCGCATATCCGGCGGTAGCTCAAGCGCCTCCGGGGCAATCACGATGGAGCGCAGCGGCGCATCCACCACTTCGACCTCCACCCATGCGCTGACCGCGCCGTTTTGCACCGCAATGCGACACGTCCCGACGTTATGCGCGAAGATGCGCCCGTCGCTGTCCACCGTAGCGATGCGCTCGTCGCTGCTGCCAAACTCGCTCGAAGCGCCAAGGGCTAAAGTACGTCCGTCGCTAAAACGCCCCGTGGTCTCCAGCAGGGCGTCAAACCCGCGCGAAAGTACCAAGCGCTCAGGCGCGACGATCAGCCGCTCCAGAGCGACCTCATCGACTTGAACCTGCGTCAAAGCTTGATGTCCGTGGTAGTGCAGGCGCACGTCGGCGCTCCCTTTGAGGCCGCTATAAATCCACCCATCGGAGGTGACCAAAGCCACCGCCGCATCGCTGCTGCCGTAGAGATACTCCTCATTGATCCGCATCACCCGACCGTCGCTAAAATAGGCGCGTGCCCCCAAACGGTAACGCATCGACGTGCCCAGTCGCAGCGCTGAGGGATCAAGCTCAATGCGCGTTAAAGCGGCGTCGTTGATCTCCACGCGCGTCGATGCGTAGCGCCCTGCGACGCCGACTTGGATCGAAGCGCTACCTAGAGCGCGTGCGTGGATCATGCCAAAGGGTGACACCTCGGCAACGGCGGTGTTGTTGCTCTCGAAGTGTAGATCATAAGAGAGCGGCTGCGTCGTGTTGTCATCCAGCACCGCAGTCACCCCCAATGCACTCTCAAAACCGCGCGAGAGGGTGCGGTGCTCTTGATGCAGCACCAGATGATCGATGCGGCGCGGCCCCGCTTGCAGCGTCACTTCATCGCGCAGGTTGCCGTATTGCGCGGCAATGCGGGCTTCCTTGGCATCTTCTAAGCAAACAATGCCGCCGCTGCGCACATCGACACTACCTCCGGTGGCCTCCCAAAGGGCTTGAAAAGTGATATCACGCACCCTTCCATCGCTTAAACGGGCCAGTGCCCGTGGTTGATAGGCGATGTTTTGCAGCAGGCTGTAGCGCGGCAGCTCGATGGCGATGCTCAGGACGCGCACCTCATCGACCGTAATATTCATGCTGCTCTCAAAATCACCGTAGCGTACATGTACAGCGCTTGTACCCGCAGCATGGGCACGCATCAGCCCCGTTTCATCAATGCTCAAAATATCGCTGCGACTGCTTTGAAAAGTGAGGTTCTGCTCCAGCGGCGCAAAACTACCGTCATCATAGAGGGCATAGACGCTCAGGCTCTGCGACAGACCGATCGGCAGCGTCGGCGCATCGGTTTGGAGCCGCAGTGCGGTGATCTTTTTCTCGCTTACATGTAAGGGAATCTGATGCTTGAAGCCGTGATACTCCAGCTCCACAAAGCTGCTGCCCCCCTTTTTGGTCTCTAGCAGCCCCTCAGACGTAATGAGCGCAACCGCGCTATCACCGACGCGCCATGTGGCGGCGTAACTGATCTCTTCAGTGCGTCCGTCGCTAAAATAGGCGTAAGCCCCCAACTTTTGCGCAGTCCCGATGGAGAGGTTCAGATCGCGCGCGTCGATGACGATGCGCTCCAGCGGTGCATCGACCACGCGTACATGTAGATCGTTTTGCACCCCGCCGATGGTGTAGCTGATGCGGCTCTCGCCCGTTTTGAGCCCCTGAATGTAAAAACGCTCATCCACCTGTGCCACCTCCGGATCGCCGGAGCTAAAGCGCAGGTCTTCATCGAGATACTGCGTGGCGTTGTTTTCAAATAGAGCGGTGAGCGAGAGCGCCTGCTCATACCCTTTGGAGATCGTCATGCGCTTTTGTGAAGGGATGATGCGGGTAATGCCCAGCACGTCGATGCTACTTTGGGCTTTGAGGGTTTGATTGAAGGTGACTTGCACCTGCGCCGCGCCGCTTGAGACACCATAGAGTCCGCCGTATTCGTTACATGTAAGCACCGCCGTATCAAGCGACTTCCAGATCACCTTGCTTGAGAGATCCTGCGTTGAACCGTCGCTGTAATAGCCGATAGCGCGCAGCTGCATCGACGCGCTGCGCGGCAGAATCTTGCCTTTGGGTTCGATCTCGATACGCTCGGGCGTTTTGGGTTTGGCAAAGCCGTCGCATCCCCAAAAGCCGAGCAAGGCCGCAAATGCGATCAAGAAAAAGAGAAAAGGTCGCATGTGCCCTCCTTTAGTAGTAGAGTTTGTAGTGCAGGTAGAGATCAAGCAGATGCTCCCTTGTGCCGCTCAGTGCTTCGCTGTAGCTAACGCCCATCATCAGATGATCCTGATTCCACAGCGTTCCGCCGATCCCAAGCCCCAGCGAATAGCTCAGTTGACGCAAGGTGCTGTTGTAAAAAGGGGAAAATTCGGCGTAAGGCCGCCAGACGCGGGTGTAGGTCGAAGCGTTGACGTTGCCGTAGGCCAGCAACAGACCGAAATTATCAAAACGCTCGGGCAGGGCTTTGGCGCGCAGCGGCTGAAGGTAATCAATCACGCCCTTACTGCCTTCATACTCCTCATAACGACCAAAATCATAAAAGAGCCCCGATAGCAGATCGGGATAGCCACTGCGCAGCGAGCGCACCAGCTCCGCGCGACCCGAAACGCCCTTGCCCAGTTCGGTGTCGTCCTGGGCGGCGAAACGATCATAAGTCAGCAGCAAGGAGAGGCGCGTCGAGGCGAGGTACTGATAATCGATGCGGCCTGAGAGGTGCTCTTTTTGGCCGCCCAGCAGCAGATAGAGGCTTTCGTTGGCAACGGCGCCTTTAGCGGCCTCCATCTCGATACTCAGCCGCTGCGAAAGTGTGTAGCCCAGCAGCGCCGAAAACTCATAGTAGGTCTGCATCGCACTGTGCACCCCGCCGTACAGTTTCAGCTCTCCCCGATCAAAGGCAAAGGCTACGCCCAGCCGCGCGCTTCGGTTGTAATAAGGCAGGGTTGCAAGCTGATTTTCGCGCCGTTCGTCGTTGCGCGCGATCGAAAAGTCGGCCAAAAGACTCACCCCACGGTCGATATAGTGGCGGTGCGCCGACTCAGCGTAGCGCTGTCGTAAAAAGTTGCGCTTGAGATAGCCCGTGCGCACACTTGCGGTGTCGGCGTGCGCCTCTTGCAGGTCGCGGAACTGCTGATAGAGCAGGGGATCATGGCTGTTGTGCTCCATCGCCTCAAAGGCCATGCTTTGCGCCAGTGCGAGATCGCCCGTAGCGCGCGCCGCCGTGACACGGTCGCGGATCGGCAAAACCGCGCCGTAGCGATCCAGTAGCCCCAGCATCGAACTGCGGTCATCTTGACTCAGCGCACTGCTTAGCAACATCCACGGCTCGATAAAGACCAGCGCACGTTGTAGCATCCGCGCCTGCTCATGCGCATCGTTACGCAAAGAGCGGTAGATGGAGATTTCCGTAAAAATGCGCGGCGAGAGCACGCTTCGCGCCTCTTCGAGCATCCGTTCAAAGCGGTCGCTGGGCACTACCGTCAGCGCCGTTTTAAGATAGCGCTCGACAAAATCGTGATCCTGCATCAGCTTGGGTTCGGCCAGTCGGCGCGCATGAAGGGTCTCATAAACCCGCATCATCACCTGCATGTAAGCATCGTTCTCTTCGCGGCCTTGCATAATGTAGGCGTACATCAGCGCCACGTCGATCCCCTCATCTTGTTCCTGAAGCAGGCGGTCGATGTAGATCCAGGAGCGATCCGAGCGCTGCAAGGAAAAATGCCCCACCGCAAGCGGCAAGAGCAGGCTTGTAGGGATGCGGGAGCGCTCTTCGATCGACTGAACGAGCGCTTCAAGGCGGTAGTGGTCTTTAGTGTCGATGTAGTGCCACAGCAGTGCCGAAAGTGCGGTGAGCGAATGCGGATCGAGCGCCAAAGCACGCTTAAACGCCGCTACCGCCTGCTCATGCTCCAAAGCCTCCTGATGCATCCCCGCCTTGATCAGCCAAAAGCTCAGCTCCTGCTCCAGCAACGCGCGTTGCTCGGAGTTTAGGGTCTCAAAAGCGTGACGTAGCGCTTTTTGATCGTTTTGGTTCACCAGCAAGTTCAGATAGATCAAAAAGATGTAGCTCTTTTGATAGGTCTCAAACCCCGAGTAAGCGGCGCGGATGGCCAAAGGGCGATCGATGGATTCGTAGTGATACAAGATGCGCTCGAAATCGACCTGACGTGCGCTTGAAGCTTCAAAGAGACGCCGCGAAGCGTCCGCAGAGACCGCAAAGTCTTTGACATACCACGCCAGATCGCTGAGCTGCTCCAGATACTCCTTCGGCGGGGTTTCACTCTGTAAGTCGGCGTCGCGCAGCGCCCGATAGCTCGCATCCACACGGCGGGTAGCGAAGTAGAAGTAAGAGAGCAGCGAAGCGCTCTGGGGATCAATCTTCGTCAGCGTTCCCATGCGCGTAGCAACCTGCTGCGCCTCATGAAGCATCCCTGTATTGAGGTAGATGCGCAGCGCCTCGCGCAGCAGCCACGCTTCGCCGCTATGCGCATAGAGCTCTAGCAGCGCCTGCGCCGCGGTTTCAGGTTCGCCCAGCGCATCGTAGAGAAAGATCATATCTTTGATATTCTCGACCGTCGGCGCCTTGAGCGCTTTGGCTTTGGCAATGGGAGCTGCGGTGGAGTACTGATAGGCGCTCAGCGCATAGGCATAAAGTGTCGCCTCTACTTCGGGTGAGCGGGTAGCACGGTAAAGAACCATATAGTGCTCCATCGCCTCTTCGCGTTTGTCCAGCCACTGCGCCACCTCCGCCATCTTCTGATGCCAGTAGAGGGCATCGGGGTAGCGAGCGAGCGCTTTTTGGGCCGTGGCGTAGGCATGCTCGAGATCCCCCGCATAAACGAAGATCTGAAACAGCAGCTCTAGCTGCTCATCGTGCGACGCTTTTTGCCATAGCTCTTGTTTGAGCGGCGGTTCGCTTGGCGCCTCTCTGGGCTGCGCCAATTCTGCAAAGCGGTAACGGTAGCTGGTCACGACACGAGCATTGGGGTAACGTTTATTAAAGTGGCCCAGATGTTCCCAAGCCTGCGCGTAGGCGTCGAAACAACCGCAACGCACCGTGCTTTGCGTGCCGATGGTCATCCATAAGCAGCTCTCATCGAGCCGAAGGTCGCTTTGGGGCAGACGGGCATTTTGGCTTAGAAGCTGCACACTGTAACAGCTCTCCTGCGACCATGTCAGTGTGAATGTAAGGATGAGCATTGCCACGACTCTTAAGCTCACGGTTGCCGCCTTAGCACTTTTTCCGCCAACAGCCGTGCTTCGCTTAGCCGCTGCGCTGCGAGATAGATGCGCATCATCGCATTGATCACCGAAGGATCGTTTAGATGGCGTTCCTCATGACGCTGTATTAGCGCCACCATCGCATCGATCCGCTCTCCCGCGCGTAACCACTCGATCGCGCGCAGCAAAAACGTCGCTTCACCTGTACGCTCATAGCGCTCAAGCATCAGATCCGATGCGGCTTTGAAGTTGCCTATAGAAGCGTAAAGCGTTGCGGCTTCATCAAAATAGCGCGGTTCGCTTTGCGCAAGTGCAAGCGCGCTTTGCAAGGCCAGTTCTTTGTGCTCGGCAGCCAAAGCAACATGATAGCGTGCACGCATCCACTCATTGCTGCGCGCCTCATCTACAAGCAGCAGTGCCTCGACGCACTCTAGCTGCGTCTCGTACACCCCCAGCGATCCTGCCAGATAGACACAGCGCTCCAGCCACTGCGGCTCGCGCAGTGCAATCAGTGGACGCAAAAAGCCCAGTGCCGCGTGGGCCTCTTCCAAAGCGCTCGCCTCTTCGTACCACACTTTTGCCAGATCGGGATCGTTCACGCCCGCTTGCAGTGCTTCGCTCATCTTTGCGCGCATCTGCACGTCGATCTCATTTTGGCGCTCAAGCGTTACATGTAAGCCCTTTTCGGCTTTGAGCAGGCGATACTCCAGCAGTCTGCGCTGCTCGATGAGCATCGGAGCGTCGCTTTGGCGCAGCAGCACCAGCAGTTCATTACCCAAATCGAGTTTGCCGCGATCAATCGAGAGCTTGGCCATACGCACCAGCAGTTCGTCGTTTTGGGGTTCCAGCTTGATCATATTGCGCAGATAGGCCATCGTCAGATCATAGTTGCGGCTCTCGGAAAGCACCTGTTCTTGAAGTATAGATTTGGGATAAAGCACGATGAGGATAAAGAGAAAGATCCCTCCAATCAGAAGGGTTTCACCATAGGTAGCGACTTCATAACGCTTAGGAGCAGAGGACATCGACACTTGCCTCCTTGGCGTGCTCAAACTCAAGCTCGATCACATCACCGACACTGCGGCGGCGGGTAGGCTCGGGCGTGCTTTGCAGTGTGCACCCTTTTTCCAGACGATAACGCAGACGCAGCGGCACTTCGCCTTTCAACTCAAGGTGCTGCCGTTTGGGTTCGAAACGCATAGCACTGAGTGGGGCGTTGGCATCTACCAGATAAGGCCCGCTCTCTTCGCCCCGTGCGATAAAGTGGTTTGATTGGGGTGATAAGTGCACATAGCGGCCCGATTCGTGCGCTTTGATTCCTGCGATACCCTCACTGTGTGCGATATCGACCGACACTTCCGTTGGCAGCCGCACGGTTTTGAGTGCGTCGGCACCGCTGATAGTCCATCCATCGTTTGTATCAGCGATGGAGAGGGTATAAAAGTCCATCACTTTGGGGATAAACTGCGACGTATAGATCGGCATCGTCTCTTGTTTGATCGCCCAATCGAACACTTTTTTTAAAGCCCCGAGCGAAGCCTGCTTGGAACCTGAGTAAGCGTGAAAATAGATATTGATCGGTTTAAACCTGCGGGGAGCGTCTGTGAGCTTAAAGGTCTGAATCGCTTTTTGATACCCCCAAAACGGTCCGATCCAATTGTTGGTATAGACGTTTTCATTTTGTTGCGCTGTAAAAATCTGATAGTACGCTCCACGAGGTACGCCAAACGGTGCAATCAGACTGAGCCATGGCTGTTCATTGCTCACCATGGTGTCACCGCCGTTAATATGTAGCACATCGTTTTGGTACATGTAAGCTAAGACCTCTTCGTTGGGTTGGCAATCTCCGCTCCAAAAGATCAATCGACTCTGCTTCTCTTTGGTTGCCAATCTCGTATTGACATAGTCGAGCGATCCGTTGATCTCTCGATCAATCGAAAAGGTGTAGCCGCTGACGGCCAAATGGTATCGATCGTCTAAATGACCATTTTCGACATTGCGCCAGAAAAAGGGGTGGGTGAAGGTGTGGGAGGCAGGCTCCACATGCGGTAATGCAAAAATCGCTTTGGCAATCGCCTCAAGTGCTTCGGAGTCCTTCGCAAAAAGACCGTAAGACGCGGTTTCCGCTTCGATAACGGAGATTGAAAGAGGAATGGTGTATTTTTGAAAAATCTCATCAAGTAACACTTCGCCTGCAAAGCGTTTTGGATTCCACTCAGCACGGTTCATAATCCCATCGCCGTCCATATGTACAAAGAGCAGCCGTCTACCGTTTTGCGTGGTAGGGTCGGGAACCGGGAACGGAACTAAACGAAGTGCGCGCTGCAGGATCTCGAACGGATTGACGATCCATAAATTTTGTTTGTTCAGCCCCACCGATACACCACCTTCTAGTACGTAGCCGCCCCAAGGAGTAATAGCGGCGCGTGTAGAGTTATGATCTTCTCTTTGAACCTGCAATAAGGGTGTGGCCTCTTGAGGATGATAAGAAAACGACTCCATATACTCAGACGGTTCTATTTCAAATCCCATTAGGTTGTGATCATACGCTAAAACTCTCTCGCTGATGTGATTGGGATATCCGGTCTCGACGGTATCGATATGCAACACTTTTAAAATATCTTGATGAAATTCTGCCTCCAGCGTCTCGAGAAAGAGCAGCTTCACATTATGTTTGAAACAACGCTCGATCCACTCTTGCACTTTAACCTGATGTTCTTTGGCATAGTTCCCTTCAAGCCACATCACCGCCCCGCCTAGGCGTGAGAAAGCTGCGTCCGACAGCGGGATCTCAGAGATACCCTGCAACCGTGGAATGTACCCTAAATACTCCAGTGGCATAGAAAGCTGCAAAAAAGCCCTTGAAAAAATCTTATCGTCACTCTCCGTATGGTCAAACATCGTATCGTCATACAACACCAAAACCTCGCGCTTGAGCGCATTTTTGGATGAATATCCTATGGCCTGCAGCTCACGATCGCCGATATAGGGGATCACACCGTGCGCCCAGATCTGCTTGGCCACCTCCGGCGCTTGATCAAACTGTGAGGGACCCAGATAATCAAGTGCAATAACATCCAGCCCCAGCGTCTTGATCTTCTCTACCTGCGAGAGCAGCCATGAGCGGTCTTTCTCAGAGACCTTCTGATACCCCGACGCATCGGGTGCAAGACCGCGATAGAGCGATTCAAAGAGCACCGCATCCACCATCGGCGCAAGTGTTTCGATCACCTCGAATCCTCGGTTGATGACAAACTTCGCATCTGGATAACGTGCATGAATCCGTTTGATCAGCGTCACCAGTCCCTCTTGCATCGTCTGACGCTGCTGCGGGGTTATTTCAAGAAGCTGATAGCTATCGAGGGTATCGAAAAAGAAGTGGCGAAAGCCCTTTACATATAAAGGTTCTATTACCTCTTCCAGTATGAAATCATGATAGTCGCCATTGGAGAGATCAAGCACTTTACTCTTCCACGCGCTGTTCTCACCTACGATCCATTCACTTTCGAGCCGGTTAAAATAGGATTGTCCGGATTCCGCTTCGCCCAATGAGACGTAGGCGTAGATATTCGGTGTATAGACTTTGAAGCCGTGTGTCGCCGTATTGACATGATCGGGCTGCACGATGATATAGTCGTGAACGCCCAGCAGCGTATAGGGCAGATCATCACCGTAATAGACGACGGCACTTTTAGGCGGCGTCATCCCAAAGAGCGCCGTAGCCGTAAGCCAAAAGAGCCAAAAAAGTCTAGCGCAGCATAAAGGTTTCATAATCAAGCTCCTGAAGTTCCCGTCGTACTACTAATATGCTGAGGGTAAAGACGATCAGCAGTGAAAGCGCATAGCCATAGCCGAACATCGCCGGTCCCATATAGATGCTTGCAAAGGTCAAAAGACCGTTGAGCACGAAAAAGGCGACTGCGAGCCACATCGCCACGCGCTTACGGTCAAGGTAATACAAGATCGCCATCACCGACATAAATCCAAGCTGTAGCTGCGCCCCCACCGTCAAAATATAAAAGAGCCCCAGATAGAGCTGGGGAATATGCAGCGCCGAAAAAAGCGACGGTGCCATCAAAAACAAGATGATATTGACAATCCCCTGCACGATGATTACCTCGCGGATGGAGTGGCGGATGATCTGCGCCATCTCGTCGCGGTACCGGCGGATCGCTCCGAGTGTCCCTCCGCTGCGCACGGCGTCGAAAAAGAGGTCGTACTTCTCCGCAAAATCAGCCTCCAGCCGAAAAAAGAAGATCGCCATCCCCGGCAAAATGGAGAGATAGGCGATAAAGATGGGCATATCATAGACCACCGAAGCATTCAGATGCCCGATCACCCGCTCTCCCGTGAGCGGATGGTACCAGAAGATGAACTTATCGACCCACGCGCCAAGGTTGTAAAAAAGCCCCGCAAATCCAAGGCTCCAGTAGAAATTTTTGTCTTGAAAAAAGCTCAGACTGATGATGCGGCTGGATTCATAGCTTTTGGTAATCAGCGTCATCAGAATCACAAGCAGCAAAGCATTCCCGAGAAAAAAGATGAAGATCAGCGCATCAAGCGTGGTACCAAAGAGCATGGAGAGTAGGATAATAAGACCATATGAGAAGGCATAAGCAACCAAAACGCCCCGGTAATATTTGAGGCTAACGGCCAAAATATTGGAGATCCAGACGCCTGAGAGTACCAAAAAAGTCGAAATCACCCCGACGCTAAACCATGCACCATGCCCCTCAAAGACCACTAAAACCAACGGCACGATAAAGGCAATTCCCCCCACCCACGTCATGAGCAAAGCGCCGTAATAGGAGGGAAGCACCTCATCTTCGCGGTGCGCGAAGATCAGATCAGCGATGTAGTGGGTAAAAGGGAGCTGCAAAAAGCCGGTAACGATCAGGCTGGAGGCGAGCGCAATCGCATAGGTGATGACGATCTGATACTGCACCGTGTTGCCGCCTCTTTCAGCGGTGGCCACGCCGATAAAGCCGACGATAATGATGGCGATAATGGAGATGACCCAAGGGCCGGAGCTCAGCAGCGCCGAATAGCCATACACTTTAGCAATAGAGAGAAGCCGATCGTGGCGCAGGGCGCGCCGTAGCTCAAAACCTATGCCGGCCATGATGCGATCGCTTCATCGTAGATACTGCGGTAAGTCTGTAAAAAAGTGTCTTGCCGATAGTAGCGTTCCACCCGCTCAAGCGCCGCGCGCTGGGCCTCATGCCACAAAGTCTCGTTGCTTAAAAAACGGATATAGCTCTCAGCCAATGCGGAGGGGTTGGCAATGCCGGTGATGGCACCTGCCGCGCCGATGGCCTCATCTTCCGCGCCCAGACCGCCCAAGATGAGATCCCGACAACTCCCTACGTCGGTGGAGACGCACGGCACCCCTGCGGCAAAGCCCTCAAGAATGCTCAGCGGCATCCCTTCGCTAATTGAGGTGAGCGTGAGCAGCCCCGTTTTGGGCAGAATATCTTTGATGTTTTGAAAGCCTTTAAAAAAGAAGCGCTCTTTAAGCCCCATCGTTTCGACCATGTTGATACACTCATGCGCATAATCAGGATCTTCATCCATCGGCCCAACCACCCACGCCTCTACATCCTCAAGAGTGTTAAGTGTAATGCGAATCGCGCGGATAAAAGTTTTGATGTCCTTGATCGAGACCACCCGACCGATGAGGGTGATCACTTTGGGTATCCCCGCTTCGCGCGCTTCGTACGCTTCGTACGCTTTGCGCAAACCGTCTACGTCCACTCCATTGGGAACCACCTGCGTCTTTTCCCGCGCCGCACCAAAGCGTACTTGAATCTCCCGCGCCCCCGAAAAGAGTGAGAGGATCGGATTGGCGCGGCTGTAGCTAAACTCGCCGATCTGCTCAAAAAAGCTGACCCACATCTTTTTGATGTAGTTGAACTCTTCAGGCTGCTTGAGCAAGGAGGCTTTTTTGAAATCGATCCAATTGGCGGTGAGCATATCAATCTTACGCTCGCGCGTGTAGATGCCATGCTCAGTGAGGATATAGGGGCGGTTCATGTGGTAGGAGGCAAGGGCACCTAAAAATCCCGCGTAGCCGGTAGAGGGGCTGTGCAGCAGCTTACATGTAGGCATGGTCTCCACGATCCCAGCCAGCTTCCAGATTGGGCGATGGATATTCTTGACCGTCCAGAAGTAGTCGATAAAAGGGATGTCGGGACAGTTTTGCAGGTACTTTTCGTTGATGTACTCCCACGACTGCTTGGAATGCAAAAAGTGGTCATGTGTGATCTTTTTGGTATAAAAATCGATATTCTTCATCGCATCGGGGATGTCGCCCTCTTTGTGCTTAAACCACTCATGCAGCGCGCGCACCACGCCAAATTCAGGATGATCCTTAGCACGCTGGTGACGCCGTTCTACCTCATCTTCATCAAACATGTAGTGCGCCTCGAGATGCACCAGATTGTCCGGTAGCGCATAGAGAATATCGCCATAATCGCTGCGCACGGAACCCAAAAAGACAATACCGAATTTTAGATCCGGCATACCGTTGATGAGCTGGTGAGTCCACGACGAAACGCCGCCGCGAATGTAAGGGTAGGTACCCTCGCCAAAAAGCATCACATCAACGGTGTCACTACGACGGATATACTGGCTCATGCACGACTCCATTGATGCAGCACGGGGTGCAACACCGCGTTCATCTTCATCCCGTCGGCGGTTGCGAGCAGGGCACGGACGCTGCGGTAGTTGCGCAGATTGAAGTAGATCTCGGCCAAATAAGGAAGGGTATATTCGCTGCTCCCCTCTTGTTCGATTACCAGTGTAAAACAGGTGGCAGCCTCATCGTAGCGCTGCTCCATCAAATAGACCTTTCCCAGCACGATGTTCACTTTGCTATCTCCGGGAAAGACCCCCAAGACGATGCGCGCAAAGTGCTTCACCTGATCGAGGATGTAGCCTTTGAGGTCCGCATCGGAGAGTTCAAAGTAGATCATATCCCAATAGAGTGCCGCCAAATCACGGGCGAGATCGATGCGCTGCTCCAAGCGCTCCGCTTTCTCAAAGGCAGATAACATCTGATGGATCTTGTCGTTGATGTCGCGCTCCATACCATCGATAAGAGCAAAACTATAGAGCCTTACCTCGTCATCACTGTCCGAGAGGGAGCTTTTGATAAGATTGATGTTTTTTTGGTTGATATTGTCCGAAACGGAGGCGAGTGCTTTGGTTTTCAGCGCACTCGAACTGTTGGCATTACAGAGCAATTCGCTGATCGATGCTTCACCAAATATCCGTTTGATTTGGACGAACTCGTTTTGAAAATCATCCATGTCGATGTAACGGGTATGGGTCAACCGTTTGTCGTAGCGGACATGGCGCAAATAATAGACAATCCAAGCGCCAAAAAGATACCCCACGATCGGCATGGCCATCTGAACCGCGAACAGCAAAAAAACCATTGTGTAGCGCTCATCACTATAACGTCGGCGCAGCACCGCCATACCCATCAGTGCAAAAATCAGTGATAGCAGACCGTGTATTAGGTAAAAACGCCCCATTGAGGCACTCATCCAAACCCACCATTCAATCACAGTAACGCTCAATATAGCGTTGCAGCAAATCAAGCTGCGAGAGATCAAACATATCGTAACGGAAGAGTCCCTGCTCTACATGTAACAGTTCAAAAATACGCTTCACGAAGCCTTGTGCCGATGCTTCGTCGGCAAAGGGAAAGAGCACACAAAGCACGGTACGCTCGCCGTTGACGAAATGGCTCATCACGTCGAGCGAACGGAGGTTTTTACCCACGCAGCTTTGAAGCCTATGGGCATCAAGCGGATCGTCGATCACAAAAGCCAAAACTGTAGAATGCACACGATAGATGCGGTTTAAATCACTTAAGCGGTAGAGCTCAAACCGAAAATTTTCTTGAAACCATGGGAAAAAATCCGCAATGCCCTCAAGAATCTTCACCTTTTGGAGCTCCTCATAGAGATAGCTCAACAGGATGGATATGGAGATGAGATTGTCTTTATTAAACGAAAGAAAGGGCATCTTCTCAATCACCAGCAGCAAACAGACCTCATGCCGATAGAGTGCCGGAATGGCGGCAAGATAGGCGCTTTGCAGGGTACCGACATGGTCGCTGATATAGATCGGCATTTTTTTCTCAATCGCTTCATTGATCATCAAATCATCCAGGTCAATTCTTACTTCGGCGTCACTACGGGCAACAACGGAACGCCCTTTCTCTACATGTATCAAGAAAGCGCGTTCGATGGCGTAGTTTTTTTGCAGCAGTCCCAAAAAACGCTCAAAGGTGCGATGCTCTTCACCCGAGCGTACTCCGTCTTTGATAGAGCGGATCGCATGGCGCAGGCTCATCGGCTTGAAGACGTAGTTTTTTTCCAACTGATCATGCGATATTTTGAGCGTATAAAAAGCCTTGCTCAGCTCGAAAAGCTTGGTCTCTGTAAACTCCGCAACCGTGCGCTGCTGATCAATCGTTCGGTTCCAGTAGTAGTGAAACTCGCCAAAGATGAGCACCAGTACAAACTCTTTGAGAAAAAAAGTGTAGTCAAACTGATCATACCCTAAACTCATCGCGGCAAAAAGCATGACGCTCGCCAGCAGACCGCTTCCAAGTCCGTGAAAAAGCGTAATGAGTGCCATGATGATGGTCAAAAAAGAGACTTTTTGAGAAACCATGCACAGGTCGTTCGGATCAAAAGCGTAGCCTACCGCAAAATAGAGCAGCATGATTACAACGGTCTCAAGATAGGCGTATTTAAGGAACTGTTCGCGGTAGCGAAGAAAAAAAGTCATGCGCTCTTCAGTGTTTGGTATCGTCTGATTTGTCGCCTACACGCACCATGTTTTCTATAAGTTGTTGCGCCGTCGTGCCTATAGAAGAGGTGCCCCAACTGTTATCGGAGCCCGTAGCACTCCAAAGCACTTCATCGCTGCGCGTATCGATGAGCTTGAGCTGAAGACTGATCGCCGGCTCACCGTCGATACCCGTTTTGTACCGCCATTCGCTCACTCCTCCAAGGAGTGCGAGTGGGAGTTGCTCTTTGCGCGCCAGAGCGATCTTCTCATCGTAAGAGAGTTCTCCTGATGCGGCGATGAGGCTGCGGGTCTGCAACCCTCGAGCGATCAGCACCCCCTCTGCCAGATTGGCTGCACGCATCCCTGCTTGTGGCGTATCGGTGAAATTTTCCAGAGCAAAGACCGCGATACGCTCATCGTGCGAACGCTGTGGCAAATAATCATCCGTAGCTATGTTTTTTTGTGAACAACCGTAAAAAAACAATGAACTGATACACACTAAAGAATATAATTTCAAGATAAATCCTTCGTTTTTTAAGCCTAACATTATACACTATTTGATATCAGATTGAGATCAGACAGACGAGCACTTTGATGAAACTATATACATTTTTGGTATCAAAGTGGTTTCTCATCACTTGATGGCGTGAAACGGAAGTCTTTTGCATGTAAAGAGCCAGACCGTTGCTACCGTACCAAAAAGCGCGCCGGCCATCACATCGCTAGGGTAGTGCCACCACGAAAAAACACGACTCAATGCCATCAAAAGACCGTACATGTAAAACCATATCCAGTAGCGCGGAAAGAGCAGGGCAAGCACCGTCGCAATGGTAAAGGCCGTAGTGGTGTGACCTGAGGGAAAAGAGGCGAAATCGGGCGAAAGATTGAACCACGTAAATCCGAAAAAATCTTCATTACGCAGCATCAGCGGTCGTGCCTTGCCAAAGATAATCTTGACCACATTCACCGCTAAGCCGCTAAAAGCAATGGCGGCCCACATAAAAAGCGCGCGCAAAGCCCACTGCGGATTGGGTCGTATCCAGCGCCAGTAGATCCACAACAGCACGCTCGGTACCAGCCAATAGTGTGACTCCGCAAGGCGACTGAGCCAATCAAAAGGGTCCGAGAGAGTATCACCTTGCGCGATGGCCCATCGTGCTACCGCGCTATCGATATAGAGATGGGAAACAAGCACAAGCGGAAGTAAAAACAGCACCATCCACGCCACACGCCGCCATAGCGTCATCGCAAACCTCCAAAGTCCTCGCACAGGATAAACATAGCGGTATCAACGATGCGGCCCCGAATCCGTATGTCATAAAGGCCCATCTCAACCACACGCCCGCACTGTAGCTTTTTCTCAATATTGATTTTGAAATCGTGGGTCGAAATCAGCAGCAAATCGCGCCCGATGGGATCTTCGGGTTGCCACAGATCAAACTGATCTATGCGGCGATCAAGCACAAACAAAGGGGTATGGTAGCTTTGGTTGTAATACAGCGCGCGCGACGCCAGCGACCAGTGCGCCACCGCAAGGGCCTGATCGGGCTTTAGCAGTGCATTGGCTTCACGCATGATCTCATCGAAGCCGTAAATGTCGCGGTGCAGACTCGCATAGGCAGGGAAGGGGGTGTATTTGAGCGCCAGCTCACTGTGCAGATAGAGCGTGAGCATCAACGAGAGCGCCACGCCCAAGCGGATAGCGCGCCCCCAAACGCGCACCTGCTCAAAAAGCAGCGCACTTCCCACAGGCAACATCAGCAGATAAAAGAGGGCGTTCCAGTGCGGCAGCGCACTTTTAAAGAGCGAAGCAAAGCCAAAAAAGAGCACGATCACCGCCGCGACCACACCTGCGCTAAAGAGCAGATCGCCGGGCGAACGCAAGGCGCGGTAGAGCCCATAAAAAGCCACCGGAGCCAAAAAGGGCGAATAGGCCCCAAACTGGGCGGCCAGCGAGAGGCCAAAAGCCTTCAGATTGACTCCGCCGCCGCCGGCAACATGGTCGGATTGAAAGGCAAAGCTGATCCAGTCGTGCTGCATGTTCCACACAATCACGGGCGAAACCATCACCAAGGCAATCAGCACAGCGAGCGGGAATTTGTAGGTGAGCAGCAGCGCCGTTTTACGCCGCCGCAGCAAGTACAGCAGCAGTGCCAAAGGAATAAGTACCGCCGTATATTTGGCTAAACCCGCCAGCCCCAACAAAACGCCAAGCACCACCCAGTCGCGCAGACGGTTGTGGCGCTCGATGGCATGAACACTCAGCAGCACAGGGAAGATGAGCGCGAGTAGCAGGGTCTCGGGCATCAGCATCATAAAGAGTGCGCCAAACATCGGCGTAGCGGCGAAGGCCACCACCCCAAAAAGCGCGGCGCTCTGACTCTGAATCACCTGCAGTAAAAAACGGTACAGATACCACAAAGTCACGATGCCAAGTAATACGGCGCTTAAGCGCGCGGCGATCAGATTTTCCCCAAAAAGCCAAGCAAAAAGGGCGTGCGTCCACCCCGCCAGCGGCGGATGGTCAAAATAGCTTAGATCAAGGTAGCGCCCATAAAGCACATAGTGCGCCTCATCCACCCCCAGATCAAAAAAGGGGATGGTGAGCAGCCGCACCAGCGTGATCAGGCCGACAAAGACCCAAAAGGGCAGGTACGAATCAGTGCGGTAGGGCATCAAGACGCGGTCGCAGCGTGTTAAAGACCCACTCTGGGGTGATGATGGCAATACACTGATTGTCACTGCAGGGGGTTTTGCGGTGGTTGGCGGCGCTTACGCAGGGGCTACAGGCCATACCGGCAAAAATCGGCGTGGTTGAACCCAGCGAACCGTAAAGCGCGGGGGTTTCGGGGCCGAAAATGACATAGGTGTGCATCGGCGTGATCGCGGCAAAATGGGCGGGGCCGGAGTCGTTGGTAAGCATAAAGGCGCTGATGGCGTAGAGATGGGGCAGCTGCAAAAACTTCACCGCTCCGGCGAAGTTGATACAGCGGGGGTTATAAACCATGTTGCACAGCGCCTGCGCCCCATCATGCTCATCGGGCGAGCCGGTGAGCAGCACAATCGCACCGGGATGCGCAGCAAGGATCATCTCAATCACTTTGGCGTAGTTCGCACGCGCCCAGCGGCGCTGCGGCAGCAGATCGGAGGCGTTGGAATTGACTAAAACGATGGGGTTATGCTGCGGATCAAAGCCCTCATAGCGCTGCGCGACGACGGCACGCACCGCCTCTTTTTGCTCTTTGCTCACCTCTGTTTGGGCCAACACGATCTCCTCATCGCCGATGATGCGTTTGGTGTAGGGGAGTTGCGGTTCGCTTGAAAGCAGGGCATCGACCAGCGAGACAAAATTTTTGGCGATGTGCATGTGGGGGTTGTAGGCCACTTTATGGGTGAGCAGATCACCACGGTAGAGCCCTTCGTTGTGAAAGCTGTGAAAACCTACGCGGTTGGTCGCGCCGCAAAGCCCCGTAAGTAGCGCCGTAAAACGTGAAAACAGCTCCAGATCGATCACCGAATCGATCTGCTTGATTCTGCACCACTTCAAAAACTCCAGCGTACTCTGCGCCAGCGGCACCAAACCCTCTTCATCAATCGTGAAGATGTTCTCCTCTTTGACGGTGTTCAGCAGCAGCAAAGAGGGCTTGTTCTTTTTAAAAATCACAAAAAAGAGCTCCCCTTCGATCTGACCCTGCAGCTTGCGCATCGCCGGATCGACCAGTATCGCACTGCCCATTTCGCTTAGCTCAATGAGCAGCACGTTTTTGGGCTTTTTAGGGGTTTCAGGAAGAAAGAGCCTAAAGAGTTTAAGCCCCAGCGTCAGTGCAAAAGTAAGCGGAACCCCCGCATAATGATCAATATGGCGCATCGTATCGACGTTCATGTATCTCCCCTCTCAAAACAAAACGGTATTGTAGCCCAAGTGTGCTTTTGGAGCCAAAGGCGGATTTTTGTTTTATCGGATGCCGACGATGACAATCTGTATCTATAAGAGAACGGCGCCCAATTATTCAAAGTAGCCTCGTTTGCTGTCCCCGTTTTTGCGTTTTTATACAGATGGGGAAATTCAATTTCCCAATAGATCGCACAAAGCTTTTTGGATCATCACCGCTTCTTCTTTCGATAATGACGCGAGTCTTTCTTTCACGCGGCTTTTTGAAAGCGCGCGTATTTCATTGATGCAGGCATCGGAATCTTGGTTCAATTTCTCTCTGGATTGCAATGTATAACGGTAGGGCAGCGCGTCCGGTTCAATCTCTGTAGAGAGTGGAATGACAATGACTGTTGAGAGCAGTGCATTATCTTCATCCGAGCTCACAATAATGGCAGGACGAAGCTTTCCCATCTCCCCGCCTTTTGCGGGATTGAAATTGACCAGGCAGATGTCATGCTTAGAGTATTCCATCGCCCACTCCGCCCTCTTCGATCGGATCACGTTCCTGTGCTTTGGCGATACGTTGAAGCAGCGCCGTTCGTTTGGCTTTTTCAATCGATTCGACGAAGGCTTTAAATTCATCAGCCATTGATTTTGGGACAAAGAATCCAACTTCCTCTTTTTTTCGTCCATCGATGATATGGACGATATCGTTTTGAAAGCTGTACAATGTTTCCGGTTTTCGGATATCGGCCAGTGTCGCTTCAATCATACACATCCTTTTTACATTCTAGTTCTTCAAATCATTATACTATATTCGTATGTATATAGTTTTTAATTCATCTTAAAACAATGTCAGCCCTATTGGCTATTGAGTACAACCATTCAATAGCATTCATATCCTGCAGAAGGATTCGTTTTGGTGCAACAAGATCTATTACAGAAAACATAAAAAGGCTACTTTAAACAAACAGCAAATAAAAAGCTACAAGACAATATTTCCCTTACATGTAAAGAAAACCCCACAGTTGCCATCCTCGCTTTTTAAAAATCCTGCTTTAGAGTGAAAGGCGAATCCCCACGGGGCAGTGATCTGAGCCCATGATCTCATCGAGGATGAAGGCGTCTTCTAGGCACTCTGCTAAATCATCGGAGATGAAGAAGTAGTCGATCCTCCAGCCTACATTTTTGATGCGTGCGCCGGCGCGGTAGCTCCACCAGCTGTAGCGATCAATCTCATCGCCGTGGACATAGCGAAAGGTGTCAATGTAGCCGTGCTCGATGACTTTGTCGATCCAAGCGCGCTCAATCGGCAAAAAGCCGGAAGTCTTCTCGTTGGCTTTGGGGTGTTTGAGGTCGATCTCGCAGTGTGCGGTGTTGACGTCGCCACAGAAGATGATCGACTTGCCCTCAGTGCGCAGAGCATCACAGTAAGCGAGGAAGTCATCATAAAACTTCATCTTGTGCGCCAGACGCTCTTCATCTTTTTGGCCGTTGGGAAAGTAGATGCCGAAGATGCACAGATCGCCGTAGCGGTGCTCGATAATGCGTCCCTCATCAAGCGTGTCGATCTCCTTACATGTAAGCACCATATCAGGGGTGAAGCGCGAGAGGCTCATGGTGCCTGAGTAGCCCTTTTTGGCAGCCGAATTGACGACATGATGCGGATAAATCTCGAAGAGGTGCTTAGGGACCTGATCTTCCATCGCTTTGATCTCTTGGAAAAAGATCAGATCCGCACCGCGCTCATCGAGCCACGCAAAGCCGTTTTTGTCCGCCACGGCGCGAATGCCGTTGAGGTTCCATGAAAGAATTTCGATGCTGCCGGTCATGCACATGCCTTTTTTTGGGCGGATTGTAGCATCTATTCAAGTGCCGAAAAACCTAAAACTTCGTATCGTCACCGGTATCAAGTTTTCTCAGGCGGTAACCGATGCCTCGGATATTGACGATCATGCCCGGTTTAAACTTTTTGATCAGGCGGTAGATCCAATAGCGGATGGTCAACGGCGAGATCTCTTCATCGTCCCATACATAGTTTTTGATCTCTTCGTTCGAGACTACGCTGCCCAGATTCAAAATCAAGATGCGCAGCAGCATCGACTCGATTTTGGTCAGCTCAATCAGCTCGTCGTAATAGTAGAGTTCGTTTTTGGGGAGTGAGTAGCTATAGCCTTGCGAGAGATTGATGATCTCCGTATTGGTTTTGCTGCCGGTGAGACGCACCACATTTCTGATTCGTAGCAGCAGTTCTTCCATCTCAAAAGGCTTTTTCAAGTAGTCGCTGCACCCCTTTTGGAATGCTTTTTTAAGATACTCTATCTCAATGTGCGTCGAAATAACAATGGTGGCCGCGAGCGGATTACTGCTCACGATATACTCTAGCACCTCGTATCCATCGACGTTGGGCACCATCAAATCGAGTATGTAGACATCGTACTGCTTGGCGTACACCGCATTCATCGCGCACTCGCCGTCAAAGCACTTATCGACGCTATAACCCATCGTTTCGAGCCGGGCAGCGATCACAAAAGAGGTGTTGAAATCATCCTCTAGCAGTAAGGCTCTCATGGATGACCGTTGGCACTTGGATCTTTTGTGACCATTTTGGGCGGAAAGGTATAGCTAAAGAGGCTTCCCTCTCTCTTTTTACTCTGCACGCGGATGACTATGTCGTAGTCGTCGCAAATCTTCTTGATGATGCTCATGCCAAGCCCAAGTCCCTGCGCATTGTGCATACCCCGGTAGTAGGAGACAAAGAGATTTTTGACCTCATCGTCACTCATGCCGATACCGGTATCTTTGAAGATCAGCTCAATCGCGCCATCGACATGAATGATCGTAATGTCGATGATCGGCGAGGCGCTGGTGGAGTACTTGATGGCATTGGAGAGGGTGTTGTCCACGATGCGCTGAAGCTCCGTTTTGCTGATATAGACGTAGCACTCCGGATCTGATTGCATCTCAAGAAAGATGTTTTTGACGCTGGCCATCGTGTCAAAATAGAGCATCCGATCAGCCACAAACGACTCCAAATCGATCCACTGCGCGGGGTAGCAGATCTTCTCTTTACCGACGTGAAACGCGATATCTTCATAGATGGTCGCCAGCATACGTGCGGAGCTTTTGATCATTTCGACACTATGGGTACAACAGCGCTCTTTGAGCAGCGTGGAGACGTTTAGCTCTATCGCGCTTAAGGGGGTGTTCATCTCGTGGATCATTTTGCGCATAAAAAAGGTTTGCTGCGCCGTAGATTGGTTCAGCTCGTCAAGAAGGACGCCGCATTGCCTCTTCTGGCGCTGAAACATCACGACGTAGTAGGTCAGCGCCAGCGCCAAAATCACTATCAATGCTACTAAAAAACATGCCATTAAGCGCTCCAGCGTTGCTATATCCGTATTTTATCCCAAGAGTGTTGGATCACTGTTGGATTGATGCGTATCGCTACAGCTCATCTTGAAATTGGTCTCGAACGGCCAAGAAATCGTCAAGACGGCTTAGAAAAAGCGCTACAAGCCTAGGATCAAAATGCCGCCCCTTTTGGGTGTTTAAATATTCAATAATCTGCTCCAGCGGCCAAGCCTTTTTATAGACCCGTTCGCTACCGAGCGCATCGAAGACATCGGCGAGCGCGGTGATCCGTCCAAACGGGTGAATCTCTTCGCCTTTAAGCCCGCGCGGATAGCCGCTTCCGTCCCACTTCTCATGATGTTCATACGCCACAATGGCCGCTGCTTTGAGAATGGGTCTGGTTGAGTTATTAAGGATTTTATAGCCTACTTCACTGTGCGTGCGCATGATCTCCCACTCCTCGTCATCGAGCCTGCCCGATTTATTGAGTACATGATCGGGTATGGCGAGCTTTCCTATGTCGTGCATCGGAGAAGCCTGAAAAAGGATTTCGGCCTCTTTATTGTTTAAACCGTAAAGCCGCGCCAACAGTCTGGAGTAGTGTGCAACGCGCTTGATATGGTTGCCGGTCTCTTTGCTGCGTGTTTCGGCAGCCGCGCCTAGGGTATAGATCAACTCCCCTTGGGTCGTTTCGATCTCTTCATGCAGCTGTATGATTTCAGAAACGTTATGGCGGATGGTGAGGTACTCCACCACCTCCTCTTTCATGTTCTTGATCGGTACGATGACGGTGTCGAGCCAGACGGTCTTACCATTTTTGTCGCAATCTTGAATGATCCCCTTCCATGTTCTGCCCGACACAATCGTTTCCCAAATATTTTTGATAATCACCTTTGGGGTATCGGGGTGTTTTAAAATGCGGTGATCCTGTCCGATGATTTCAGCCGCCGTATAGCCAAGCGCATGGGTAAATTCGCGGTTGATGTAGGTGATTTTTCCATTCAGATCGACACGTACCAAAATCGTGCTCTCATCCATCGCCTTGTGGTATTCGCGCGAGCGGCGCATCATCTCCTGCAGGTTCTCCTCTTTGACGCTCAGCTCGTTTTCAAGCTGCTGCCTAAACTCCTCAAGCTCCGTAATGTCTTTGCGAATGGCGATGTACTCAACAATATCGCCGTCGCGGTTCAAAATGGGCTTGATCGTTGTATCGACGTAGTAGCTATGGCCGTCTTTGGCTCTATTTTTGACGACTCCGTTCCAAATGTTTTTGGCTTCAATGGTTCGCCACATCTGCTCAAAGAGCTTTTTTGGCATGTCGGGATGGCGCACAATACTATGAGGTTTGCCTAAAAGCTCCTCTTTGGTATAGCCCGCGAGTTTGCAAAAGTGACTGTTGACATAAGTGATGGTTCCGTATCGGTTGGCTTTGGAGACAATATTGCTGATATCCACAATCTCCTTGTACTGCTCAAGCAGATGTTGCTCCTCCCTCCACGCATGATGCTGATGTGACATTTTCACCCTCCCATGTATTATCGGTTGATCAATATTACTCAAAGAGTGTTGGATGAGTGTTGGAGCACTTCTATCCAACACTCATCCAACACTCGGCGGGTATCATTCACGCAAAGTTCCTTAAGACCATCACACTTTAAACGGAATATTCAATGCTTCAAGCCGTTACAGCAAGAACAAATCAAAGCTATAACAGCTATCAATCCAACCAGAAAGAGCCTCTATTTTTGAAACAACAAAACAGTAGTCTGATCGCCGTGTACTCCAAAACAGCCGAATTGATGCAAGAGATATTCGCCTCCGGCGATGAGCTGTTTGATGTCGAGAAGTTGCGTCACTGTGTTGAAGAGATCATAGAGGTATCTCAATGCGACCAAATCTTTCCGCTTTTTTTGGGCTTTATTTCGCTTAACTACTCCACCTACGAGCACTCGACCAATGTAGCGTTTCTCAGCGCGATTCTGGGCCAAAAACTCTCGTTTGAGCTTGACAAAATGCGGGGGCTTGTCTTTGCGGCACTCACGCATGATTTGGGGAAACTCCATATCGATGCGGCTATTTTAGATAAACCGACCCTTTTGGAAGAGGATGAGTTTGAGCAGGTAAAGATGCATTCGCGCTACGGTACGCAGATTCTGATCCGAAACGGTGTTGATGATCTGAGCATCCTTCACGGCGTACTCTATCACCATGAGCGACTTGACGGCTCCGGCTATCCCGAAGGGCTTAAAGGAAGAAGAATCCCAAAATATGCGCGTATCATAGGTATGTGTGATGTGTTTGATGCTTTAACCACACGCCGTACATTTCGCAGAAACTACTCAAGCTTTGAAGCACTCATTTACATGAAGAGAGAGTTGCTATCTCAGTTGGATAGAGAGCTGGTCAATGTATTCATCACACTGCACCGTAGGAGTCACCATGAAACATATCGATAACAAATTAATCCGTGAATATTCCAAAACCATGAGCGTGCTCTATGTAGAAGACGATGCTGCTCTACGCAGTAAAACATCCTCTCTTTTTGAAAACTACTTTTTAAAAGTTGATACTGCAGAAGATGGACAGGAGGGATTGCAAAAATATCGCACCTCTAACAGCTCCTATGATCTGATCATTAGTGATATCGACATGCCTCACCTTAGCGGCATAGAGATGTGTCGGGAGATCCTTGCATTTAACCCTGAACAGGCTGTTGTCTTTATCACTGCACACAATGAAATTCATTATCTGCAGCAAGCAATCAATTTGGGTGTCAATGGATTTTTAACCAAACCCCTTCAAGCCGATCAATTAAAAGCTACACTCTTTAAGGTCTGTCAGGCAGTTTGTGACCATAGACTGATCAATCGCTATATTGACGAAATGACCGCATTAACGATGCAGCTTAATATTGAAAAAAAGAGGCTTGAAGAACAAATACGCCGTTATGAGCAGCAATCGGTCGTTGTAGAGATCAAACACCAACAGCTTGAAAACCTTTTAGAGCAGGGTCATGGTCTATTGAACGAATATTTTGCCGAAGATGAAGATGAAGGTGACGAAAATGTTCTGTTTCTTCCTGAGGATTGTGAAGAACTCTCCGAACTGTTTGATGAAATCCTAGAACTGCTCTCCAGATATGATCCTTTTGAAGACACGACAACTATTTTTAAAGTCTCCGAACATCTTCAAAAAATTTCATCCATTCTGTTGCACTATACACCCTTTTTGGATCCTCTGGCCAAAAGCTTTGAAGATCTTTCCATCTCCATCGCCCAGAATAGTGAAGCTTTTGTCTCCATGTTTCAGGGAGATCAAGACCAATTGATCGCTCTTTTTGACGCGATTGCCAATGATGTTGAGCGCTATACCCGTCGGTTCAGCGTTGAGAGCATGGCAATGAAAAACATTCATCATATACATGAACCTACCAAACTCAGTATTCGTCAGATCATCGCCATGTTTATGCTTGATGAATCAAATGAGGATGCAATAGAGTTTTTTTAAACCCAAGGAGCCATCTTGCGTACCGAAACTTTTGTAGATGTTGAAGTGTTCCCTTGGAATTCAAATTTTGAACTCGGGATCACAAGTATCGATACACAACATCGAAAACTGGTCGCCATCATCAACAAGCTGGCCTATCATCTGGTCAACCACGCCGAAGAGATCGTACTGGACTCTGTACTTGAAGAGTTGATTGACTACGCCAACTTTCACTTTAATGACGAAGAGAGGATCTGGCAAAAGGTGCTCATTGAAGACAGCGCGCTTCAAAAGCATCACGCATCGCATGTGCAATTTTCACATGAGGTGCTCAACCTCAAAAGCAACCTTCAACACAGAGCACAAGAGGAGGTGCTTAAAGAGCTGGTCAATTATTTGACCACATGGCTCGCACGTCATATTTTGGATGAAGACAAGCGCATGGCATTGGTGCTTGAGGGAGTGCAGCAGGGTATGAATCTTACAGAGGCAAAACAGCACTCCAACGAACAGATGGGGGGAGCGGCGATCTTACTGATCAATACTGTCTTAAGCATGTATGACACCCTCTCGAGTCGAACTATTGATCTGATGCGTGAAAAATCAAAACGCCTTAAAGTCGAAGAGGAGCTGCGCAAAAGCGAAGAGAAGTGGAAGCTCCTCTTGGATGCAGGCACGGAAGAGATCTGGCACTGGGATATTCCCAAGCAGGTGCTTCATACCATCAATAAAGGGGCTCAAGTAGAGCAAATTCTCGATAACTATCGTGAGCTCGATTCGGAATCTGGATACATTCACCCTGATGACATCGAAAAAGCAGAACTCGATCTGCAAGATCATTTAGACGGCAAAACCGAGTTGTTTATCAACTCACATCGCGTCATGAAAAGCGATGGAAGCTGTCGCTGGGTGATGACGCGTGGGAAAGTTGTCGAACGCACAGAAGACGGAAAAGCGCTGCGCATGATAGGAACACATTCTGATATCACCGAGCGAGAATTGGCGATATACATCTACAACAACAGCAAACAGGCCATGATCGTTTGCAACGCCGACAATCAAATTCTGAGCGCCAATCCCGCTTTCACTGCCATAACCGGCTATCCGATCAGTGAAGTCATCGGAAAAAATCCCAGTTTATTGAACTCCGGATTACAAGATAAAAAATTTTACGAAGAGCTGTGGGAGAGTGTCTACACCCGACGCTATTGGAAGGGTAGGTTATATGACCGCCGTAAAAATGGAGAGATCTATCCGGCCTACCTAGAGATTATTATGATCGTTGATGCCAACGGCAAACCGGATAAATATATCGCTTTTTCGGAGGACATTACCGAGCTTGAAGAGAATCGAAAAACATTGAAGCGCCAAGAAGACAAGCTGGTTCAACAGTCACGTATGGCCATGATGGGCGAGATGATCTCTATGATCGCACATCAGTGGCGTCAACCGCTGGGTGCGATTAGCTCATGCGTTTTGGATATGGAGATGAAGCTGGAGATTGAAGCATTTGATCTACAAACACCTGAGGGGTTGAACGAATGTACGGAATACTACAAAACGTCGCTTTTGGATATAAGCGGATTTGTGAAAGTGTTGACAACCACCATTGATGATTTTAGAAACTTCTATAAACCTCAAAGAGAGATGCTTGAGACAAGAATTGAAGTACCGGTTTTAAAGGCACTCAAAATTCTTGGCTACTTAACCTCTCAAAATGCCATTGAACTAGAGGAGTCTTACGAAGCAAACAGCACCGTAACACTCAGTATGAGTGAAATCATGCAGGTCGTCATCAATATTCTTCGCAACGCGCAAGAGAACTTCCAGATCAAACAGACTCCTAAACCCCGTATCCGCATCAGAAGTTATGAAACTCAACAGAGCGTGATCTTGGAGCTTTGTGATAACGGCGGCGGCATTCCCGATGCGCTCTTAGAGAAAATTTTTGATCCCTACTTCACTACCAAAAGCGCCGATGAAGGCACGGGGCTTGGACTTCATATGTCCAAAACAATCATAGAAGTGCATCATGAAGGAAGCATTAGTGCCAAAAACATTGATGATGGAGTCTGCTTTGTCATTGCATTACCCAAAAAGAGAGCATGATGAGTTTTTCAACGCAAAATGAAGAGAAGCTGCTCAGTTCAGAAGAGATTGCTATTTTAAAAAAACAGAGTGTCAATTTGAACAACTGTGATCGTGAGCCCATCCATATCCCCGGCTCCATTCAGCCTCACGGCATACTGATAGCACTCGAGACAGAGCACTTTAAAATAGTACATGTAAGTGAAAATATCACCGATTACTTTGGTGGGCAGGCAAATGATTATTTAGGAAAATCGCTAACGCTGCTTTTTCGGAGTGAAGATGTAGTGCGCATCAAAAGCCACAGCAACCACCTACCTCACGCTTGTTGCACGCTTCAAGAGCATCTTAAAGTCCTTTGGTCCACACAAGAGTGCTCTGAATTTTTTGCGATGATCTCAAAAAGTGCCAATGGCTTGGTGATTCTTGAGCTTCAGTCAACTTCTTTGGATAAAGCCATCCGAATTCATCCTCTTGAAGAGATGATACATGTAGCGCTAAAGGCCTCTTCTGAAGGCGAAGATATGCAGAGCCTTTACGATGCCATGGTGCGCACCGTTCAAAAGTTCAGCGGTTACGACCGTGTTATGGTCTATCGGTTCGATGAAGCGTACAACGGCTCGGTGGTTGCCGAATCCAAACCCCCGCATATGGAGTCTTTTCTTCACTCCCACTACCCCTCTAGCGACATTCCAAAGCAAGCCCGACTCCTCTATACCAAAAACTATTTTCGTGTGATCCCAGATATTTACTATACCCCTTCTCCCATTGTTCCCGAGTATGAAGCCAACAGCGGATTACCTCTGGATATGAGCAATGTCGTACTGCGCAGCGTCTCTCCGGTGCACATCCAATATCTCAAAAACATGGGCACGACTGCTTCTATGTCACTTTCGCTTATTGTAGAGGGCCAGCTTTGGGGTATGATCGCCTGTCATCACTCCTCGCGTCGTATCGTCCCTTTTTGCATGTGGAAAGGTTATGAAGCCCTTTCAGCGATTTTTTCCAAAGAGGTTGCATCACGAGAAACGCTGATCAATAATCGAAATCAATTTTTTTTGCAAAACAAAGCAAAGCACTTTCAAGAGCTATTCCAAGAAAGAATACGAAGCAGGGGGGTCATAGAGGGGATCAAAGAGTCCCTTCCCTTACTGTTTGGCGTGTGTGAGGCAGATGGCGTTGCCGCGGTGATTGAGTCAGACGCCCAAGAGCAGGCCACCCTTTTACTCGAAGGCTGCACCCCGAATCAAGAGGCTGTTTTGGAGTATTTGGCGGCATTCGCGCCACAACTACAAGATGGCTTTTTTGTTACACATCAGGTGCCTGCTCTCGCGCCTCATCTTCTCTTGCACAAAGAAAAGGGTTCTGGAGTGATGATATTACAATCGCGCGAAGATCCAAAAACAACCTTTCTCTGCTTTAGAAAAGAGTTTGTAGAGACGATCCTGTGGGCCGGAAATCCCTTAAAATCGAATATTTCCGGCGAGGGGGAAGAGCAGGTGATCGCACCCCGGCACTCTTTTGAATTGTGGAAACAGGTCGAAAAAGAGAAATCGTTGCCGTGGAGCCCTCTGGTGTGCACATTATTCAAGGATTTCCACGCTCACTTGGATGAAGCGCTACTACATCACAAACAGCAAATAGAACTGATCAGACTGCAAAAAGAGCACCTGCTGGGAGAGCAGTTACTGCTTCAGCAATCCAAAATGGCCGCCATCGGAGAGATGATCTCGATGATCGCGCATCAGTGGCGACAACCTCTAGGCGCTATAGGTTCGAGCGCTTTAGATATGGACATCAAGCTCGACATGGAATTTTTCGATCTTGAAAATGCTCTAGAACGTGACAAATGTGTCACCTATTTCAAAGAGTCCCTAAACGATATTAGTGAATTTGTCAAAATTCTCACAACAACCATCGATGATTTTAGAAATTTTTATAAGCTGCAAAGCGAGCTCAAAAAGGAGCGTATTGAGGAGCCTGTCATCAAAGCACTCAAAATCATGAACTGCTATATGGTTCAAGACTCCATCAACGTTCAAGAGCACTACGAATCCTCTGCGTCAATTAAACTCTACACCAGCGAGATCATGCAGGTCGTTATCAGCATTTTGCGTAATGCACAAGAGAACTTCCAGATCAAAGAGACTCCCAACCCCCGTATCCGCATCAGAAGTTATGAAGATGAACAGAGTGTCATCTTGGAGCTTTGCGATAACGGCGGCGGCATTCCCGATGCGCTCTTAAATCAGATCTTTGATCCCTATTTCACCACCAAAGGTGCCAATGAGGGTACGGGGCTGGGGCTGCATATGTCCAAAACCATCATTGAAGTGCATCATGAAGGAAAAATGAGTGCTAAAAATAGTGATGATGGCGTCTGCTTTGTGATTGAATTGCCCAAAAAGAGAACATGATGCGTTTTTGGACTCTTTTTACAAATCCTCTAATTGCGAGAGAGAGGCATACAAGAAGGGTAGCCTATTTTCTTGCTTTGGTCTTTTATTTTACCGCTATTTCAACCTATGCCTACCACAACTATCAAAAAGCCAAAGAGGAGCTCATGGAGAGAATTGATAGCGCCTTGAAGCTGGGTGCGCAAAGCATAGAGGTCCTGCTACCCGTGGACTTTCATGATCGTGCGACGAACGAGAATGCCATCACCGTTAAAGAAGATTTGGCCAATATCAAGCAGCTGTCCGATTATGTCAAACTGACCTCACTGCAATACATCTACTCATGTATCAAAGTAGGGGATATGGTGCATTTCACCTCTTGCAGCGCGACGGATGAGGAGTTCCATACTGGAGAAGGTCTGGTGCTTTTTTTCGATCCCTATCAAGATGCTGCACCGGAACTTCACAAAGCGCTACAAAGTGGTCAAACAATGTTTGCGGAATATACCGACCAGTGGGGATCATTTCGATCGATTTTCATTCCAAAAAAAACCGACAATGGAACCGTCTATCTTTTAGCTGCGGATATTAGAATCGATTTTGTTCAAGAAGAGCTCAAAAAAGTCTTGTTGCGCTCGCTGTTCGAGTTGGGGTTTTACACGTTTATTTTATTCCCTTTTATTCTGCTGTATATCATGCAAAATCAAAGCATAAAGAGAGAATTGGCATTAGAGGTTGAAGCACGTACCAATGAACTCTATCGTCTGCAACAAGAGCAGTTGCTGCGAAATCAGCTTCTGCTTCAGCAATCCAAAATGGCCGCTATCGGAGAGATGATCTCTATGATTGCCCATCAGTGGCGACAACCATTAGGTGCTATCAATGCAACTATTTTGGATATGAAAATTAAATTTGAGATGGAGCATTTCAACCTTGAGGATGCCATGGAGCGAGACCTATGCCTAGAGTATTTCAAAGCATCAATCGATGATATGGGCGACTTTACCAAGATTCTATCAACGACCATCGATGATTTTAGAAACTTTTATAAGTTACAAAGAAAGGCACAAGAGGCACATATTGAAGAACCTGTCGTCAAAGCACTTAAAATCATGAACTGCTATATGCTTCAAGGCTCCATAGATGTTCAAGAACAGTACGCATCTTCTTCCACACTCAACTTGTTTATAAGCGAAATCATGCATGTCATTATCAGTATTTTGCGTAATGCACAAGAGAACTTCCAGATCAAACAGACTCCCAACCCCCGTATCCGCATCAGAAGTTATGAAGATGAACAGAGCGTAGTCTTGGAGTTTTGTGATAACGGCGGCGGCATTCCCGAAGCGTTCTTGAATCAGATCTTTGATCCCTATTTCACTACCAAAGGTGCCAACGAAGGTACCGGGCTGGGGCTTTACATGTCCAAAACCATTATTGAAGTGCATCATGAAGGAAAAATGAGTGCTAAAAATAGTGATGATGGCGTCTGTTTCGTGATCCAAATCCCGAAAAGAAGGATCTCATGAGTTTTACTAATAAAGAGATTTTGAGTTACTCCAAAGAGTGTAACGTCTTATATGTCGAGGATGATGCTACGCTACGCGAGAGCAGTCGAAAACTTTTTTCCAATTATTTTGAACTGATCGATACGGCGTGTGATGGTTATGAGGGTGTTGAGTGTTTTAAAAATTTTATTGAAGAGAATCATACTCCCTACGATCTGGTCATCAGCGACATCAGCATGCCGCGCATGAACGGTATTGAAATGTGTAAAAAGATCCTTGCTCAAATCCCCGATCAGGCGATCATTCTCATTAGTGCCCATAATGAGCCCGAAATTTTTTATCAGGCTATTGAGATCGGAGCGAATGCCTTTTTGTCCAAACCCTTGAACGATGCACTGCTCAAACAGGCTTTTTACAAAGTGTGTCGCAGTATCAGCGATCGTAAAAATCGAAAGTACTTTTACGAACAGCTAGAGATACAGGTAAGACAACATCAACGAAAGCTAGAAGCCCTTTATCAAGAGGATGTTCTGACCGGACTACACAATATTCATGCATTGATGCAAACGCTTAAACAGAGAGCTGAAGGCTCACTAGCCTTAATCAACATCAATAAGTTCCATGAAATCAACGAATACTACGGCTATCATGTAGGGGACAGCATTCTTCAGCAGCTTGCCAATTTGCCACTGGAGCACTTTGACGAGATAGCCGAAGTGTATAGAGGCCACAGCGATGAATTTGCCCTCTTGGCAAAGCCGTCGTGCAGCCTGAAAATGCTTGACGATGCACTTGAAGCACTACAAACCAACTTAATGACGCAAACATTTGTCGTTGATTACGATGGAAAAGATACCGACATGACATTACCTGTTCAAGTCAGCATTGGTTTAGCCGGTGGAGGAGATGATCTTTTCATGAGGGCTACGAGTGCACTCCACAAGGCCAAATACGATGAGAGCGGCAAGATCAGCTTTGATGCGTCCTTACCAATAAAACAGGCCTATAAAGAGAAATTTGCTATGGTCAAGACGCTTCATCGGGCCGTCATGGACTGCCGCATAGTCGCTTATTATCAGCCAATCGTCGAAAATAGTTCAAAACACATCGTTAAATATGAGACACTTGCACGTCTTATTGATCAAAATGGCACTGTAATGACACCTGGGTCTTTTTTGAATATCGCTAAAAAAGCCCACCTTTATCACGTCATCTCTCAGACTATTTTTCAGCAAGCCTGCGCAACATTTCGTCATCGCTTGGAATCGTTCACGTTCAATATTGAACGTGATGACATTCTCAATCAAAAGACCTGCGCTTATTTACTGGAAATGATCGACTCTTTCTCTGAACCACAGCGTGTGGTCATCGAATTGGTGGAGACAGAGCAGATGGTTCAGACGCAAAGCTTTACGCAATTCATCACCGAGCTCAAAAAGCGGGGTTGCAAGCTCTCTATCGATGATTTTGGCACAGGGTATTCCAATTTCGAATATCTCACCAGATTAGAGCCGGATATCATCAAAATTGACGGCTCATTGATCAAAAATATACGCACTATGCCGCGAAGCCGCATCATCGTGGAAGCCATTGTCCAATTTGCTCAGAAAATGGGAATTCAAACCGTCGCCGAATATGTTGAAAATGAAGAGATCTTTGAGCTGGTGTCTGCTTTGGGCATCACCTATTCTCAAGGATACTATTTTGGCAAACCTCAACTACATTTACAGAGATAAAGGGCCATCACTCATCTGGTAGAGGTTTGTTGAGGCGATGATGCCCGTTCGACTTCGAGGCGCTCTTTTACCCTGTCGATCTCCCTTTGAAGCGCATCAATCACATGGTCGTCTGGTTGCGTTTGCAGAGCTGGAAACGGACCGTCTTCGTTACACGCGAAGCTGAGGATATTCACTATCTCGACAAGACGTTCTTAAGCAGCATCGCCCAGCTACAGATGATGCTACTCAGCGAACCATCCGATCAAATCGGAGACGACGAGGTTTTGTTTGAGTGATCTTCATTATCGTTTTTTTTTGAGTCTTATTTGAAAACAAGCACCATTTTCGTTATAAACATCTATAGTTCCATTAAGGTGTTTTTCAAGGATCATTTTACAGATATAGAGTCCTAATCCCGTGCCATTCTTATCAGATTTTGTCGTAAAGTACGGCTCGAATATTTTATCGATAAGATCCGGATTGATCCCCTTGGCATTGTCGCATATCGTAATCTCGATAAAATCTCTGTATTCTGCGGTACTAATCGATATTTTCGGATCGTCAATACCAGACTCAATCAGAGCATCTTTGGCATTGCTCATAATATTGATCAGTACCTGCAAAAACTCCCGGGAAAAAATCTGAATGATTGTGTCGCTATTCATCTTCTTCTTGATGGTGATATGATGATTTAAAAGGCTTTTTTCCAATATTTTCAAAGCTTCATCAATGACGGAGTCTACATTGACAAACTCTTTCACTTTATTCGGCTTGAAGAAGTTTCTAAAATCTTCAATCGTCATGGAAAGCTCTCCTGTCTGCTTCATCATATCTAAAGCAATCTTTTTCAAATGCTCTGGATCGATCATATCCAATTCAACATCTGCCAATATATTGGATGCTCCAAGCGAAATGACGCTCAAGGGTTGTCTCCATTGGCGTGCAATGATCCCGATCATTTCGCCCATAGCCGCATGTCTTGACTGCACGAGCATCATATTCTCTTTTTCGACAAGTTCTGTAATATCGTTAAATATGGTGAAGTATATATTTTTATCATTCAACGTGAACGCGTTCATCGAGACGATAAAGACATATTCACGATCATCTTTTTTAATGATTGCTTTGTGAATCAAAGAGGGGTTGTTCATAATGTAATCTGCCCAGTAATGTGCGTACATGTATTTGGACAAATAGCCCTCTTTAGGAAGAAACATATCGCATATACAGTCATGCTGTTTTTGAAAATCTTCAATAGTTTTAAAACCGGTAAAATCGAAAAAAGCTTGATTGGCATCTTTGATGACGTGTTTATCGTTGATGATGGTCATATTTTTTGATGTATTGAAGAGTGCTTTGAAATATTGTTCACTCTGCCGCAACTCATTCATCAATTGAGCCTCTTTTTGTTTTTGCGAAAAAATATTCCGATACACCCTGTGAATAATCAGCATCCCCGCGATCAAAACAGTGCCACAGATCAGCGCCAAAAGAAGGAGGGTGCGATCACGTTCGGCAATTAAGGTCTCCATAGGCAAAGACATAGAGATGCCTCCGCGAATATCTCCTGCTTCATACCCTTGAACAGCGTGGCATTTAAGGCAACTTGATGTTGTGATGAGCGGTTGAAATGCTTGAAGTTTTTTTCCTGATCCGATAGAGTAAACTCATACACTATATCGCTTTTTTTCGTCCGCATCAGTTCGAGAAGTATTTTTCGTTCCCACGGGTTCATGGTATTGTTCTCTTGATTAAGCGTGCTGAGGCCTATAACGCGTCCTTTAAGACCGTAAAGACCCGCATGTTCGTTCATCACCTGTCTGAGAATAGAGGCCGGATTCATCAAAGTCAAATTCACCTCTTCCGTCACGACATCTCGATGCGGTACATGCGATAGATGTGGATTCGGTTTGACGCTATCGCTTGTTTTGATATAAACTCCTCCATGAGACGTTGCCCAAAACCTGAATGCGGCATCTTGTTTCAACGCGGCGTGAACGATATTTTTTGCAACACTCTGCATTTTGTCGTGATACTCTCGTGCCATCAAAACAAACAACGTAAGGATCGCTCCAATCCAAAACGCCATAATCCATCTATAGCTACTTGTCAAAACAAACTTCCTTTGTTGGGATCATCAAAGTAGTAAACCATGCTCAGCTTTAAGGTGCTCTTTGACCCGGTCTATCTCATATTCAAGCGCATCAATCACTTGGTCGTCTGGTTGCGTTTGCGTTTTGTAGCAAGCATCTATTGCACTGCAAACCTTCGTCAGCGCCTTTGCACCCATGTTTGCACTGACCCCCTTGAGCGCATGGATCGATGCCGGTGCCGACGGATCGTGCGCGCGCACCGACGCAGTGATGGAATGAAATTCATCACTTAGGTTATGGGCGAACATCTCGAGCAATTTCGATATTCGCTCTTGGTTACCCTTCATCAATCGGTTCAGATGCGTCATATCCAATACGGCTTCGGTTGAGGGAAGCATGCTAGGCTCCTGTGGTAGCGCAGAATGATACGCCTCGCGTTTTCCCCACTGCGCCAGCAGTCGATAGAGTTCTTGGCTCTCTATGGGCTTGCCGAGGTGGTCGTTCATACCCGCTTCAAGCGCTTTATGACGGTCTTCGATCATGGCGGCCGCCGTAAGCGCAATGATCGGTATCACACTGTTGCGCGCACGAATCAAGCGGGTCGCCTCATAGCCGCCCATCACGGGCATCTGCAGATCCATCAGTATCAAATCATAGTAGGCACCATCGCTAAAGAGCCGATCGATCGCCTCTTGACCGTTTGCGGCAACGGTCACATCGATACCGACCTGCTCAAGCATCATCGAGGCCACCTCCTGATTGATCTCGTTATCTTCAACGAGCAAAACGCGCATACCGCTAAAATCAGGCAGTGTTTGCTTTAGCTGCGTGCGCTGATCAGAAGATTCAAATAGTGTCTTGTAGAGTGAGGAAGCGGTGATGGGTTTGGCCAGAAACGAGCTGATCGGGAGTGCTTCGTCATTACTAAAGGTATAGGCGCTGATCATATAAAACATCGGCGGTGTTACATGTAAGCGTCCCTCCCGTGAGAGTTGGTTGATTCGCTTGATGGTCTCTTTGCCATCCATAACGGGCATCTGCCAATCAAGGAGCATATAGTCATAAGACAATTCCGCTTGATCCGCTTGGAGCAGTTTTTCGATCGCTTCTTGGCCGTTGGCCGCTTCATCCACGCTACATGTAAAGCCATGCAGGATGTTTTTGAGAATCTCCCGCGCGATGGGCTGATCATCGACAACCAAAACCCGACAAGGGTGGTTCGCTATTTGCGGTTTGGATCTGCTCCACGCCAAAACCGGTACATCAATCGCAAATGAAAAGGTGCTTCCCTGATTCAGCCGGCTTGAGACACCAAGCATGCCGCCCATCGCTTCGACCAGACGTTTTGAAATCGTTAGACCTAAACCCGTGCCGCCGTATTTGCGCGTCGTTGAAGAGTCGGCTTGAGTAAAGGGCTCAAAGAGTTTGGCGATCTGTACCTCGCTCATGCCGATGCCGGTATCGCTGATTGAAAAGTAGAGGGTAGCGTTTGATTCACTTTTGCGCAGCAAAGAGATCGAGAGCGTAATGTTGCCGCTTTGGGTAAATTTGAGCGCATTGCTTAGAAGATTCGTGAGGATCTGATTGATTCTCAATTCATCTGCAATAATCGTCCATGGAACCTCGGGATCGATTTTGAAATAGAGCTCGAGCTCTTTTTTGGTAGCGAGTTGCACAAAGAGAGTTCTAAGCTGTTCTAGTACATTTTCCAGCTCCACAGGCTTTGCCTCCAGCTCCATTTTGCCGGCTTCCATCTTGGAGTAGTCGAGAATGTCGTTAATGATGCCCAGCAGCATTTTAGACGAGCTGTTGATCTTGTCGATGAAGTCACGCTCTTTGGGCTTGAGATCGCCCTGCAAAAGCAGTTGACTCAAACCGATGATCGCGTTCATCGGCGTCCTGATCTCGTGGCTCATATTGGCCAAGAAATTACTTTTGGTGCGGCTGGCTTTTTCAGCCTCCTCTTTGGCCAGGATAATCTCCTCTTGAACCTGCTTGAGCTGGGTTTGATCGAACATGTATCCATGGATCGACACAAGCTGCTCGTTTACCCATACCAGACGGGTAAAATCATAAAACCAACGGTAGCTTCCATCTTTTTTGCGCAGCCGATAGGACTGCTCAAAGGCGACATCATGACGGCGTATCTTCTCTTCCACTTCACGGCTGACGCGCTCGAAATCATCAGGATGGATCAAGTCACCATACGAAAAGGCTTCGTCAATCATCTCTGAGGGTCCATAGCCCAAAATAACCTCAACGTTTTTGGAGACATACCGAATGGGCCAGTGCTCCTGCGGCGCCCACTCGATGGTGATGACCGGCCCTTGAGAGAAGAGATCCTGCTCCATCTGAAGCTTATGGTAGAGGGCTTTTTGCTCACTGACATCTCGAAAAACGACAATCGCTCCGCCGTTGTCAGTCGGGGCGACCGTGAGGCTGATCGGCAACAGCGTACCTGATTTGGTGATAAAATACTCGTCGAGCATGCGCGTTTTTCGGTCAATAACGGTACGATAGATAGGGCACGACTCCTCTTCATATAGTGAATTGTCTTCATGCTTATAGTGAAAGAGCAGATGCTGATCGACCCACAAAACTTCATCTTCTCGGTATCCCAGTAGATCGAGCGCTTTTTGGTTGATAAAGAGACATTTACCCTCACGGTTGATGCTGTAGACCCCATCTCCAAGATTCGATACTAGTGATTGAAAAAGTTTTTTGCGCCGCTGCGCGCGGACATAATAAAAGAGCGTCACCATAAACAAGAGCGCCATAAGTACAATCGAGTAGCGGTACTTTTGCCAAATATCTCTAAGTGTAATTACTCCATAGTTCTCAAAAGGGGGCAGGCGAAGGGCGCGAGAGAGCTCTTCCACCTCCAGATAATCCGCTGGAAGGGTGTAGCCGTAAATGCCGTTATGCGTTTGGAGCGTTGCGGGTTTGTAGGTAAAGAGGGTAGAGGCAAAGAGCTTGACATCATCCGGATCGGTATGTTTGAGTGCGAAAACGGGCCACTCCGGATAAAGAGCCGTTGAGGTGATCATGGGATAATTATGATGGGTTTTTTGGTTAATGATCCGGAGATGATGGCTATCGATTGCTCCATCGCGAACCATTGATTCGATAATGCCGCTGCGTACAAAACCCGCTTCGACTTTTTTGTCAAGCACTGCACGGACGACATCGTGGTGCGTCGTCTGCAGCTCCATGATCTGCGTCTGCTTGGCGATATCGATGCCGATTTTGAGTAGCTCATACGCTTGAGCTCTAAAACCCCCCATGTTCTTTTTGGAAGGAACGGCAATGGTAGTGCCGATAAGGTCTTTGAGGTTGTAGATCGGGCTGTCGCGACGTACGACAATGACACCGCCTAGCTTGTCAACCGGTTTTTTATTGCACTCCGTAATGAGGGTTGCGATCGCGCCGCTGAGCGCATGTTGCTTCCGGACGAACAAAAAGTGTGTCGGATTGGTTGTGACGATATCGAGCGTTTGGGCTTTGATCTTCTCTTCGATCTCCTCTTGGCTAAGCACCTCCAAAACCACTTTTTTGCCCAGATGAGCATTTAAATGCTCAAGCAAAGGTGCATACTCTTCTTGCGTCAGCTCTTTGCCTTTGAATTGATAGACGCCAAAACGGATCAGATCCTCTTGGGCGTGTAAAAGCAGACTCAAAAGCCATAATACAATCAGAATTTTCATTGGTAACTCCAGTGCTTCAGGCTGATCCATAGTGCAGTGATGATGGAGGATGCACCAAAAATCATCAAAAGTAGTAGGGACATTTTCGGTAGCGAAGGCTCAATCGGACGTATGACCTGCATGTGCGCACTCTCTTTTCCGGTGGCATCATAGATTGGAATATAGCACAGCGCATAGAGTGTCTCATTCAATGTCACCTTTTGGCTGATCGCCACATGCTGGTGCCCCGAATCAGCCAATGGGGCCAACCGCGCCAGCAATGCATTGTCGGTACTGTAAGTCACCGCATAGGTATCATTGAGTGCCCAATCAAAAGAGCGTCCGAGCATCTGCAACCCCTCCTGCCACGACTCCTGATTGAGCTGCTGTTTGTTGATAAGCATAATCAGATCATGACCGTAGCGAAATTTCAAATCATTAAGCACCTCTTCGATCTCTTTGCCAAGCTCAACATAGCCGATCAAGATGTTATTCATCCACACAGGCGCTACGACACGAAGGGTATAAGTTCCCATGGGACCTAGTTCAAGTCCCCACGCGGCTTTTTGGGTTGCCTCTGCCTGCCGTGCACTAAAACGGTCGATAAGGTCTCCATAGCGAGAGGGTTGATGCAGACGCAAAAGCGTCAAGCGCTTCGTGTCATAAAAATAGAAATGGGTTACCCCCTCTTGACGTATCGTCGAAAAGATAGCTGCCCACTGATCTTGAAGTGCATGGCGATCTTTCTGCGCCAACGCTTTTTGCATATGCGGCATAAGGGTGATGGTGTTTGCTGTGATCAAGAGCCCCTTGGCCTGCTGTGAGATAGTCGCGTCAAAGTCCCGCGCCATCAATCTAAGTTCCGCTTCAATCGTCTTATTAAGGTTGTGTTGATGGTAGAGCGACCAGAGCAAGACAGCCGTACCAAGCAGCAGCGAAAGGGCACCAAAGAGGACAATTCCGCTGCCTTGCAATGTCTTCAATCCGCGCATTATAGTGAACAAGCTTTTTTGGAAAAGATGCAACCATGCCCCTAAATGCAAAAATAGGTGACATAGTACAAATGAAGTGTTGGATGAGTGTTGGCGGATGAAGGTTTGAAGCGGCGTCTATCCTAGGTGATCTTTATCGATCGGTGCGCTTGAGCCACTCCTGCGTTACATGTACGTCGCCTCTGTCACTGTGCAAAGAGAACTCATGCTCCATGATCGTACACTGCAGCCGCATGGAGCGCTCAGAAAGCGCCTCTAAATCACCGCTTACATGTAAGAGAATCACTTCGACGTTTTTAAAGCGCGAAAAGGGGTGCTCATTCTGACGCCACCACGCTCTTGCCGCCCCCTCCTGATAGAGATAGACAATCACCCGCTCGGCTCTGCCGCTGGCTTTGCGCAGCCGTTTTTCATCCATTTGGCCAAACTCGATCCACAGCGTCACGTCGCCGCCGTAATCTTTTTGCCACAACTCAGCCTCATCGTCACCGCCGATCCCTTTGGTGAAATGCAGCCGTTCGTGGGCATTCAGCGCAAAAGCGATCAAGCGGATCATCAGGCGATAATCGGTTTCGCTGGGGTGTTGGGCGAGGGTGAGTTCGTGGGTCTCGTAGTAGTGGCGATCTGTATCGCTGATCTGAAGTTGCGCTTTAAAAACTGTAGCACCGATTGCCATGAAGGCCTTTACATATAAGCCCCCCAAAGAAGGGGGAGAGAAATTTAGATGAAGTTGACTTCGGAGACGTGGTGTTTGAGTCCCAGCTCCTCTTTAGAGCAGCCAAGTGCGAGACCCACCATCTGTTGCATGTGCAGTACGGGCATCTTCACGTCACGGCCGACCGCTTTGGAGGCGTGAGCGTATTGGGTGTCCAGCTTCAGATGGCACAGAGGGCAGGGGGTCACCATCCAGTCGGCGTTTTGATCCATGGCGCCCATCAGCGCCTTGCCGGTAAGCATCGCCGCCGTATGGGGCGCTTGCAGCTCTGCATGGAAACCGCAGCACTTGTTTTTCTCTTCGTAATCAACGCTTTTTCCACCGAGTGCAGCGATCAGATCATCCAGCGAACGGGGGTTATACGGATTCTCGCCGCCGTTGGACTCATGTTGGAGTTCGCTGGGGCGGATGTTGTGGCAGCCGTAAAACGGGGCAATGTTAAACTGGCTCAGCGGCACGCTCACCATGCTCTGAATCTGATCCAGTCCGAAATCGTCAATCAACGCATAGAGAAAGTGCTTGATCTCGCTGGTCCCTTTGTACTCCAAGCCTACTTCCGCAAGCTTTTCGTTCACACGGGCTTTGAGTGCGGCGTCGTGATCAAGACGGTGCTTGGTCATGGCGGTGTTGATCTGACAGGTATTACAGATCGTGATCATGGTCATGCCGCGCTTTTCGGCGTAGGCGATATTGCGGGCGTTGAGCACGAGTGAGAGAAAATCATCATAGTCTTGCAGATGTGACGCACCGCAGCAGCTCGCTTCGACCAGCTCGACGATTTTGATCCCCAGCTTGTTGGCTACGGCATAGGTAGACATCAGCTGCTCAGGCGTACTCTCTTTGGCGGTGCATCCCGTAAACAGGGCATATTCAAGTTGTTTCATAGGGGTGCTCCTTAAAATTTCGCGGTCGATGAGGATTTGACCAGTTTCTGGATCTCATCGAGGTTTTCAGATTTCGGCATGTTCCACGGCAGTACGATCTTGCCTTTGGTAAACATTTTGATGGCTACGGGCACATGCTTCATCACACCCAGATTCCCCTCTGAGTAGCGTACCAGCTCGCCCTCGTCAAGCAGACCGTGCTTTTTGATCGAATGGGCAAAACCTACGGCGTGGCGCGTAGCAACGTTATTAAGTGCGCGGCCGTGCTCGAAGACCTGATTGTGCAGTTTGGTGATCTTTTCAAACGGATCTACCTCTTTAGGACAGACTTGCGTACACTCATAACACTTCACACAGTCCCATACACCGGCGCCGGGTGCGTTGATGATGTCAATACGGTGATCGATCCCGTCGTCGCGTACATCGGCATTGAAACGATAGGCCTTGGCGAACGCCGCAGGCCCGATATATTCTTCGTTGATCTCGATCACAGGACAAGAGTAGTGGCAGAGTCCGCACTGGATACAGTAGTCGGCATCAAGTAGCGCTTCGGCCTGTGCAGGCGTTACGGCGCACTCCATATCAGGGTGCTCTTCGATGTGGCTGTCAAGATAGGGATTGACCTGCTCGTGCTTGACCCAGAAATCTTTCTTGTCGATGATCATATCTTTGATCGCACGCTTTTCGCTGAGCGGATCAAAGCGCAGTTCGGTACCAAACATCGCAATCAGATCGTTTATGCGCTCTTTACATGCAAGGACACCTTTACCGTTCACTTTGATCGCACAGGCGCCGCAAATACCGTGGCGGCAGCTACGACGGTAGCTAAAACTGCCGTCAAACTCCCACTTGATACGGTTGAGAATATCCAGCACGACCTCTTCGGAGGTGACGTCCATTTCGTAGGTTTTGTAATAGGGCAGATAGTCAGTCTCCATGTTGAATCGGAAGACTTTAAATGTGACCCGTGTAGTTGTAATTTCACTCACCATGACGCCGCTCCTTAATATGTTCGTTCTTTAAGTTCGTGACGGCCCAGCGTCACGTCCATATACTCCAGGCGAATATCGCCCGCGCCGTCCATATAGGCCATCGTATGCTTCAAAAACTGCTCGTCGTCGCGCTTGGTGTAGTCCTCGCGGTAGTGTGCCCCACGGCTCTCTCTGCGTGCCAATGCGCTCTGAACGATAAAGAGGGAGTAATCAAGCATGTGTCCTAGCTCGATCGCCTCTTGCAGATCGGTATTGAATATTTTGGATTTGTCGTCGATGCGGCAATTTTCATGAAAGCGTTTGCGCAGCGCCTTGACGATGTCGACCTGTTTTTGCAGGGTCTCTTCGGTACGAAATACCCCGGCGTTGTCGGTCATGGACTGCTGCAGCTCGTTGCGCAGACCCGGAACGGTGTCGCTGCCGTTGCGGCCCATAATAGTCTCGATCTCTTGAATCATCGGTGCGGCATCTTCAGCTTTGGCAGGGCGCAGTTCCAGATGCTCAAGGTCTTTGAGGATACTTTGCCCGACATGGCGACCGAAAAAGAGCGCTTCAAGCACCGAGTTGGCACCCAAGCGGTTGGCACCGTGCACACTCGCACAGGCCGCTTCGCCGGCGGCATAGAAGCCCTCAACCAGCTCTTTGGAATTTTTGCGCACATGGCCGTCAATGTCTACGGGAATACCGCCCATAGAGTAGTGCGCTGTGGCACTAATGAGAATCGGCTCTTTGATCATATCCAGACCCAAAAAGGTGATAGCCAGATCGCGTAGCTCGGGCAGACGCTCCATAATCTTCTCTTTACCCAGATGAGTCAGGTCGATAAAGACGGCATCTTTGCGAGGACCTACGCCGCGCCCTTCGCGGATCTCGTTGATGATGGCGCGGCTGACGACGTCGCGTGAAGCGAGTTCAAGCTTTTCCGGCGCATATTGGGTCATGAAGCGCTCGCCAAGAGCGTTGAGCAGTTTGCCCCCTTCGCCGCGCGCGGCTTCGGAAATAAGTACGCCGTTGCCCGAAAGACCGGATGGGTGAAACTGCACAAACTCCATGTCTTCAAGCGGCAATCCGTGACGCGCGACAATCGAAAGTCCGTCGCCGGTGTTGGCGTGGGCGTTGGAGTTGATCTTAAACGCTCTGGCATAACCGCCGGTGGCAAACATCACCGCTTTGGCGTTGAAGATCACCTTCTCTTGATTACGGATGTTAAAGGCAAGCACGCCGCTCACTTTGCCGTCGCGGTAGATGATGTCCGCGGCGTACCATTCGTCCCAAAACTCGACCCCTTCACGCAGCGCCTGCTCATACACGGTTTGCAGCAGCGTCAGACCCGTACGGTCCTTGGCAAAACAGGCACGCGGAGAAGATTGCCCTCCGAAGGGACGTTGTGCGATGGTTCCGTCTTCATTACGGCTAAAGGCCGCGCCCATACGCTCTGCCCAGCGGATCGTCTTGGGGGCTTCGCGACACATCAGCGCAACGACATCCTGATCGGCAAGATAGTCGGCACCCTTGACCGTGTCGAATTCGTGCAACTCTACGCTGTCCTTGTCGCTAAGCGCGGCGTTGATACCGCCTTGTGCAGCGCCAGAGTGGCTGCGCAACGGATGGAGCTTGGTAATGACCGCAACTTTTTTACCCGCTTTTTCGAGCTCGCGCGCGGCAGTCGAACCGGCCAATCCGGCACCGACAATGACGGCATCGTACGTATGAATAGGGATACTCATTCACATTCCTTCATGATTTGTAAGGGGCTGATTATAACGGGATAACTCTTACTAAGCTATAAAAACTCTTTACACGTGAAAGTTCTAGAAAAATGTTACAAATTCACTCAAATTCAGCGTTTGGTGTTACAATTTTTCTGCATTTTCTCTGATTTGTGCGATACGATTGATCCCATTTTCCTGGGCTTTCTTCAGTACTTCGGCTGCATACTGTATGACCGTATCGATAGACTTATTAGGCACTTTTTGAACCAGCCCACCGCTAAGGGTGATTTTGATCGGCACACCTTCGGGTGTTTTGAAGTGTGCTTCGGCGACGCTCTCTTTAAAGACTTCACACTCCTTAAGCGCCTCTTGCTTCGAGCTTCTTGATAAAATAAATATAAATTTGGATTCGTCCATCACCCCGACGATCTCGTGAAACCCCTCGTAAGGGGAGAGCATTGATGCGATTTTTCTCACAATACCCTCTATAAAAGGCTTCTTGTAGAGTTTTTCCAGATCGGTATGATGGTCAATCTCAAAAACGCATACACACAAGGCATTATTGCGCTGGAGCGTTTTTGAGTTGTTAAACGCCTGAATGAGTCCTTTATAGTTCTTGATCTGCGCAATCGGATCCATCTGGGTTTGCTGCTCTTTTTCAACAGAACTGTGCTTGATATTGGCCGCTATTGATTCAACCTCTTGAGTACGAATCTGATAACCTGGAGTTTTTACACCATACAAAAATTGCAAATCGATATTGATCAGCCGCTGCTTTTGTCTTATGAAAAGTAAGAGAAGCAACGAAAGCACAAAAAGAGCATATAAAATCGCTTGACGCATTTTACTAATGTGATACTCTTGTATCGCCGCATTGTCACTCATGGCATGAAGATGCTCCATGAGATGCTCAAAAGTCGCCTCAAATTGCTGCGTACTGCGTTGATCCTGACTCTGAGCGAAAAAGCGCTCTGCATGCTCAAAAAAATCTGTAAGCTTACTCTGAAGTATCTCTGAACCGCGCACATCTTTGGATTGCGGAAAAAGCATCGCAAGGGGGTTAAATGCAGTCAATATCGCATCGAACTGTTCTTTACTCAAGATAAGCTGACCGCGTGCGCCCGAAAACGCAATCTTGGCAAGGGTCGCGTCGTGAGCATCAATCGTATGCAAACGGATTGCTTGTTGCTTCATTTGGCGCAATAAAGCAATTCCTTCGGCATTTTTTGCTTCTGCCAGCATCATCACCGAAACAAACCCCAATATCACACTTAAAAGTGCCGCCGCCATCAAAATCTGACCTAACATTTTACGAATAGACTGTTTTTTCACTGTAAACCCCGTAAAGTATGTGGTTCGTCACGCCTAGACAAACATTGTAAAGCAAGTGGCCTTAAACACACTTGGGTATAATGCGCCCAAAAAGTATGAACAGCGAAGATTTTTTTATAAAAAGTATGCGCCGGCATAGCCGCGCTATCGGCGATGACGGTGCGGTAAAAGGCGAATGGGTCTATTCTAAAGACGCTTTTTTCGAAAATATCCACTTCAGACGTGCTTGGATGCGTCCGTTTCATATCGCCCAAAAAGCGATGTTGGTGAACCTCTCCGACGCCATTGCAATGAACGCCACACCGATGTACGCGCTGCTGGCCGTCGCCATGCCCAAGTCAATCTCACGTAGCGAGATGGAGGAGCTTGCCTCAGGCTTTATCCAATGCGCCAACGCTTTTGGGGTCGAGATTATCGGAGGCGACACCATTGCCAACAGTAAACTCGATATTTCGGTCACCATCGTGTCGTATACCAAAAAACCGCTGATGCGCACCGGCATCAAAACAGGGGATTTCATCGCATACACCGGAACACTGGGCTTGGCCAAGCGCCATCTCGATCGGCTGCTGCGCGGGGGCAGGGTGCATACGCGAAGCCGCTTTCACGCGCTTACCCTGCGTCAACACTTCATTCAAAAGAGCCGAAGATATTTGCGTGCCGGAATGGACATCTCGGATGGTCTTTTCAGCGATCTACAGAAGCTATCAGCCGCCAATCGGTGCGGTTTTCGTCTCTTTGAAGCCATACCCGCATCCGTAGGCTGTAGCGGCGAAGAGTACGAGATGCTCGTCGCCTTTGACCGCCGCGCCAAAAAGGCTCTGCTGCGCCGATCGCGCCAGAGCCGCACGCCCCTGCGCATCATCGGCGAAGCCAAACGCGGCCATTTTATAAGCCGCTGCAAACAACACCACTTCTAATCAAAAGAGAGCCAATGGATAGACTTTATATGCTCGATCATGCACCGATCGATTTTTACTTCCGCCAATCCAACCGTGACTTCGTCGTCGATGAAATACCGCTTTATCCATGGAGCGGGGAGGGCGAGCATTTGGTCTTACATGTAAGGAAAAAAGACCTTACCACCTGGGAGATGATCGAGATCATCGCCGATTTTCTAGGCATCAAACACCGCGATATCGGCTATGCCGGACTCAAAGACAAAAATGCGCTGACAAGGCAATTCATCTCACTGCCCAAACTCTACGAATCCAAGCTTGACGCTTTTGCCCATGAAAAGATCAAGATCGTCGAACGCTTTTACCATAACAACAAGATCAAGATGGGTCATCTCAAAGGCAATCGTTTCTTCATTCGCCTCAAAAAGGTCACACCGACCGCCGCTACGATGATTGATGAGGCGCTGCGGCGCATTGCTACGCAGGGGATGCCCAACTACTTCGGTTTTCAGCGCTTCGGCATCGAAAGCGACAACTACCGCAAAGGGGAGGAGATCGTACTCAAAAAGCGCAAAGAGCGTAACATCAAGATGCGTAGGCTCTACATCAACGCCTACCAAAGCCATCTGTTTAACCTGTGGCTCAGCCGCCGCATAGAAATCAGCCGTTTGAGTGCGCACTTTTCAACCGCCGAACTCGAACCGCTGCTCAATCTTCCCAAAACGCAAATCGAGCAAATGAAGGCACAACCGCATCCTTTCAAGCTGCTTGATGGCGATCTGATGATGCACTATCCCTACGGCAGGCTCTTTGATTACAGTGCCGATGAGGATCAACAACGCTTCAGCGCCAAAGATATAGCACCGACGGGGCTACTCAGCGGAACACGCGTCAAACACGCCTCCGCGCACGCCTATTTGATTGAAAAGGAGTTTGCGGTTTCGATTGATGAAGACGGCGCAAGGCGCTACGCATGGATCTTTCCCGAAGCGGTCGAGTCTGAATACAAAGCGCAAGAAGCATGGTACGAGTTGCACTTCACGCTGCCTAAAGGCTCCTACGCCACCGTCTTGATCGAAGAGATCGCCAAACGCAACATCAAGGAGAACGAAACCCATGAATAACCACTTCACCAATCTGCTCTCGCGCGCCTTCGGACGCTTTGCGGCGCACTCTTTTGCTCAGCCCTTTCAAAGCTGGATCAACCGTGCTTATGTTCGGATGATGAAGCTTGATATGCGTGAATTTGACGATCCTTCGGCCTATGCGTCGCTCACTGCACTCTTCACAAGAGTGCTGAACGTACCGCGCAGCATCGATACTGCAGTCGATACCTTTATCTCACCTTGTGACGCTTTGGTATCCGCCTGCGGCACCATTGAAGAGGGTCTGGCCATGCAGATCAAGGGCAGGGCGTACGGGATCGACGCCCTTTTGGGCGAGCATGTACCCAGCGAAGCCAAAAGTGCGCTTGATGGTGGCGATTATCTCAATCTCTACCTCTCACCCAAAGACTACCACCGCTATCACGCGCCGTGCGATCTGCAGGTAGTGCAAGCGATCCATATTCCCGGCAAGCTCTACCCCGTCAACATGCCCGCTCTGCGCAACATCCCTTCACTCTTTATCGAAAACGAGCGGGTCGTTCTGGAGTGCCTTGCAGAGGGAAAACGGCTCTTCTTGGTGATGGTCGGAGCGCTCAATGTCGGTAAGATGCAAATCACTTTTGAACCTTCACTACAGACCAACGCCAAAGAAGCGAAAGCGTGCAGTTACCGTTATGAAGCGCTTCATCTCAAAAAAGGTGAGGATTTTGGATGTTTCGAGATGGGTTCCACGATTGTGGTGCTCTGCGAAAAAGGGTTGGTGGCAAGAACCGTCGCCGGTGGCGAGACGGTACGTTTTGGGCGATCGATCGGTCGTTTAGCGGTGCAGCAGGGTGAGTCTGGAGTAGAGCTTACCCTCTGATTCGTAGATATCGATTTTGGTATCGATGGGTCTTTTATGTCGATGCAAAACCCCTTCTACCGAATGAAAAACATGCACGAAACGCTCATACATCGGCACAACCACATAATCGATATGACCGCGACGCATAATGTCTGCCAGTACGCCTACCGCGCAGTAGTAGATGGTTTTATTGATATGCCGCTGTACGATGTAATGGCGCATCATCTCGTAGTTCTTCTCCAAAACCCGCTTTTCATCGCTGTTGAGCGTGCGGTTCTCACGGGCATGAGCGATTTGATCGTTGACGTACGCATCCGCTTTGAGGGCCGCATCGTCAATTAATGCACTAAGGTCTCCGCAATAGCTAGAGAGCGCTTGTACGATTTCGTTGTCACTCAGACGCTTGGTGTCGGCGTTGTATTGATAGAGTTTGTCCGCGATGTATTCATGGTCAAGCGCCTGAATCAGTTGCAAAGCGATGTTAAGATAAAGATACTTGTCCTCTTTATTGTTGCTAAACGTAATACCCCGATGTGATATCGAAGCCTTTGGTCCTGCAAACTTGATCATCATCTTCTCTCCTTTATGTGTGGTTATACATTGAAGCGGAAATGCATCACATCGCCGTCTTGAACAATATACTCTTTGCCCTCAAGACGCATTTTACCTGCCTCTTTCGCACCGGCTTCACCTTTACATGTAATAAAATCCTCATAAGCAATCACCTCTGCACGGATAAATCCCTTTTCGAAATCATTATGGATAACGGCAGCGGCTTTGGGTGCGGTCGTGTTTTTGCGAATCGTCCACGCACGCACCTCTTTAACACCGGCGGTAAAATAGCTCATTAGACCTAGCTTGTCAAACCCTTTACGAATAATCTGCTCAAGCCCCGACTCCTCGACGCCTAGATCGCGTAAAAACTCTTCACGCTCGGCTTCATCGAGCCCTACCAGCTCCTCTTCGATCTTGGCACACAGCTTGATCACTTCACACTGCTGCGCTATGGCATGAGCCCGCAATACCTGCACATGCTCGTTGTCTTCAAGCAAACCAGCCTCATCAACGTTGGCACCATACATGATCTCTTTGGCCGTCAGTAGGCGCACTTCACGCATCAATTCGGTGTAAAGCTCATCGTCTTTCTTGGCAAACGATCGAGCCAGATTATTATCCGCTAAATGTTCTGAGAGTTCCGTGGCCAGATCCACCATCGCTTGCGCTTTTTTATCATTTTTGGCCTGTTTTTTGAGTCGTTCGATGCGGTTTTGCAGGGTTTCAATATCGGCCAAAATCAGTTCGGTTTCGATAATCTCCACATCTCTCAGCGGATCAATACTCCCTTCGGTGTGGACGATATTGCCATCCTCAAAGCAGCGCACGATCTGCAATATTACTTCCGTTTCGCGGATATTGCTCAAAAATTTGTTCCCCAGACCTTCGCCCTTACTTGCCCCTTTGACCAATCCGGCAATATCGACAAAATCAAGTGTGGAATACTGAATACGCTCGGGGTGAACGATGTTTGCCAACGCTTCAAGCCTTTTGTCAGGTACAGGCACAACGGCTTTGTTGGGCTCAATCGTACAAAAAGGGTAATTGGCCGCTTCGGCATTCTGCGCTTTGGTGAGCGCGTTAAAAGTAGTTGATTTTCCGACGTTTGGCAACCCTACAAGTCCGATACTAAGTCCCATCTCTTCTCCGTTGTACCCGAAACTTCGGGCGTATTTCATTGAGCGGCATTATACTTAAATCGAGCTGAGCGATGGGTGCGGATCCCCTCTTGTAAAGCTACTTTTCGCGCAGCCACACAATGCGTTCATCCGCCATAAACGCTTTGAGCAGCGCTTTGAGAATCTCGGAACGTACCTGAAGAATATCCCGATAAGGCGCGATATACCACAAATGCATCCGAATGCAGTTACGTTCATTGTTCATCAGAAACTGCACCTGAGGCTTAAAATTCATATTACGCACTTCATAGCGGTTTTGGATACTGGTAAACTGGCGATTGGTTAGATCAATATAGCGCGTAGTCTGATGTTCTACCACATCCGTTGCAATGGCTTCTGCGTGATCCAGATCGGTTTCAAGACCAAGATCGATTTCGACAAGATCGTAGAGCGTCTTGAGGCGTTCATGCGTATAGTTGTAAAACGATCGGCTAAAGATCACGTTGGGCGGTAAGATGGCAATGCGTCCTGCACGTTTGAGCTCAACCGCACTGGTATGGTTAATCATCTCGTAAAGCGTAATGCGCATCGGTGAAATCCCGATGACATCACCGATGACGCTGCGCATCTGATCGGTCAGGAGTACGCGATCACCGATGCGGATGATTCCCGAAAAAGAGATATAAAGCCATGCCGCGATATTGAGCCAGACCTCTTTGAGCACGATCGTCAAGCCGACGCTGATAAAGCCAAAGAGGGTCAAGGCATGGGTGACTTTTTCGATGTAGATAAAAAAGATGATTAAAAGCCCCAGAAGCATCGACATCAAGTTAAGCGTATGTTTGAGTGCGAATTGCCGATCTTCATCCACGACATAGCGGTCAATCAGCCGCCTTGTGAGCAAAACCGCCACTGCCAGCACCGCTACAATACCTAAAGTAGCGATGAGACGGGTAAGCTCTTTGTCTTCGTAGCTCTCTATTTTGCGTTGAATGAGACGCTCATGCGCGCGCAAAGTCTGCTTTTGCTCTAGCAGATTTTCTTGAATGCTCACAAAAAAGAGGCGCTGCTGGTGAAGCATATCTGCAAATTCTTGCCACGAAGCATGCTCATGCTCGCTCGCATTGAGTTCCAGTAATTTCGATGATTTCTCAAGATAGGTGTCGATACGCAGGAGTACCTCGTTCACTTCGTTATCGTTTTGACGCCATTGATTGGTCAATTCTTTGATTTTTCGACGCGGACTTCCTGTGAGATAGGAGAAGAGATTGAGTTCTGTCGCTTCAAGCTCTTTAAGGGGAAGGGTGATGTTTTGACGGTATCTCTGCTCTATCTCCTGCGCCGTTTCGAGCTGAGACTCAAGCTGAGACAACTCACGCTGCAGCTCTTGACGCTGTTTGACCGTGCTTTTTTGATCCAATTGTTTCTTGACCGATTCGATACGGCTCTGGAGCTGAAGAATTTTTCGGTTTTCTTGGTAAAGGTTCAGCCAAAAACTATGGTGCTTTTCATAGCTCTGGCGAAGGGTCTGAGACGTTTCCGTGTTGTTCTGATCGCCCCCAAAAAGAGGGAGTAAAAGCAGTATAAGCAGAGAGAAAATTTTCAATGGTCGGTACCGGTCACGCTTTTTTTTGCTTGTCTGCACCGTTTTCATCATAGCTAAACATTTCCGGTGTAAAGCGCACGACTTTGTTGCGGCCCGTATGTTTGGCCTCGTAGAGCGCTGTATCAGCATACTTGATGACCTTCCAGATAGACACTTCGTCGGTGGGGAAGCAGGCCACGCCGATACTGAGTGTCTTTTGCAGCACTTCGACCCCTACATGGAATTTGGTACTGTTAAAGGAGTGCTGAATCTTCGCCGCAACCTCCATAGCCCCTTGCGGCGTAGCGTTGTGCAGCAGGATTGTAAACTCTTCACCACCGTAGCGAATCGCCAGATCGGAAGCGCGAATATGCGACTGCAAAATAGCGGCCAAACCCTTGATGACGATATCGCCGACGTCGTGCCCGTAGGTGTCGTTGACCAGCTTAAAGTAGTCGATGTCGATCATCAAAATGGAGTAACGGACATTCTCGCGCATCGCCTGATGCATCAGCTTATCGATAAACTCTTCCAAAAAGCGACGATTGTACAGACCGGTCAATCCGTCACGCAGCGAAGAGTCGCGCAACTGATCCATCAGAATACGGCTTTCGATCACAGGCTTGGCAGTTTCGAGATAGTTCTTGACACTACTGATCTTGCGGTGGATCTCCTCGATCTCCTGTTTACTTTGGGCATAGACCGTGAGCGTCAGGGTGACGTCGTCATTGATCGTAAAGGGGATACAGATATACTCCACCTGCATACGGCTGCAAAACTCACACAGATTGGGAAAATCGGTAGAGATCACATCTGTATCGGTACGGTACGCGCGACACTCGCTGGGTTCGTCTGAAGGCAAAGTGCAGTACGACTTATCATCTGTGATGTAAACCTTGTGACGCTGGCTTCTAGATTTGCGAATCTCATAGATAGCAAAATTTTTAATCCCAAACTTTTCCGTCAAAATATAGACAATGCGGTCATAAATCTCGGCTTTGCCGACATCCAACTCAATGGTCTTTTTGAACTTATAGATATCCGATAGTTCTTTGATAATGATCTGAGCCTCTTGCAAAGGATCGTCGTAATTCAACCTCGTTTGGGTCAAAAAGGTAGAAAGATTGGTTTTGATCTGTCCAAAGGTCTCATCCATCTTTTTAAAGAGATGGTTCAGATGCTCGGTTACTTCAGCGCCTTCTCCTTTGAGTGACGTGCGAAAACGAAAGCTAAAATCCCCAAGATAGGCACGATCTATCCCCTCCTTAAGATTATTGAAGTGCTCCATAAAAGGCTTGAGGTAATGATTGGTCAGCCATACGGCAATCAGCAAAAATATAATGTTGATTCCCAAGATTTTGAGGATTGTCAGGGTACCCGTATTGCGTGTATCGCTGATATCGAACTCCATACTGATGGCACCAAGGACGGTATCTTTTGGGACTTGATGGCAACTAAGGCAGTTGGGCTTGCCATCCACCGTAGCCACATACGGAATCGTAATACGCAAACGTACCTGCTGTGAACTCTCTTGGATCTGTTTCATGGTCTGCCCCGATTCGATCACTTGTTGATCGATTTCGTCGCGTATGATCTCACTCACCAGCCCCTCTCCAAACTGCTTGCTCACAACGGGTGCGCGGACAATCCATAGTTTTTCAACATTTTTGGTTTTGGCAATGGCATCAAGAAAACCGTGCCTATGATCCATGGTTCCGTTGACCATATGGGCCGTCAGCGCTTCACGTACAATGGTTGCCGTCATTTCAGCTTTGTCTGTTGCGCTTTGCAAAGCGTGCGAGCGAAAGTTGAGCGCAACGTTGAGCAAGGTGGCAATCAGCAGAGCCGTCAACATCACGATGAGAACGAGGGTAAACTTCAGATTCATTTTCATGCGGTCATTCTTTGACAAAAATTGGGTTGATTCTACCTTCGCCAAACATAACCACAGTTTAAAGCGGGCTATTTAGAGCTATTTTGCAATAAAGTTTTCGAAAAACTTATGCAAACCAGCTTTTTACTTTGTCAAAAGCCGCCTCAAATACGCTTTCGTGAGGCTTCGATTCGATACCGAACGACTCTTGCAACTTATAAAGCATCTGCCGCTGCTCATCATTCAATTTCGCAGGGTAGGTGATACTGATCTGTGCGATCAGATCCCCTTTGCCGTGACCGTGCACGTCACTGATGCCTTCGCCTCGGAAACGGAACTGCTGCTTGTCTTTAGTACCGATCTCGAGCTTAAGATCAAGCTCACCCGTGAGCGAGGGAATGGTAATCGTATCGCCTGAAACAGCCTGCGTAAAGAAGACCGGCACCTCCAAATAGACATCATTACCATTACGGATAAAATGTTTATCGCTTTGCACTTGAAAGGTTACGTACAGATCGCCTCGGCTACCACTTTTGCCGATATTTCCGCGACCAGAAACACGCAGTCGGTTCTCAGAATCGATCCCTGCAGGCACCTTTATGGTCACACTCTCGCTGATCTCTTCATAGCCGCGTCCTTTACAGTCAGGGCACTTTTCTGAAGGCATCACCCCTTCACCGTGACAAGCGGGGCAGGTTTGCGAAAAGGTCATAAACCCCTGACGCATGTAGACCTGTCCTTTGCCTCCACATTGACTACATGTAGACTGTTTCGCATCTTTGGCACCCGTACCGCGACAGCTTTTACAGGAGCTTTTATATTTGAACGTTACCTCTTTGTCGCAGCCGAAGACCGCTTCATGAAAACTGATGCCGAGCTCCACGCCAAGGTCAAGCGGAAACTTGTCCGCATCACGCGCACTGCGACGTCCGCGCCCTCCCGACATGCCGCCGAACATCTCTTCAAAAATCGATCCAAGATCGTCAAAACCGCTAAAACCGCCGGAACGACCGCTAGCGCCTTGAAGTCCGGCTTTTCCGTAGCGATCATAGAGCGCACGCTGCTGATCGTCGCTAAGCACCTGATAGGCCTCGTTGCAGAGCTTAAATTTATGCTCCGCATCCTGATCGTCGGGATTGGTATCGGGATGATACTTTTTCGCCATTTTTCGGTAGGCTTTTTTAATCGTGTCTTTGTCTGCGCTGCGACTGACCTCTAGTATCTGATAATAATCGAGCTCTTCCAAAAGTTCTTACCTCAAAATTTTTTTCGGCATTATAGCAAAAATAGCAAGCATCATCTTGAGTAGTACACACGCAATCTATATGACAGCCTCAAGCACAACGATAAGCATCCTTACATGTAAGCATTCTAAAGCCGCGAAACGCTAAAATCGCCACCATGAAACACTCTCTCGATAAATTCACCCGTCTGGTCGATGCACTCGAAGCACTCCCTACAATAGGCCGTAAATCGGCAACGCGGCTGGCGTACCACATGCTGATGCATGACAGTTTTGCCGCCATCAAAATTGCCCACGCCATCGAAAGTGCGCTTGGAAGCATTAAAAAATGCAGCCGATGCGGCGGTATGAGCGAAGACGAACTCTGCCATATCTGCTCCGACGAGAGCCGCAACAGCGGACTGCTCTGCATCGTCGAGAGCGCTAAAGAGATTTTGATGTTTGAAGAAAACGGGCTCTTCGACGGATACTATTTCGTACTTGAGGCGCTTGATGCACTCGATATTGAACACCTGCGCCGCCGCGTTGCATTGGGGGTTGAAGAGGTGATCTTCGCCATGACACCCTCGATTGCCAACGACGGTGTCATCCTTTATATAGAAGAGAAACTCAAAGAGGCCCCCGTACGCTTCAGCCGGATCGCCCAAGGGGTTCCCACGGGGGTGAATCTTGAAAACATCGATATACTTTCACTTTCAAGAGCCCTACAAGACCGGGTAAAGGTATAATATGCTCCTCAAATCGATCACATTCATGGCCATCATGATTTTACATACCGGCTGTACGCCTACACAGACGCCAGCGTCACCGGATCCAAGATGCGAGACGGTTCCGCAAACCGGCAAATGTCGGGGACACTTTGAAAAATACTACTTTGATGCATCAAGCGCTACATGTAAGACGTTTGTTTGGGGAGGATGCGGAGGAGTGGTACCGTTTGATTCACTCGAAGCGTGCGAAGCGGCCTGCATATCGAGCAGGTGAGGGGGATTAACGCTCGGCGTTGATAGGGCGGGTCGTTCGTCGTCTACGATGGTTATTAATGCGTTTGCGCATATTGGTATCCTTTAACATAAATTGAGTGTGATTGTATATCGGTCAAATTACAAATAGATTGCGTTGTTTGTCTTTTTTTTATACACGCTTGAAGCATTAAGCAAAAAAAGTTCCTATATTCAATGCAGAAGTTTGGTTGCGGAGACTGGATTTGAACCAGTGACCTTCGGGTTATGAGCCCGACGAGCTACCGAGCTGCTCTACTCCGCGACATAAAAGAGAAGAAACGAAGGAGTTTCCTGTGGATGGGGTAGAGGGATTCGAACCCCCGGGTGACTGGACCAAAACCAGTTGCCTTACCGCTTGGCGATACCCCAAAAAATAGTGATTTGAGAGATGACAAAGTGAAAGAAAAAAATTTGGTTGCGGAGACTGGATTTGAACCAGTGACCTTCGGGTTATGAGCCCGACGAGCTACCGAGCTGCTCTACTCCGCGACATAACAATGGATGGGGTAGAGGGATTCGAACCCCCGGATGACTGGACCAAAACCAGTTGCCTTACCGCTTGGCGATACCCCAGAAAACGCATCACATTCCTGTAATGAGGACGAAATTATAGTCAAACGTTCCTTTTTTGTCAAGAGGCGCTTACTTTGGCTATAATCATAAAAAATTCTTACTTGTAAAGAGAGCAATAATGAAAGCGATCCAGCGCGTCCAAGAGGCCATAGCCGCCTTTAAAAAAGGAGAAATGGTCATTATGATTGATGATGAAGATCGTGAAAATGAAGGGGATCTGGTCTATGCCTCTACATTTTCCACTCCGGAACACGTCAATTTTATGGCCACCCACGCCAAAGGATTGATCTGCGTTGCGCTTAACACTGAAATCGCCAAACGTCTCGATCTAACGCCGATGGTTGTCTCCAATACCTCTATGCACGAAACCGCATTTACCGTATCGGTCGATGCGACTGCAGCCCGTACCGGCATCTCTGCGGCCGAACGCGATATGACGATCAAAATATTGGCAAGCCCCCTAAGCCGCCCTCAGGAGCTGGTCAAACCTGGCCATATCTTCCCGCTCATCGCTAAAGACGGAGGGACCTTGGTACGTACGGGACATACCGAAGGTTCGGTTGATCTGTGTCGCCTTTCCGGCCTTAGTGAGTCTGCGGTTATTTGCGAGATCATGAAAGAAGACGGAACGATGGCACGCCGAGACGATCTTGATCTCTTTGGAGAGAAATTCGGCCTTAAAACCGTTTTCATCTCCGATATCGTTGAATACCGACTGGCTAATGAGATGCTCATTCGACCAAGTACAGAAGAGGAAATCGATTTTTTCGGCGTACATGTAAAGAAAAACTGCTTTATTGACCACGAACAAAACACCCACACAGCCATCGTCTTTTACAGCACCAACGAAACTTCCAATGTGAAAGTACACAATATTGTCCCCGATATTGACCTTCTTTTAAACCAACAACGCTATATGCACCTTATTGATGCCATCGACTATCTTAAACATAATGGTGGCGTCTTGCTCTTTATCGATCGTCCGGATCATCATATCCCCTCGATGAAAGAGTACGGAATCGGAGCACAAATTCTTAAAGCGCTCGGCATCAAACACATGAGGCTCATCAGTAGCGGAACGACGCCGGATCTGAGTGCGCTTGGAGGCTTTGGGCTCGAAGTAGCCGAAGTGATTACGCTGCGCGATTAATGCATCGCGCGTAACATATCTCTAAAGCTTCTCATAGAGTGATTAATTAAACATAATAATATGGGAATTTTTGACGGTAAATGGTGACTCCACGGAGAATCGAACTCCGGTAACCAGAATGAAAATCTGGGATCCTGACCGCTAGACGATGGAGCCTTTGTTTGTAGGACGAAATAATACACATCAAAACCTTAAAACTCTATAAAAAGAGCTCTAAGGTAATTAGAAAAATCAATCTTCTTTGTAAAATGCGCGAAGCGCACGGATGATAACGGCGTTCTTAGAGATACTTTCCGCTTTAGCGTTATTATTGACCAAATCATAAATGTCAAGCGGCAATGAGATCGAAAATGTTTTGGTTTCGATTTTACGTTTTTTATTGACGATGTTGGTGATGTTGTCCAGTAATTCAATAATCTTTTTAGTATCAATAGGCTTTTGAATAAAGCTGTTAACACCGACCTCGATAGATTCAGAGATTTTTTGAATATCGTTACTTGCTGAGATGACGATGATGATCTGTCCTGGATTAATCTCTTTGATCCGGCGAGAAAGCTCTATACCATCCATCTCCGGCATGATGATGTCGAGAAAAACAATATCTGGCTCTTTTTCTTTGTATTTCTCAAGCGCCTCTTGCCCATCATATGCCGAAGTCACTTCTGAAAAGAAGTTTTTGAATGTAGAACTTAAAAGCTCGTTAGCGACTTTTTCGTCCTCCACTACCATAGCGGTTAGCTTTTTAATCTGTTCTGTTAGTCTAACTAAATCTACTGTGGACATTGTTTTTCCTGTGAAGATATTTTTATTGGTTTAGAACCATACTACAAATGCAATGATAACTGATACTTAATTAATTAACATTTAAAAATAGTGTCAAAAATCATACTGTTTAGAAACAAACAGTTGCCGATTCATTAGTTTTGAAGAGTTTTAAATTGTTCCAACCACTCACGATTACTCTCTTGCTGATGCTCTTTTTGCTGTAAAAGATCGGCGATAATGCTTTTAAGTATCTCATCATCCATAAACTCCAAGAGTGCTGGATTGATATAGGTCGTTCCTACATCTTGATAACTATTGAGAAGCGTTGATATGTCGTTAATCAGCTCTTGCTTACGGATGCCGGACATTTAAATACTCCGCGAAACAGGACCAACATAACGCTGTCTAGGTCGCGCTATTTTCATCTCACCGTCTTCTTTGAGCTCAATCCATTGTGTGATCCAACCGACCGTTCTGCCAATAACGAAGATATTTGTGAAGAGTTCTCTGGGGATTTTGAGCGCTGTCAGAATTAATCCTGAATAAAAATCAATATTTGGATAAAGCTTGCGACTCACAAAATAGTCATCTTCGAGTGCGATTTGCTCGATTTTGTGCGCAATCTCCAGCAATTTGTTGTTGACCCCGATTTCATCTTTGAGCTCCTCAAGAAGAGCCTTGAGAATACGTGCTCTGGGGTCAAAATTTTTGTAAACCCGATGTCCGAATCCCATCAACTTAAAAGAATCATTTGGATCTTTGGCTCTCTTGATAAAGGCATCTACATTGTCCAAGGAACCAATTAACTCCAGCTGCGCCATAACCGATTCATTGGCTCCGCCATGTGCTCGACCCCATAACGCATTGATGCCTGCAGCAACGGCAGCATACGGATGCGCTCCAGTAGAGGCGACAGCGCGTACAGTGGAAGTAGATGCATTTTGCTCATGATCCGCATGTAACGTGAAAATAGTATCGAGTGCTCGGATTTCGACTTCTGAGATTTCAGGTTCTGCTCCTGGATAAGCGCGCATCATGTAGAGAAAATTCTCTGTATAAGAGCGTCCGATATCAGGATAAATAAAAGGAATTCCGTATTTTCGACGATGGGTAAATGCGGCAAGGGTAGGGATCTTAGCAATGATACGACGTGCCATGATCTGATACTCCTCTTTGTTATCAATATTTAGATGCTCAAAATAGAAGGTTGAAAGAGCGGAAACGGACGAAGACATCATGGCCATCGGATGCGCTTTGTCAGGGAAGGATTTAAAAAGCTCTTTGATACCTTCATGCACAAATGAGCGTTTACGTAGCTCGATATCAAACTCAACATGTTCAGCAGAGGAGGGGAGGCGACCTGTCAAAAGAAGATGGCACGTATCAAGATAGTTCTTCTTTTTAGCCAAATCCACAATGTCATAACCGCGATATTTCAATTCGCCTTTTTCACCATCGATATAGGTGATCGCAGAAGTGCAGCTTGCGGTTGAGGTAAACCCAGGATCGTAAGTAAACATCCCTGTCCGTTGATAGAGTGACCGTATGTCGATGACATCTGGACCAATCGTTGGTGATAGAATATCAAATTCATAACTCTGGTTGGTTCGATGATCTGTCAAGGTAATTTTCGACATAGGTCCCATCCTTTTCTTAAGATTTTTATCTTATATTAGCAAGCATTAACGCAAGCTAAAATCAGGCAGACAGAATGGTTACATATAAATCTATACAGAATAGTGTATTCGGCATATTGGTTAACATAATGTAAATTCTCTCGAAAAAAGGACGACTTTTGAGGATGATGCATCATAAGCCGGGTTCTGTGATTGTGGTTATTTATCTAGTTGTTATCTTGCGATGGCGATCGAGCGAAGCAATAGCACTGTAAGACGCTAACCATCTGCTTCTTGCTGCCAAGTTGGGTTTACAACGCCCTGCATTACTGCAGCGCGTGGGGGTCTCTTACACCGCCGTTTCACCCTTACCGCGTTACATGTAACGGGCGGTTTGCTTTCTGTTGCACTTTCCCTCGCATTGCTGCGGCCATTCGTTAAATGGAACTCTGTCTTACGGCAGCCCGGACTTTCCTCTTGAGTAAGGACTCAAGCAACCACGTGATGCATCGGGCGTATCATAGGGAAAATAGATGTAAGAGTTGATTAAAATGAGAGAGATTTTGCAGTTAAACAAAGAGGACATAAACGCCCTACTTTGTTCAAACTACTTATGCAGCACTTTTAGCCAGTGCCTCGTTTGCGTATTTTTCACCGAGTTCATACGCTTTTTTGTTGACATCATGTACTTTTGCCGGTACCTTAGACAACATGGTAGTGACAAGCGTCTCTTTATCGAGAGGTTTCATAAAGGTATTGGCAATCGCCAGCGCTACGACAGACTGAGTAATAACGTTACCGACTTCCTCTTTCGCAATCGTAATAATCGGAATCTCAATAATGTTCCAGTTTTTGCGATCTTCATCCGAAGGCTTAACCAAAAAAGGATCGACAACGATCGTTCCGCCTTTAGTCACCCCATCTTTAAACAGATCATAGCTCTTCTGCGCAACAGAGAGCATAAAGTCAATTTCGCCGTCGTTGGCGTACGGGTAGTAAATCTCGTCATCATCGAGCGTAATGTCCACGACGGTTGGACCACCGCGCACTTGTGAAGTATAGGTCGCTGTTTTGAGTCCATACCCACCTGTTTTGATTTTTGCGGCGGCAAAGATCTCACCAGCCAGCAAAACCCCCTGCCCTCCGACACCTGTAAAGCGCATTAATGTTCTAGCCATAATAACTCTCCCTTATATCTTTTTAGCGAAATCGTTTTGTGTCAATGGCTTACGCTTGCCTTGATGAACTTTGATGATTTCAGCATATAGATCGCAATATTCAGCAGCCTCTTTATCCTCTTTCAAGATACCTGTTGGGAAAATATTCTTTTGCTCTTCAACAGAAAGCTCATCCCATTTCTTTTTAGGCATGGTTATTTTATCGATCCACTGAAGATTCTCCATTGCGCTGGCCATCTGGTTTTTACGCCCAAGGTTAACGTGACAGTTAGAGATAATATCTAAGTACGAGAAGCCCTTATGCTCCAAAGCTTTGACAAAAATTTTCTCAAGCTTTTTAGGATCCAGCATCGTTTCGCGTGCAACAAATGAAGCACCTGCAGCAATTCCGAGTGCACAAGCATCAAAGGTAGGATCGATGTTACCGGCTTTTTGAGAAACTGTCCACATACCCTGCGGGGTTGTAGGCGACGTTTGAGAGTTGGTCAAACCGTAAATAAAGTTGTTGATGATGATCAGGGTCATGTCAATGTTGCGGCGTGCACCATGGATCGTGTGGTTACCGCCGATCGCCAGTGCATCTCCATCACCCGCAACACAGACAACGTACTTATCAGGATTGACCAACTTGATACCGGTAGCGAATGCAACCGTACGGCCATGTGTCGTATGTACCGTGTTGAAATCCACATACGATGAAAAACGACCCGAGCATCCGATTCCCGAGACCACACAAATGTCGTCACGGCTAATGCCTAGTTTGTCAACTGCACGAATAAATGCTTTCAAAATAACGCCATCACCGCATCCCCAGCACCAAAGTGTGGGCATTTTCTCCAAACGGAGATATTTATCGTAGTTAAATGCCATATTAGAGCTCCTTCACTTTGTTAACGATTTCATAAGGCGAAATCGGACGACCGTTCACTTTGAACAGACCTTCAATATCCAGACGACTCATCGCACGTTGTACCTCTTCTCTATATTGGCCAATGTTCAGCTCGACACAAAGCACTTTTGGAATTTTCTTTCCAAGCTCGTACATACGCTCAGCAGGACTTGGCCAGATGGTAATCGGGCGGAACAACCCTGCTTTGATGCCGGCTTCGCGCAAGTGTCGGATCGCCTCTTTGGCCGCCAAAGAGACAGAACCGTACGCAACAATCAAAATCTCCGCATCTTCAACATGGAACTCTTCGTAAGATTCAAGCTCATCTTTGTGCATCTCTACTTTGTCTTCAAGGCGCTGAATGAGCTTACGGCATGTTTCGATCTCTTCGGTCGGAAATCCTTTTTTATCATGGTGCAATCCGGTAAAGTGGTAACGATACCCTTTAAACATAGGATTAAGCACTGCCGGCTGATCCGGTGCACACTCGTAAGGAAAATACTCTTCTGCCGGACCTTCAAAAGTTTTTCGTGGAACGATGCCCGCTTTGACATCTTCTTCCGTCGGGATCATCGCTTTTCCGTGCATGTGACCGATGGTCTCATCGAGCAATACAAACACAGGCTGCATGAAGCGGTCTGCAAGATTGAACGCACGTACCACTTCAGTGTAGCACTCCGCAAGATTGCCGGCACAAAGCGTTATCGACTTGTAGTCACCGTGCGAAGGGTTTTTAGACTGGCGAATATCCCCTTGGGATACACGGGTAGGCAGACCTGTCGAAGGACCGCCACGCATAACGTCCACGACCACAAGCGGCACTTCAGCCATTTGTGCCAAACCAAGATTTTCCGCCTTGAGCGAAATTCCCGGGCCTGAGGTTGCGGTCATGGTACGCACACCGGCCATACCTGCACCGATGGCAGCAGCTACACCAGCAATCTCATCTTCCATTTGGATTGCCGTACCGCCCACTGCAGGTAGAAGGTCAGAAATCGTATGCATGACTTCACTTGAAGGGGTAATCGGATACCCCCCGAAGAAGCGGCAGCCAGCATCGACTGCAGCGATTGCAGCCAGATCGTTTCCGGTTGATATTATCTCTCTCAAAGCCATTATTTCACTCCTTTTTGATCTAGTGACATATAATTGTTCGCAATAATTTGTGCCTGACGCTCTTTGGCATCATCAGTCAGCTTCGCGAATTTGTATTGGCTTTTATCGGCAACGTAAATCGCAAAGTCTGGGCATGTCAGTTCACACTCATTGCAACCGATACAGGCTTCAGGGTGATCAATCGAAATCATCGCACCCAGTGTTGACGTAGAATCGTAACGCATCCCCAAAACGCCCGAAGGACAGACGGAGACACAGAGATCACACGCTTTACAATTACTCTTATTCACCCACACCGGTACGTTGCCCGGATATTCGATCATGGCAGTTCCCATGCACTCTCCTTATCGTAAGTTAAAGTTTACTTTTTGCGATCCGCTTCGGCAAATTTGCCTACGGCGCACGAGATGACGCTTTTCGCCTTCAAACCCGCTGAATCAAAAAAACCTATCTGCTCATCAGCTAAAGGATAACCAAGTCTTCTTAAAACAGCTCTCAATTGTGCTATATGCGCCTCGTTGTCGATATCGACGGTTACTTTACGAGGCTCGCACGAAAGATCTACCTCAATGTCGGCAAACCCCTCTTCTAGGAGTGTCTTCTTGATCGTTGAGGCACAACCGCCGCAACGTACATTGGCTACTTCAAAACTCTGATGCACAACTGTTCTACTTTGCCATCACTTCGGCGACTGCTTTGCCGATTTCCGAAGGTGACACAACGACTTTGACTCCTGCGGCGCGCAACGCTTCCATCTTTTCAGCCGCTGTTCCGGCACCGCCGCTGACGATTGCACCGGCATGCCCCATACGCTTGCCCTTAGGAGCGGTTTGCCCTGCAATAAAGGCGACGACAGGCTTGGTAATATGCTCTTTAATATACTTGGCAGCCTGAATCTCAAGATCGCCGCCGATCTCTCCGATCATGACGATTACTTTCGTTTCAGGATCGGCTTCAAACATCGGCAGCAATTGTTTGTATGAGAGTCCGATAATCGGATCACCGCCGATACCGACGGCGGTCGTAATACCGAAACCCTGTTTGACGACCTGATTGGACGCCTCGTAGGTCAACGTACCTGATTTAGAGATCAAACCGACATTGCCTTTTTTGAAAATCATGCCGGGCATGATGCCGATTTTGCACTCTTCTGCGGTGATGATGCCAGGACAGTTCGGTCCGATCGTCATCATACCGTGTTTGAGCGCAAAGGCTTTGGCGGCCTGCATATCACGCACAGGCGCACCCTCGGTAATAATGACCGCCAGCTCAATCCCAGCATCGGCCGCTTCCATAACGGCGTCGGCAACAAACGCGGGCGGTACGAAGACCATCGAAACGGTCGCGCCGGTAGCCTCAACCGCCTCTTTGACGGTGTTAAATACCGGTTTACCCAGATGCTCCGTTCCGCCTTTGTTGGGTGTGACACCGCCGACGACATTGGTTCCATAAGCGATGCACTGCTCCGCATGAAACGATCCCTCTTTACCCGTAAATCCTTGAACGATTACTTTTGTATCTTTGTTGACCAAAATACTCATTTATGCTCCTTTCGCAGCCGCAACGGCTTTGGCTGCACCGTCTGCAAGATCGGTGGCCGCGATGACGTTGGGGATGTTTGCATTTTTTAAAATTTCCGCCGCTTCGGCAGCGTTGGTTCCATCGAGTCGAACAATAACTGGTACATGTACATGTACCAGTTTTGTTGCTTCCAAGATACCGTTGGCGATGCGGTCGCAACGGACAATACCCCCAAAGATATTAACGAATATGGCTTTGACGTTGGGGTTTTTCAAAATAATCTCAAATCCTTTAGCGACGGTCTCCGCATTGGCTTTACCGCCCACGTCAAGGAAGTTTGCAGGCGTACCGCCCATGTAGTTGATGGTATCCATCGTCCCCATTGCAAGCCCTGCCCCATTAACCATACAGCCGATTTCACCGTCAAGACTGACATAAGAGAGCCCGTAGCGCCCTGCTTCGCGCTCATCGGGATCCTCTTCGCTAATGTCACGCATGTCTTCAATGTCGGGATGGCGACCCAAAGCGGAGTCGTCAAAGCCCATTTTGCCGTCCAGCGCCAAAAAGTCGCCGCTGCCGGTTTTGATGAGCGGATTGATCTCGATCATCTCGGCATCATTTTCGATGTAGACGCGATAGAGTGCGGCAGCAAATTTGATGAACTTCTTCTGCTCGTTGGGATCGGTAATGCCAAGACCAAAAACAAGCTCACGCCCGTGATATCCCTGAAAACCGATGGCCGGATCGACGGCCACTTTGATGATCTTGTCAGGATGCTCTTCGGCTACTTTCTCGATCTCCATTCCGCCCTCGGTAGAGGCCATGATGATCGGAAGCTCTTTGGCGCGGTCCAAGACCACACCCAAATAGTACTCGGCCTGAATGTCGGCACCCTCTTCGATGTAGACCTTTTGAACCAATTTACCCTCAGGGCCTGTCTGATGAGTCACCAGATTCATGCCCAAAATCTTAGTTGCGTGCTCCGCCACTTCATCAAGAGAGCGGGCCAGCTTGACGCCGCCCCCCAGTCCGCGTCCGCCGGCATGAATCTGAGCTTTGACGACCCAGATTTTTCCGCCGAGTTCGGCTGCGTTACGCACCGCCTGATCGGCCGTGTTGGCAACGATACCGCGCGGTGTCGGAACGCCGTATTTTTGGAAGATCTGCTTGGCTTGATATTCGTGTATATTCATTACATGTACTCCTTTTGGTGATTTAAGCTTTGGGTGCGATCATATCTTCAGGTATGACATAACGGTCGAACTCTTCGGCGCTGAGCAGCCCAAGTTCAATAGCGGTCGCTTTGAGCGTCGCATTGTTTTTATGTGCCGTTTTGGCGATTTTGGCCGCATTATCATAACCGATATAGGGGTTGAGCGCCGTCACCAGCATCAGCGAATCGTGCAGATAGTGGTTGATCTTTTCGCGGTTGGGTTCAATCCCTACGGCGCAGTTGTCGTTGAACGAAATCATCGCATCCGAGAGCAGGCGCACCGATTGCAAAAAGTTGTAGGCGATGACCGGCTTGAAGACGTTGAGCTCAAAATTGCCCTGTGAGGCGGCAAAACCGATCGCCGCATCATTGCCCATGACTTGACAGGTGACCATCGTCACCGCCTCGGATTGGGTCGGATTGACTTTACCGGGCATGATCGAAGAGCCGGGTTCGTTTTCGGGAATGGTGATCTCACCCAACCCGCAGCGAGGACCCGATGCCAGCCAGCGCACGTCGTTGGCGATCTTCATCAGATCGGCAGCCAGCGCTTTAAGCGCACCGTGAGCAAAAGTGAGCGCATCGTGCGAGGTGAGCGCATGAAATTTGTTGGGTGCGGTCACAAAACGATGCCCTGCCAGCTCCGTCAGTTTAACCGCGACGCGCTCACCCAGCTCAGGATGGGCATTGAGTCCCGTACCCACGGCGGTTCCGCCAAGCGCAAGTTCGCGGACGGCATCGAGTGAGTCGATCGCCATCTTTTCGCACTTACTCAGCATCTCTACCCAGCCGCTGATCTCCTGACCCAAGGTGATCGGGGTGGCATCTTGCAAGTGGGTGCGTCCGATTTTGACGATATCCGCAAAGGCTTCGCTTTTGGCGATCAAGGTAGACCGCAGAACGTTGATCGCAGGCAGCAGTCGCTCTTCTACGGCAATGACAGAGGCTACATGTAGGGCTGTCGGATAGGTGTCGTTGGAGCTTTGCGATTTGTTCACATCGTCATTGGGGTGCACCAGCTTCTCTTTGCGGAAGTCGCCGCCGAGAATTTCGGTTGCACGGTTGGCCAATACTTCATTGTTGTTCATATTGGATTGCGTACCCGAACCCGTCTGCCATACCACCAGCGGATACTGATCATCCAGCTTGCCCTCAAGCATCTCATCGGCAGCCTGAGCAATGGCGTTGGCTTTGCGCGGATCGAGTTTGCCCAGATCCATATTGACCAGGGCGACCGCCTTTTTCAGATACGAAAAAGCGCGTGTGATTTCGTAGGGCATTCTCTCTTCGCCGATGCGGAAATTTTCCATCGAACGCTGGGTCTGAGCGCCCCAATAAGCGTCCAGAGGAACCTGAATCTCCCCCATGGTATCTTTTTCTACGCGGTATGACATTTACATTGCTCCTTTGAAGAAATTATTGGCATTAAGGGTGTTGATGAGCGACTGAACCGATGCGCAGGAGCGGGCAAACATCGCCTTCTCTTTCTCATCAAGCGTCACTTCGATGATCTTTTCGGCTCCGTTGGCACCGAGCATCACCGGCACACCGGAGACCACATCGCTAAAACCGTACTCTCCTTCGAGATAAACGGCACAGGGGTGAATTTGCTTGGTATCTTTGAGGATCGCTTCGCACATGATGGCCGTCGATTTGGCCGGAGCGTAGTAGGCAGATCCCGTCTTGAGATGCCCGACGATCTCAGCACCGCCGTGACGGGTACGGTGAACGATCTCTTCGATCTCCGCTTCACTAAGCACGTCGCTAAGCGGCACGCCCGCAACGGTAGAGTAGCGCGGCAGCGGCACCATATCATCGCCGTGTCCACCCATCACCGACGCGCGGATCTGTCCACCGCCGTAGCCGAGCTTCTCCTGAATAAACGCTGCCATACGCGAACTGTCCAGAATACCCGCCATACCGATGACACGGTTGCGCTCAAACCCGCTCTCTTTGAGCGCGACGTAGGTCATGGCGTCGAGTGGATTGGAGACCATGATGATGATGGCATTAGGCGAATATTTGGCGATCCCCTGGATCACCTCTTTGGTGATGTTGGCGTTGATCATCAGCAGATCGTCTCGGCTCATTCCGGGCAGTCTCGGGCTTCCCGCCGTCACCACCACTACATTGCAGTTCGTGAGCTGGCTCATATCTTCAGCGACGCTGACGACGGTATGCGATCTCACCGCAGCTGCGGCTTGGGACATATCGAGTGCTTTGCCCTTGGCCACATCAATTTTGTTATCACGCAAGATGACTTCGTGTGCCGATCCCAGCATGGCCAGAGAATAGGCAACAGTGGCCCCCACATTCCCTGCACCGACGATACCGACGCGCTTTCCGTGATTCATTGAACTCTCCTTAGATGCTTAAATATGGGCTCAATCCTATCTCAATTACACTTAAGCGGCAAGTGCCGCCACCTGTCGCTTAAGCATAAACAAAAAGGATCAAACCGATCAAAAGCCTTACATGTAAGGCTTGATCCCGACTCGGCTCAAAGCCTCATCGGGGTTATAATATTAGATGCTATCAATGATAGCATTAAGCGTTGCGGAAGGACGCATCGCGGCAGCAGCTTTCACATCGTCAGGCTTGTAGTAGCCGCCGATATCCTGAGCCTTCCCTTCAACCGCCATCAGCTCTTCCATGATCTTGGCTTCATTCTCGACAAGCGCCTTAGCAACAGGTCCAAACTTGGTCTCAAGCTCCGCGTTGCCGCAAGTAGCCAGAGCATTCGCCCAGTACTGCGCCACATAGAAGTGTGACGCTTTGTTGTCCGGCTCGCCCGCTTTGCGGCCCGGTGCTTTGTTGTTGTCCAGATAGCCGGCGTTGGCTACGTCAAGTGCCGCAGTCAACTTGGAGAGCTTGTCGCTTTGGTGTTTTTGGTTGATATAGCGCAGTGACTCGGCCAGTGCCAAGAACTCACCGAGTGAATCCCAGCGCAGATGCCCCTCTTCAACAAACTGATCGACGTGCTTAGGCGCTGAACCGCCCGCACCCGTCTCAAACAGACCGCCGCCGGCAAGCAGAGGTACAATCGAGAGCATCTTTGCCGATGTGCCAAGTTCTAGAATCGGGTACATATCGGTCAGGTGGTCACGCAGTACGTTTCCGGTTGCCGAAATAGTATCTTTACCTTCACGAACGCGGGCGTTGGTATAGGCAACGGCATCTTGGACGTTCATAATCATCCACTCAAAACCGCTCTGATCAAATTCACCTTTACAGTCGTTGATCTTCTTGATCAGGTTCGCATCGTGCGCACGCTTCTCATCCAACCAGAAAACAACAGGCGTACCGGTAAGACGTCCACGCTCAAATGCAAGGCGGATCCAGTCTTTGATGGGGATATCTTTGGTGCGTGACATACGCCAAATATCACCCTTCTCAACGTTGTGGCTCATCAGCACGTTGCCTTGATCGTCTTTGACCTCAACCACACCGTCTTCGCTGATCTCGAATGTTGTCGGGTGTGAGCCGTACTCTTCGGCTTTTTGCGCCATCAAACCGACATTGGCAACATTACCCATCGTAGTGACGTCGTATTGACCGTTTTTAACACAATCATCGACCATGCCTTGGTGGAAACGGGCATAAGAACTGTCAGGAATAACAGAGACACACTCTTGGAGTTTGCCCGCGCGGTTCCACATTTTGCCACCCTCGCGCACCACAACCGGCATAGAAGCATCGATAATGATATCGTTTGAAGCGTGCAGGTTGGTGATTCCCTTGTCTGAGTCCACCATCGCAATCGGAGGCTGCTTGTCGTAAGTCGCCATGATATCCGCTTCGATCTGAGCCTTCTTGTCGGCAGGAAGCTTCTCAAGTTTTTTGTACAGATCGCCAAGGCCGAGGTTGGCGTTCACACCGATCTCTTTGAACTCTGCTGCGTATTTTGCAAACACGTCTTTGAAAAACACCTTGATCGCATGGCCGAACATGATCGGATCGGAGATCTTCATCATGGTTGCTTTGAGGTGAAGCGACCAAAGTACGCCATTGGCTTTGGCATCGTCAAGGCTCTTTTGGTAAAACTCCTGTAGTGCTTTGGCCGACATAAAAGTTCCGTCAAGAACCTCTTTGTCTTGAGCGGTGATCTCTTTGAGGACTTTGCCGTTGAGCTCGATGGTGACTTTGCCTGAACCCTCTTTGATAACAGACTTTTCGTTGCCGTAGAAGTCGTTGTTCCCATCCATGTGCGTTACATAAGCTTTGGAAGGGTTCTCAAACGCCCGCAGTTTGTGCGGGTTTTTCTTCGCAAAGTTTTTAACCGCTACCGCAGCGCGGCGGTCAGAGTTACCTTCGCGAAGAACAGGGTTAACAGCAGAACCAAGACAGGTAGAGTAGCGCGCCTGAACTGCTTTCTCCTCTTCACTCTGTGGATTTTCGGGATAATCAGGAAGATCATATCCCTTCTCTTGAAGCTCTGTAATACACTCCTTAAGCTGCGTGATCGAAGCGGAGATGTTGGGCAACTTAATGATGTTACCTTCGGGCTCTTCAGCAACCTTGCCAAGTTCGGCAAGGTTGTCGGGAATGCGCTGCTCCGGTTTGAGACGCTCCGGGAACGTTGCAATCACACGACCCGAAAGAGAGATGTCACTCGTGACCACATCGACACCTGCCTCTTTACAGAACTTTTGAACGATGGGAAGTAGTGAGTACGTTGCTAACGCCGGGGCTTCGTCGATGACGGACCAAATGATTTTTGACATGCTGTTCCTCTGATGTGAAATTCAGGTCACAGTGTAGCACTTGTTAAAATAAACTTATCGATTCTACTCAAAACTCGGCGATAAAAATAGCATTATGTTTCATTTGGTAACATTATGGATATACCCTAAATGTGTAGAATAGTTACGCGAGTAGCGATGTTTCCCGTCTTTGTCGCGTACAAAATAGAGATAGTCGCTCTGCGCCGGAAAAATAGCGGCTTTGATCGCATCAAGCCCTACATTGCACACAGGCGTAGGGGGTAAACCCATCTGCTTATAGCTGTTATAGCTCGTATTATCGGACTTTATGCGCTCTGGAGTGATTGGTGTATGAGAGTAAGCGCCGTAGTTTAGCGTCCCATCCATTTGCAGACGCATCCCTTTTTTTAGGCGGTTGTAAATTACCGAAGAGACCAAGGGCATATCCTCTTTAGAGGCTGCTTCTTTTTGTATCACCGAAGCAAGTGTTACGAAATGAAACCACTTTTTTTCGTCATACATTCCGAAGATTTTCTCCGACCATATACGCATCTGTTTGGCCGAGTGATACAGCAATAGACGTATGACCCTCTTTTCATCCATCCCCATCGGTAGATGATAGGTGTCGGGCACAAAAGCGCCCTCTTTATAGGGTGCATACCGATCAAAATAGTAGATCAGCAGCGCATGATCGAGTTGCATCACCTCTGCAATGTGCGCTAGGAAAAAATGGGTTGTCTCACCGGGAATCAGCGTGACGCCGCGCATCGCCGCTTTGGCTGTGGTGAGGCGGTAGAGGAAATCGGCATGACTTAATTGCGTTTGGCCGATATGAATCCATCCCTTTTGCGGATAGCCTACAAATCGCAATACAAAGCCGTCAAGCAGCGTCAGATCAAATTTTTTGGATCGAAGATAGACGAGGGTTTGGTGCAAAGAGCCTTTTGGGACATACAAAACGACACTACTCTTCATCGGTTGATTGAGATAGTACAAGAGTGTCAGAAGCGCCGCCAACACAATCTCGACTGTCGTCACAGCGAATACAAGCTTCTTCATAGATGGGTTCTATTCGTTGCGCAATACGGTGAGCACATCCACTTCGCTCGCCTTTTTGGCAGGATAGAACGAAGAGAGCAAGACAATCACAAAAGCACCGATCAGAATCATGGAGAGATCGATCAGGCTCAGATCTAAAGGAAGCGTCGAGGTGGGATAGACATCCTTGGGAAGCGAAACAATCTCAAACGTGCCCAAAACCCAAAGGCCAAAAAAGCCCAGAAGCGTTCCCGCAACGATGCCTGCCAGGCCAATGACGATACCAAGATACATAAACACCTTTTTGATCTGTGCTGAAGATGCTCCCAAAGAGATCAGCAGGGCGATTTCGCTTCTGCGGTTCATGACGGTCATCAGCAAAGAAGAGATGATATTGATCGAAGCGATCAAAATGATCAGCATCAACACGATAAAAAGTGCCGTTTTTTCAAGCTCGAGCGCGGCGAAAAAATTGACGTTGTCCTCCCACCACCCTTTGATGCCCACAGATTGAGGCAGCATGGCTTTGATCCTATGGATGTCGGTTTGAGGATCATATGAAAAAATATGAATACCGTCATAGAGATTGGAGGGGAGGCGCAGGATCTTTTGAAGTGACGCAAGCGTCGTATAGGCATACGCTTTATCATAAGCACTCAGACCCGAATCGAAGATGCCCACAACCTCGAAACGCTTGATGCGCGGCGTAACGCCAAGGCCGCCCGGCTCCATCTGGGTAAAGACATACGTGAGCTTATCGCTAGAGGCGATGCCAAACTCCTGCTGTAGGCTTTTGCCTACCAAAACCTCAAAATCATCCACAAGGTGAGACTGAAGGGCTTTGTCAATCACCGCATTGACCTTGCGCTCGCTCTCAAACTCCACCCCAAATAGATAGCCGCCCTCAAGCCGACTGCCCGACCTGGCCATCACGGGCGACGAGACGTACGGGCTAAAGTGCAGCTCCGGCAAGGCCGCTTCCAGATCCAAAAGCAGCGACTCGTTGACACTGCCGTAGAAACGCGGAAGGATAGTGAGCGGATAGTTCATGACGGTGAGTTTCTTTTTAAACTCGTTGTCAAACCCGTTCATCAGGGCCATAGCGATCATCAATACCATCACCCCCAGGGTAATGCCTAAAAAAGCCAAAAGCGCGGAGAGAAAGATAAAAGGTTGTTCTTTGTCAAAACGCAAGAAGCGCTTGACGAGAAAGGAGACGATACTCAAGAGGCAAAAGCACCTTTTTTAGGTCCGCTCTGGCCGCAGCACTGCTTGTACTTTTTGCCGCTGCCGCAGGGGCACGGATCGTTGCGTGCCGGCTTTTTATCGGATGAGGCGGTCGAAGAAGCCGATTCATCTCCGTGACGAAGCGACTGCGCCAGCTCCTGAGCGCGCGCTTCGATTTCGCGCTGACGCGCCAGCTCACGCGCCTCCTCTTCGGCATTGTCGATTCTAAATTGAATAATATGAAGCGTTTTGATCGTCTCGAACTTGATCGTCTCGACCAGCTCTTGAAAGAGGTTGAAGCTCTCTTTTTTGTACTCAACAAGCGGATCTTTTTGATTGTAAGCCCGCAGTCTGATACCCGTTTTCATGGTATCCATCTGATAGAGATGCTCTCTCCACGCCGTATCGAGCGTTTTGAGATAGATTTCACGCTCGACGTTGTGACGCGTCTGCTCGTCGATGATGCTCATCTTCTGATCGTAGCTTGATTTGAGCAGTGTTATCAGACGTGCGCGCAGATCGTCATATTCCATACCCGCAACCGCATCGGATGAGAGCTCAAAACGAATATCTTCGAGCAATTTTAGGGTCAAACGCTCAAGATCGAAATCCTCGTGTGCCGTACCGTCAAAGATGTTACATGTAACCAGCAGCGAATCAACATAGGCTTCGCGGATTTCGTTGATTTTGCGTTCAATCCCATACTCGGGACTCAGCAGTTCATTGCGGAATTTATAGACGATTTTGCGCTGTTCATTGGCGACGTCATCGTACTCGACGATATGTTTACGCCCTTCAAAGTGGAGGTTTTCCACCTTTTTCTGCGCTTTTTCGACCGCGCGCGTGACCATCGACGACTCGATAAACTCACCGTCTTCAACCCCCAAACGCTCCATAATGCTCTTGATCTTGTCAGAGCCGAAAATGCGCAGAAGGTTATCTTCGAGGCTGAGATAAAACTGCGTCGTCCCCGGATCGCCCTGACGACCGGAGCGACCGCGAAGCTGATTATCGATACGGCGGTTTTCGTGCCGCTCCGTACCGATGATATACAGACCGCCAAGTGCCTTGATCTCGTCGCTTACTTTGATATCGACCCCGCGTCCCGCCATATTAGTCGCAATAGTGATGGCCCCTTTTTCGCCCGCGTGCTTAATGATCTCACCCTCTTGCTCATGGTTTTTCGCATTGAGCACGGTGTGGGGAATCTTTTCGGCCTTAAGCAGTACATGTAACTTCTCTGATTTTTCAATCGAGGCGGTACCGATGAGCGCCGGTTGTCCAGTTTGCATCAGCGTTTTGACTGTTTTGATCACGGCGGCGAACTTCTCCGCTTCGGTCTTGTAGATCAGGTCGTTAAGATCTTTGCGCACCACAGGTACATTAGTGGGGATGGAGATGACATCAAGGCTGTAGATTTGCGAAAACTCCGTCGCTTCGGTCTGTGCGGTTCCTGTCATACCCGCAAGTTTGTCGTACATGCGAAAGTAATTTTGAAAGGTGATATCGGCGAGGGTTTGGGTCTCCTCTTTGATGGCAACACGCTCTTTGGCTTCGAGTGCCTGATGCAGCCCTTCGGAGTAGCGTCGCCCTTCGCTCAGACGTCCCGTAAATTCGTCAACAATCACAATTTCGCCATCTCGGATAACGTAATCGACGTCGATCTCGAAGAGGTGGTTGGCTTTGAGCGCCTGATCAAGGTGGTGAGAGAGTCTGGAATTTTCAACGCTGTAGAGGTTATCAACCCCAAAGAGTTGCTCCGCTTTGGTGATCCCCTCTTCGCTGAGCAGCACGACGCGGTCTTTCTCATCGACTTTGAAATCTTCGTCTTTGACGAGCTTTTTGGCGACCTCATCGGCCTTGGCATAGTCGCTCATGCGGCGATTGACGGGGCCGGAGATAATGAGCGGCGTTCTGGCCTCGTCGATCAGAATGGAGTCTACTTCATCCACAATGACAAAGGCGTGCTCACGCTGCACCATCTGCTCTCTAGAGTAGTTCATATTGTCGCGCAGGTAATCAAACCCAAACTCATTGTTCGTACCGTAGGTGATGTCGGCGTGATACTGAGCACGTTTGAGCGCGGGGTCATACATCCCCTCTGGGATGATACCGACGCTATAACCCAAAAACGTGTAGAGTTTGCCCATCTCGATGCCGTCGCGTTTGGCCAAATAGTCGTTGACCGTGACCAGATGCACTCCTTTGCCGGTCATAGCGTTGAGTGCGATGGGCAGGGTCGCTACGAGCGTCTTACCCTCCCCCGTCTTCATCTCGGCGATGCGCCCCTCGTGCAGCACCATCCCTCCGATCAACTGTACGTCAAAATGACGCATTCCCAAAACACGCTTAGAAGCTTCACGCGTAATGGCGAACGAGTCGTATAAAACATCATCAAGGCTCTTTTCGCCTGAGCGCACCGCGCTTTTGAGCGCTTCAAAAGCCGCTTTGAGCGCCTCATCGTCCATCACCTCGTAGTGCGCTTCAAGCGCATTGATGCGTGCTACCCCTTTTTTATACTTTTTCAACTCTCTGTCGTTTCGTGTTCCGAAGATTTTTCCAAAAAAAGTTTGCAGCATCAATCACCTTGTCGCGTAAAAATGGTGCCGATTATAGCGATTCAAAGATATATGTAGCGTTAATAGGGGATAAAGCTCTTTTAATATTAACAAATATCTCTTTCGCCTTCGCTATAATCCGCTCCAAAAAAAGGGTCATCATGCATCTATTTCTGCTGCTGCTTTGCACCGCTCTTCATCTATCGGCCTTCCCTATCGCCTTAGAGACCCTACAAGCCGACTTTACCCAAACCATCACGGATGAACACAACCAAAGCGTCGTCTACGAGGGCAAACTCAAAGCCGTCAAACCCTCTATCGCCCACTGGAGCTACACCAAACCGATTCGTAAAGAGATCTACATTCACAACGAGCGCGTTGTCATCGTCGAGCCGGAGCTTGAGCAAGCGATCGTTCGGGAGATCACAGAGGACATCGACATCTTCGCGATTCTCCAAAATGCGAAGCAGCGCTCTTCAAAGCACTATGAAGCGGAGTTCAACGAGCGCGGCTACCACATCTACATCACCCCAAACACGCTAAGCGAAATCCGCTATGTGGATGATTTTGCCAACACGACCCGCATTGTTTTTTCAAACGTTATTCATAATGCACCGCTCGATCCTGCAACGCTTGAAGCGGTCATCCCCAAAGGCTTCGATCAGATCCGCTAAGTCCGTAACCCTTTTGTGACCGCAAAAAGGGTACTGTGGCGCAATGCTTCTGCGCCTTGTTCTTCTCTTATCTCTTGTAAATTTGCCTCTCTTGCGCGCCCAAGAATTCGGCTATATGGCCGCCGTGCGCGTAGCCTCGGTCCCTTACCGCGTCGATCACCCCTCTTCAGTGATGGTCTCTTATCTGCCGCTGTTGTGGTTTGAAGGGGAGCAGCTCTATCTGCGCGGGCTAAGCGGCGGCATGCATCTATGGCAGGACGCGGCGCTTGAGCTCAATCTGCTCGCGCGTTGGCGTTTTGTCGATATGCCCCGTTCCGATCCGCACTACTTTTCCAATGACCGCATCGATACCGGCATCGGTCTGCGCTATGAGCAAGAGGGCAAATCGCTGGAGCTTGCCCTGCTGCATGACGGATCGGAGCGCTTTTATGAGGAGCTGCGCATCGCCTACGCATGGGGCGACGCGCGCTACCACTCAGAGCTCGCCGCAACGCTGCAGCACCGCAGTGCCTCCTTCAACAGCTACTACTACGGCTTGGGGCAAAGTATCGGCGATAGCATGTACGGTGCCGCCGAATACACGGTACGCTACCAAGTCAAACGCCCCTTTAGCCTCTACGCCGCACTCAAAGCCGAACACCACGGACTGAGTGAAGCGCACCTCAACACAGAGCCTTCGCTCTCCATGATCACAGGGGTACAATGGAGCGAGTTCAGAGGCTCCCCTAGTGCCAAAAGCTATCTGCAAAGCGGTATCGGCTTCGCCACACGCGGCAGCTTTTCAGAGTTGATGACGCTCAGCGCGCACAGCGATCCGCATCACCATGTCCTCGTTTCACTCTTTTACGGTCATCCGCTAAGCGACTCCATCGCCGATCTCGACGCAGCGCTCTACTGGCACAGCGGTATCGCTTTGCATCAAGCATCAAGCGACCAGTCGCAGGCCATTGAGGGCGTTTGTGCGCTCAAACTCTTTTTCAAGCCCCATTCGCAGTGGCGCATAGGGATCGCCAGCGGCCTCTCCTATATATCAGAACCTACCTATGTTGAGCGTTGGGCAAATGAAAAAGACGGTTACACCAGAACCAGCCGCTTTATGAACCATCTTGATGTCTCTATTGAGCGCTCCATCGATCGCTCCCTTTCGCTCGGGTATGGCGTATTTCATCGTTCGGGTATTTTTGAGAGTGTGCAAAGTTTCGGACAAATCAAAGGCGGCAGCAACTACCACCATTTTTATGTGAAGTTCTTTTTGTGAGGATTACATGTAAGCATAAGGCTTACATGCAAAGCGATCAACCCAGCTTGTAGTTTTCGATCAGGTTGAAGTTGAGATATTGATAGATGTTGGCTTCTTTACCTGCGATCTTTTTGGGTACGATGGAGTTATACTCATCAGCCGTAGGGATGCGTCCAAGCATTGCACAGACCGCAGCCAGTTCCGCAGAGCCGAGGTATACCTGTGCCCCTTTACCCATACGGTCATCAAAGTTACGCGTAGAGGTGGAGAAAACCACCGCATTATCCGCAACGCGGGCTTGGTTCCCCATACAGAGCGAACAACCCGGAATCTCGGTACGCGCGCCGGCTGCGCCGTAAAGCGCGTAGTAGCCCTCCTCTTGGAGCTGCTTCATATCCATTCTGGTCGGCGGTACGATCCAGAGGCGTACAGGTACTTGACCTTCGCCTTTGAGTACGGTGCCCAAAGCGCGGTAGTGACCGATGTTGGTCATACAGCTTCCGACGAAGACCTCGGTGATGTTGTGCGGGCGTTTGGCGTCGGCCAGAACTTCTGAAAGAATCGCCACGTCATCGGGGTCATTGGGGCAAGCGACGATAGGCTCTTTGATCTCATCGAGGTTGATGTCGATAATCGCCGCGTACTCAGCGTCGCTATCGGCTTCCAGCAGGATTGGGTTGGCCAGCCACTCTTTAAACTTGTCGATACGGCGCTGCAAGGTTCTGGCATCTTCGTAGCCTGATTGGATCATCTGCTCTAGCAACGTAACGTTGGATTTAACATACTCGATCACAGGCTCTTTGTTGAGGCGTACCGTACAGGCCGCCGCAGAACGCTCTGCAGAAGCGTCGGAGAGCTCAAACGCCTGCTCGACTTTCAGATCGCTCAACCCTTCGATCTCCATGATGCATCCGGCGAAGATGTTCTTCTTGCCCTTCTTTTCAACCGTGAGCAGCCCCCGCTTAAGCGCTACGTGAGGGATCGCATTGACGAGGTCACGCAGGGTGATGCCCGGTTGCATCGTTCCACTAAAGCGCACCAGAACCGACTCAGGCATGGTCAGCGGCATAGAGCCGGTTACCGCAGCAAACGCTACGATACCCGAACCGCCGGGGAAAGAGATACCGATCGGGAAACGGGTGTGCGAGTCGCCGCCCGTTCCGACGGTATCGGGCAGTACCATGCGGTTAAGCCATGAGTGGATAACACCGTCACCAGGGCGTAGCGCCACACCGCCGCGATTGGCGATGAAGTCGGGGAGCGTGTGGTACATTTTGATATCTGCAGGCTTGGGATAGGCAGCAGTGTGACAAAACGACTGCATCACCAGATCGGCACTAAAGCCCAGAGCTGCCAGCTCTTTGATCTCGTCGCGCGTCATCAGACCCGTCGTGTCTTGTGAGCCGACCGTGAGCGTCTCAGGCTCGACGTACATACCGGGGCGTACACCCGCCACGCCGCACGCTTTACCCACCATCTTTTGCGCCAGTGTGTAGCCTTTGCCGCTGTCGCTTGGCTGTTCGGGTTTCAAGAAGAGCTCAGACTCGCTTAGACCGAGTGCTTTGCGTGCTTTAGTAGTCAAACCGCGTCCGATAATGAGCGGAATACGCCCGCCTGCACGGACTTCATCGGTGATGGTGTTGGGCTTGAGGGTAAAGGTAGCGATACATGTACCGTTTTTGTGCGCTTCGCCTTTATACGGATAGATCTCAATCAGATCGCCGTTTTCCATTTGGTTAACGTCGAGTTCGATCGGCAGTGCGCCAGAGTCTTCGGCCGTTGCAAAGAAGATCGGAGCGATGATGCCGCCAAGCACCACGCCGCCCGTGCGCTTGTTGGGAACACCCGGAATATCATCGCCCATGAGCCACTGAACCGAATTGATACCCGATTTGCGTGAAGAGCCGGTACCGACGACGTCGCCCACATAAGCAACCACGTGCCCTTTCTCTTTGAGTGCGTTGATGGCGGGAATACAGCCATCACCCATTTTCGAGCGAAGCATAGAGTTGGCGTGAAGGGGAATATCGGAGCGGGTAAAGGCTTCAGATGCAGGAGAGAGATCATCCGTATTGGTTTCGCCGGGGACTTTGAAAACAGTGACGGTCAGCTTCTCGGCAAGCGCGGGTTTAGAGGTGAACCACTCGCCCTCAGCCCATGAAGTGAGTACTTCGGTAGCAGCGGCGTTGCCCTTTTTGTGCATATCGACAACATCGTTGAAGAGATCATAGACCAGCAGCGTGTGCTTGAGGGCTTCAACAGAAGCTTTGACGACTGCGCCGTTTTTGGACTCAAGACCGTCCACCAAAGGTTTAACGTTGTAGCCACCAAGCATCATACCCATCGCTTCGATCGCTTTTTCAGGTGTAATAGAGGCAATACTGATCTTCTCTTGGGCGACATCGTTCAAAAAAGCCGCTTTGACATACGCGGCATCGTCAACACCGGGTGCTACACGGGTAAAGAGAAGGTTGAGGTTCTCTTCGGTATTGCCCTCGCCTGCTTTGATCATCTCGATCACTGCAGCCGTCTGCTCAGCCGAAAGGGGAAGGGGTGGGACGCCAAGCGCTTCGCGCTCTGTGACGTGGGCTCTGTAATCATCGATAAAAGCCATGGGTACTCCTGCGTTTTTAAATTTCGAGGAGATTATAGCTGAAGCGTTGCACTCTTAGCGACACAGTGTTACAAATATACTCAAATAAAAAGAAATATCTCATTTTTATGTAGATATTTGTAACGCTTACATGTAAGTCCTAGACGATATCGCGGTTGCCTTTATTGTTTGGGGCGCTTAAAATGCCCTGCTGTTCCAACTGCTCGATAATGCGGGCCGAACGGTTGTAACCAATCTGCAAACGTCGCTGCAGATAACTGATGGAGGTCTTCTTCTCGGCCAATACGATGCTCTTGGCCTCTTCGAAGAGTTCATCCAGCGGCTCATCGATACCGTCAGCGTTGCTACCCATCTGCGACAACTCACTCTCTTCATACAAAAAGCGCTTGTCATACTGCGGTTCACGTTGCTCTTTGATAAAGTCAACAATACGCTCGATCTCAGGCTCGCTGCTCCATGGCGCATGAAGACGCACCAGACCGCTTGCGCCCGGAGGGGTGAAGAGCATATCCCCACGTCCCAGCAGCGATTCGGCGCCTTGCTGATCGAGAATGATCTTAGAATCAATACGCTGCCCCACTTTATAGCTGATACGTGAAGGCAGATTGGCTTTGATGAGTCCCGTCACCACATCCACGCTGGGACGCTGCGTGGCGACAATCAGGTGAATCCCGCTGGCGCGCGCCATCTGCGCGAGCCGCGCGATGGAGTACTCCACATCCTTGCCGCTCGTCATCATCAAATCGGCCAGCTCGTCAATGATCACTACAATGTAAGGAAAGGGATCGAAGCCCTCTTTTTTGGCTTTTTCATTGTAATTTTCGATATTTTTGGTGCGGGTATCGCTCATCATGGCGTAGCGGCGCTCCATCTCGTGCACCATATTGTTCAGCGCCACAATCGCCTGTTTGGCCTTGGTGATCACCGGGGTGAGCAGATGGGGGATATCGTTGTAGATGGAGAACTCCAGCATCTTCGGATCGATCATCAGTAGTCTGAGCTGATCGGGGGAGTTGCGGTAGAGCAAACTCAAGATCATGGCGTTGATCCCCACGCTTTTACCGCTGCCGGTGGTTCCGGCAATCAGCAGGTGCGGCAACTTTTTCAGATCGGTGATAAAAGGCTTGCCCACGATGTCTTTGCCAAGCGCGATGGTGAGCGGTGAACCGGCCTCTTTGAAAAGTTTACTCTCAAAAATATCGCGCAGATAGATGGTCTCAACCGTGTGGTTGGGTATCTCGATCCCCACCACGTCTTTACCCGGGATGGGGGCCTGAATACGGATCGTTTCCGCCTTAAGCGCCATAGCCAGATCGTCTTGCAACCCCAAAATCTTCGAAACCTTGATGTTGGCCGCCGGTTTGAACTCAAAGGTGGAGACGACAGGGCCGGCGTAGGTGCGTACCACATCCCCTTCGATCTTGAAGTGCGCGAGCTTTTCGATCAGCTCTTTAATCTTGTCATCAAGCTCGGCTTCATCCACGGCGCTACGCTGTTTGGGCGGCGTCTGCAAAAAGTCGAGCTTGGGGAGTTTGAAGTTTTTGGGCTGCTCCGTCTTGCCTTTGTCGATCTGCTCTAGCAGCTTGGTGTTCTCTTCCAGCTCATCAATAACGATCGCCTGCTTGCTCTCTTTGAGCTTTTTGGAGAGGGCAACGATGGTGTTTTTTGCAGCCATATCCGCCGACGATACGCTCTGCGTCGGCGCTTCATCCTCTTGATCCTGCGCCGTAGGCAGCAACGGCTGCGACTCTTGGGCTTTAGGCTTCGTTTCGCCGGGCGTGCGCGCAAGCGGCTCCTCGAAACGCGGCATCTGCGCATCCTCATCGTCAAAGACGCTATAACGCTCGGCGACGTCAGGCACTACAGAAGGTGCGATCTCTTGAAACGCAAACATACGCCGCAGCGCCACCGCCATTTGCGCAATGGTGCGATCGGAGATCATCACGATGGAAACCAGTGTGGCACTCACCCAAAAGACGCTCACCCCAAACAGCCCGATATACGGTGAGAGAAAATCGACAAAACCCGCTCCAACCACGCCGCGGTAATCATTCTCGACCACCATTGCCTGAAAGATCAGTAGAGCAAAAAAGAGCAGTAGGCAAGAGATCAGCACTTCGACGCTACGCAGGCTGATGCTGTGGCTGCGGTACCAGTAGATCAAAGGAATCATCATTGCAAACAGATAGATGTAGGAGAGATAACCAAAGAGCTTATGGTTCATTGCCGCAAACGCGGAACCGTAGGCACCGATCAGACCCGAAGTGCCCAAAACCGTAGCCAAAGCAAGATAAAAAAGAGTAGCCAAAAGAAGAATCAGCAGAGCGTCGCGCAAAAAAAACCTTACATGTAAAATGGCTTGGAGTATAACAAAAAAGCGCAAAGGCTGCGCTTTTGATGTCAGTTAGATATATTTTACCAGTGAGAGCTGCGAGATTTTCGAGACGGTCGAGAAGAGCGCTTGATAGTTGAGCTGAAGCTGTTGGAGCTTGAGCGCCGCTTCGGCGATATCGGTGTCGATCACCTCCGAGCGCAGTTTGTTGGAGTTGAGCAGCAGCATATCGGTGCGTACCACCGCCGCATCGAGGCTCTGGGACTGCGCACCGGCTCTGGTCTGCATCCGGCTTACATGTAAGCCCAAATCATCGATCACCTGGATAGCGTTTTGGATCCCGACGTTGCGCGGTTCGTCCGCATCGTCGCCGTCGGCACGCATTTTGCCCTGCTCTACCGCACGGATGACTTCATCGAGCTGAGCAAAAAAGTCGGTTTTGGGGTCACGAATCGTGAGTGCGTTATTGGCTTGAAAGGTCGCCATCGAGGCTGCGGCGGAGAAATTTCCGCTGTTGGCATCATAGATCGACAAAGCGGCCTGCGTCTGCGTTGTCGTCTTGTCTTCAAAGCTGATGCGACCGTCGTATGAGAGGGTCGTGGAGCTGTTTTGGTTGGCATTTTTAATCGCCTGTTCGTATCCCCCCACCACAACGCCGGGGTCTTGAGCGTTCATCGCCATATTGACGACATCAAGAAGCTGGCGATAGGTCATATCCGCTGCGGCTGTCGTATTGCCCGAAGCATCGAGCACATCGTAGCTGTAATCTCCCGTAACCGTCACGGGTGAAGCGTTGAGGTTGATATCAATCGAAAATGCACTGCCGTCAATGCGCGATCCGCTTACATGTAATGAAGAGTTCAGCGAGGAGAAGACTTCCGAAAGCTTTGTGCTGTCCGTAGCAAAGGCGTTGGAGCCCTTGACTATCTGGGACACATTGGAATTCAGAAACTGCCCGTCTGCCTCAAAGTCGGCACGATCATAAACCAAGCCTTCAAGAGAGAGCCCGACACTGTTTCCAAGACCGCTCTTGATAAATTCTTTGACGTATAGTTTTCCGTTGGCAGCGGCATCTTCAAAATCGGTTACGCCTGAAACAAGAGCGTCGATATGCGTCACGTTGGCATCATCTTCCGAAGGATCGATAGCACCGCTGTTATCATCATCGTTACGCCCGAAGTCTGTCGCACCGACCAGATGAAAATCCAGTTTGCTAGAACCGCTTAGCCGATCCTCGATTTCAATCTGTCCGTGCTGGTTGAGCGTAACGTTCACCACCTCGGAGCCGCCAAAATCGTTGGCGATCTTCTCCATCAGCGATGCGATGCTCTCATCATCGCGCATCGCATATTTGGCCTTAAAGCTCTCGCCGTCGTGCTTGGCCCCTTGAACATAAAAAAAGTGCTTGGCGTCGGTCGTGTTGACAGTAGCATTGTTGTCGCCCATCAGGTCTCGGATGGTGCTTTGCGGGGTGATGTAGTGCTCCTCTCCCAGATTGTCGGCGGTGATATTGGGCTGCATGATGTGTGGATAGAGGGCATTGAGATCAAGCTGCTTGATGTTGGTAGAGATTTTGCGCGCCGTTTTGCTCTCTTCGCCCAAAAAGAGCTCTTGACCCGAGATATTGTACTTCTGCTCCACCTCATGACCCAAAAAGGCCTTCAAATCCGCATCATTGCCTTGGTAACGGCCGTTTGCGTCAATCGGCTTGGTCGATGTTTGCGAACCCGAGAAGAGAAACTGCCCGTTGATCGAGGTATTGGCCAAAGAAAAGAGATGGGCCTGCAAACCGCGCAGCTCCTTGGCAACGGCATCGAGGCTCTCAGAAGAGTGCTCATCACTCGCGGCGCGTATAAGCTTGGTTTTGATCGAATCGAGCGTTTTGGAGAAATCCCCCAGCACGGTGTCGGTCTGGGTACTGAATTTGTAACCGCTTTGGGTGCTCTTTTTGACCTGCGTCAGCGTCGTCACTTCATTATCCAGCCGCATGGTGTCGATAAACGCGACGTTGTCTTCGTGGGCATACTGAATCTTCAAGCCCGAAGCGATCTGCTTGTTGACGTCAAACAGCGCTTTCGCGGTTTTGTTGTTGTCGCCGTACATCTCGCGGTAGTGCATACTGTTGGTGATACGCATCGGTCACCTCCTTGTTACATGTAAAGAGCAAAATAAGTGCCATCTTTTACCTATAGCTATAATCGTCCGCATCACAAATCTCTTGAAATGCTTTGCGATTACAAAAGATTTAAGTTTAAAATCTATATAATTTCATCCTTCAATTGCAAGCCAGTGTGGTGAAATGGTAGACACAGTGGATTCAAAATCCACCGGCAGTGATGTCGTGGCGGTTCGAGTCCGCCCACTGGTACCACCCGATCTCCTTATAGAAAAAGTCACAAACTCTTAAATATCAGCAACAAAATCCATTTTATATTTGTTGTACTTTCCCTCTTTATACTGCCTCTTTACGTTCATTTATCGAAGGAAAACGATGCGTATCCTCACCCGACTCTTCAT
>JAFGUB010000028.1 GCA_016938735.1 Campylobacterales bacterium | reverse complement strand
GTCCATGATCGCTTCAAGTCGGCGCACCAGCGGCTCTGCGCTGCTTTTCGCACTCAGCCTGAGCGGTTCAAACGGCTTCAACAGTGCATCGTCGAGTGCTGAAGGCAGATCACTTTTATTGAGCACCACCACCAAAGTGCGCTCACCCAGATGACGATGAATCAGCGCTATGATGGCCTCATCCTCCACATCCAGCGGGCGCGAAGCGTCAAAGAGCGCCACGACGATATCACTCTCTTCCAAAGCCGCTATACTGCGCTCAATCCCGATGCGCTCAATCTCGTCGCGCGCCTCGCGTATGCCTGCCGTATCGACCATGCGAATAAGATGGGTACCGATGCGCACCTGCTCTTCGATGGTATCGCGCGTGGTGCCCGCAATATCACTGACGATGGCGCGGTTGTAACGCAACAGTGCATTGAGTAGAGAACTTTTGCCGACGTTGGGCTTGCCGATCAAGGAGACCTTGAACCCCTGCATCAGCCCCGCGCGTCTTTTGCTCGACTCAAGGGTCTCTTGCAGTCTTACATGTAAGGCCATCAGCCGCTGCGCGATCTGATCGATCAGATCTTGGGGCAGATCCTCCTCGGCATAATCGATGCTCACTTCCGAATAGGCCAGTAAATAGAGCAGTTCGTCGCGCACCTGCTCGATAAAAAGCCGCAGTTCCCCCTTGATCTGCCGCGCCAAGATACGCGCGGCATCTTCGCTTTTGGCCTCAATCAGCGCCGCCATCGCCTCAGCTTCGCTGAGATCGATACGGCCGTTTAAAAAGGCGCGTTTACTAAACTCGCCGGGTTCTGAGAGACGTGCACCCATCGCTAACACGCTTTGCAACACCGTCGCAGCGACAATCATTCCGCCGTGACACTGCAGCTCGACCACATCTTCGCCCGTAAAGCTGCGCGGTGCTTGAAAGTAGATCACCAGCGCTTCATCAATGAGCGTGCCTTGGGTATCAAAAAGCGAAGAGAGGGTGGCATGGCGCGGCGTCAACGCTTCGCGCCGGCTCAGTCGGCACGCTATCGCGTAGGCCGACGATCCGCTCAGGCGCACAATAGCGATTGAGCCGACCCCGTGCGCCGTAGCGATGGCCGCGATGGTGGCTTGCATCAGTGCTCGTAGTAGTCGTTGATCACGATAAACTTGGCACCGTCGCGCGTGGAGCGGATCGCGACATATTTTTGGGGGTAGCGGGCGCGAAGCTCACGCAGCGCGATCTGCACCAGCACGCCGTCAAGCACCTTGGTCTGGGCGCGTCCGTCGCTGTCGATACTCTCATAGACCGATTCGAGGTAACGACCGATCGCCTCTTCTTGGTTTTTCAAAAACTCGGCGATCTCCAGACGCAGTTGAAGACGGTATTTGGCGTTGATCCAGTTGAAGATCATATACGAGAGCGCTTTATAGCGATACCCCTCTTTGCCGATGAGCAAAGCGGCGTCCTCTCCGTTGATCTCAACCAGCAGCGTCTGGTCATCATAAACAGTGACTGCGATTGGATCGATTTTGAAGCAGAGCGTTGCAAAGAGCATATTGATATCACGCTTGATCTCTTCAAGCGCTTCCATATGCAAACCTTCATAAGTGCTTTGCGTATCATCCCAGCCAGATTCAGACACCGACTTCTCTTTGGACTCCACGATATTCGGGCGACTAAAGGAGCCAAATCCCTCCAAAAGCTCAAGTGAACGCGACTCGCTCGACACTTTACGCTTACATGTAGCGACGATGATCGCTTTTTTTTGAAAAAAACGAAACAGCCCTTTTTTAGGATGCTGCACAATCTCAATCTCTAGCTCCGTCACCGAACACTCTAAATGCGCCGCCGCTTGAGCGTAGGCGTGTTCTAAAGTGTGTGCTTCAATTTTGATCATGCGCATGCTTCTCGTCAGGATGCTTTTCGTGGTGGCGCGCCTTGATCCTCTCATAATGACTATTCACGGCAAACTGCTGCGCAATCGAAAAGAGGTTGTTCACGAACCAATAGAGCACGAGTCCCGAAGGGAATGTGATAAAAAAGAAGGTGAAAATGATCGGTAGAAACTGAAAAATCTTCTGCTGCAAAGGATCAGTAAAACTGTTGGGGGTGAGCTTTTGCTGATAATACATCGAAGCACCCATCAATATCGGCAAAATAAAGGTCGGGTCCATACGCGACAAGTCATCGATCCAGAAAATCCACTCCGCACCCTGTAGCTCAACGGCGTTAAGCAAAACGCGGTAGATCGCGAAAAAGACGGGAATCTGTAGCAACAGCGGCAGACAGCCACCCAGCGGATTGGCACCATGCTTACGGTACATCTCCATCACGGCAGCGTTCATGCGCTGCGGATCGCCTTTGTACTTGGTCTGGATCTCTTTGATGCGTGGCGCGAGGTCTTTCATCTTTTGCATCGAGAGCATCCCTTTGTGTGTCAAAGGATAGAGCACGATACGGATGATAATCGTTAGCGCAATAATCGCCCATCCCCAGTTTCCAAACATGCTATGCAACCACATCAAGAGCGTAAAAAGCGGTGCAGCGGCAAAAGTAAACCACCCATACTCGATCGCATTCACCAAAACAGGATCGATCGATTCCAAGACTTTGTAATCTTTTGGACCGATATAGGCTTTAAACTCCATCTCCCGTCCGGCATCAAGATAGACTATAGGGTTATCATCGCGGTCGCGCTCCACCAAAACAGCCGTTTCAGGCTTAAGTGCGAAAAAGATCGAGGCAAAGTACTGATCAAACGCAGAGGCCAAATGCACATCCGTAAAGGTGCTGCGCCCTTCAACACTACCGTCTTCGAAGATTGTCGTCAGCCCCTCGCCCGCATAGATCATCGCACCGTTGACTGTCATCATCTGTTCGGTAATTTGTGGACGCTGGCCCAAGTAAATAAAATAGCGTTTCTCGGCACTGAGTGCTACATGTACATCATAATGACCGTCACGGTAGAAGGTCAGATGCTTGGTGACGCTAAACTCTCCAAGCTGCTGGGTCAATGTCAGTTCTACCTTTTCGTTTGCCGTCAAATCGAGCGTCGATGCGGAAGCAACGTAAGGTGTTTTCGCCGCCTCAGCGTTGAGTGCTTCGTCGGCAAAACGGATATAGAGCGGTTTGGCCCCAAAAGTCGGAACCAGCTCGGCAAATTTTCCATCTTGGTCGTGAAACTTCTCATCTTTGAGTACCATAGAACTGATACGTCCAAGGGTGTCGATACGCATACTAAAACGCTCAGCTTCGATGGTCGCAAGCATGTTGGTCTCGCTTTTGGCGATACGCTCGTCCGAAGCGACGGCGTGACCGCTCATCGGATCGACGGCCACCGCAGATTTTGCGCTCACCGAAGAGGGAGTAGTCGTATTTTGATCCGTCTGGGACTGTTGGGGTGGAAAGATTGCGGTATAGGCCACAAAAAAGAGAAAAGAGAGCGCAATAGCAAGCAAGAGACGTTGGTTGGGTGTCAATTTGTCTAACACTAATCAGCCTTTGAAGAAAAAGTTTTTGATCACGATACAGCGGTCACCCGCTTCAGGAATAAGCCAGAATTTTACCTTGTCAATGCTCAAACTTTGATGTGGACGGTGCTTAAATACCATCTTAGGATGATCAAATCCCCCTTCAAAAAGCTGGTTACAACGCAAAATTCTCCAAAATGAACGAAAAAACGCAAGCCAGATCGGAGCGGTCTCAAACTGAATCGCGGCATAAGCCGAACATGAGGGGTAGTAGCGGCAATGGCTGCCCGCAATGCGCGAAAATGTGAGTTGATAAAAGCGAATGAGCTTAAGCAGTAGGCGGCGGAACATTGATTTTTTTGAGGATGTAGGCGAAATCTTTTTGAAGGGTATCGAATTCGATCTCATGCAGCGTGGGCTTGGCCACGATCACGTAGTGCCCGAAGCCAAGCGTCGGAGCTACTGCCCTGAAAAGAGCGCGCATACGACGTTTGGACCGGTTGCGGATAACGGCGTTGCCAACCTTTTTGCTGGCAACGAATCCGACTTTTTTTTCTCCCTCTTTGGCGAGGTAGAAGAGGACGCAGCTTCGCGCATGAGCGCTTTTGCCGCGTCTGTAGACAAGCTCAAATTCTTTGTGTTCTTTGAGCGTCACAAAGCTGCTTAGGCAACCGTCAATCGTTTTCTGCCCTTAGCGCGGCGAGCGTTGATAATTCTGCGTCCGTTTTTTGTAGCCATACGGGTTCGAAAACCGTGCGTACGTTTACGTGGAGTGCTGTGCGGCTGGTATGTTCTTTTCATTCCCGTAACCCTTAAAGTAAAAATAGAGGTGCAATTGTAGGCAAACCTTACTTAAACATCGATTAAGTTTAAGTGACTTTAGCTTTTTGTTCCCCTACCGATCTAGCGTACATGTAACGCATCGTAAAGGAAACGTCATGAACACTTCGTATGATCTTAGCGCCTACCGTTCCAGAGAACTCAATATCGAAATGCGCACCTCTAGTGGGGATGTCATCAATCTGGATTTTGCCAACCGCAAACAGTTGGAGTTTTCCGCCGACCGAAATCAAAACAGCTCACAAGCGAACTTTGCGTTTTCATCCTTGGAGGCATACCGCTTCAGCGTCGAGAGCAACGGCATCGACGAGCAGGACAAACAAGAGATCGCCGCATTTATGGAGATTGCTCAGCCCTACATCGACCGTTTTATGAAAGAGGTCTCCGACGAGGCGCAAACCACCCCGATGGATAAAATCGCCCAGATGGTCGAAGGGGCCTTCGAAGGGCTCTCTTCACGAACGCAGAATGTCCAAAATCAGGCTAAAAACGATCTAGTAGGACTCTTTGATGAAAGCCTCAAAGCCTTTGAACAGACCGAAAAACTCTTCAGCGAAAGCCAAAAGCTGCTGGAGAAAATCCTGCGCGATCTGGAGCGGGGCGACGCTGAAAAACTGCTCTACGCTTAGGGGATCAGCAGTTCGCACAGCGGTTTTTGTACCGATTGCCCCAAAGGCTGCGACAAGGTGAATGCGGCTTCCTGCATCTGAAGATGGCAATCTCTGCACTCCCGAATAACGGCGTGCTGCGCGACGCCTACCGATTCGATCTTCTCAATCTTGTGGCAGCCAAAGCAGTCAGAGCCGCACTCGGCCATCGAGTCGGGATCGGCGCTGTGGCACTCGATGCAGCCTAGCATCGGTTTGTGACGCAAATCGGTCTGTATGGTGGGTATCAAATTGGGATGACAGGTCAAACAATCTCCCGTACATCCCCACGCTGTAGCGCTTATCATCGCAAAAAGGGTCAGTAGTTTCATGGAGCGGATTATAAACAGACTTTTTTAATCGATTCGAAGCTACACTCATCTTTTCGCCATTTAGGTGGAGTAGAGTCCCCTATTTTGCTTTAAGGAGTTGTACATGTACTACCGTTTTTGGCTTATGGCGGCGCTGCTGATGCTCATCGGCTGCGGCAGTTCGGCAGATAAAAAGAGCGACAAGGTCGAAGAACCGACCGTATGCACAACACAATACGCCCCCGTATGCGGCGCTCAACGCGTCGAGTGCATCCAGGCCCCCTGCCCCGCCGTGCTGCAAACCTACGCCAACCGCTGCGTTTTGGATCAGGATCAACGCGCTACTTTTTTATACGAAGGGGAATGTCTCGAATCCAACTGCACCCGCTGGTTTGATGGCTGCAACGACTGCTTCTTCGATGCGCAGGGCAATAGTGTCTGTACCGAAAAACATTGCGACACCTACGACACACCCAAATGTCTGGATGAAACCGAAGAGCCCGTCGCATGCACCATGCAATATGATCCCGTATGCGGCCTAAACGGTGCAGGTGAGCACGAGACCTACTCCAACAGCTGCTTTTTGGGTCTGGATAAGAATGCAAGCTATTTATATCAGGGCGAATGCACGAAAGCGCTTTAAGTGTACAATTGCCTACATGTACCGGATCATTGCACTTTACGCCGTTGTATTGCTCTTTTTTGGGTGTGGGCAAGAAAAGAATACACCACGCTATCGTCCAGAAGGGTCGATCAGCAGTGAGCACACCTACATTGTCGGCATTCATCCCTATCTTAATTCTAAAAAAACTTTTGAAGCGTATCAGCCGATCATCGATCATCTACAGCGCCAAATCGATGCCGGACGTCTGGTGCTTGAGACATCGCGAGACTACGCCGATTACGAAGCAAAGCTCTATCGGGGACACTTCGATTTCGCACTGCCCAATCCTCTGCAAACCCTCGAATCGATCAAGCACGGCTACCGCGTGGTAGCTAAAATGAAGCCGGACAGCGTCTTTCGGGGTATCATCGTTGCCCGAAAAGAGCGCCATCTCAGCGATGTCGCTCAGCTCAAAGGTCATGCCGTCAGCTTTCCCGCCCCTACAGCCCTAGCCGCTACCATGATGCCGCTCTATTTTCTGCACAACCGCGGGCTTGATGTGCACAAACAGATCGAAAAGCGCTTTGTCGGCAGTCAATATTCGGCCATTCTCAACGCCTACACCGGCGATACGCTTGCCGCAGCGACCTGGCCTCCGCCTTGGGAGTCGTGGTGCCGAGAAAACCCTGCCAAGGCTGCGGATATGCAAATCGTATGGCAGACCCGACCACTGGTCAATAACGGCTTCGTGGCACATGAGCGGGTGGCGGCGGCACTTGTAGGGCGGCTCGTACGGCTGCTCACTGCCCTTGATCAGACGCAAGAGGGACGCGTTCTGCTTGCGCAAGCAGGTTTTGACGGTTTTGAGACAGCACATAACGGCAGCTACGACGCAGTGCAAAGCTTTTTGATCGATTATCGTCACACCATAGGAGAGATAGAGTGAAGTGGCCCTCCTACACGCACAGCGTCTCTACACGGCTGATTGTCAATGTCATTGTCATTCATGCCGTGCTCATGGGGGTCATGGTCTTCGATCTGCTCAAACGGGAACATGCATTCATTCAAAAAGAGCTCTCCGAAAAAGGGCACGATCTGACGCGCATTCTGGCCTCCAATACAGCCAATGCGCTGCTAAGAAACGATCTGGTCGCACTGGGAGAACTGATCGAGGATATGGCCAAGATCTCGGGAAACTATATGGTCTTCATTCTCGATGCCCAGGGTCGGGTACGCGCCTCGTTGCCCAAAGAGTATTTCAATCAGACGCTCTCGGACGCCTCCAGCAAAGCACTGTTGGCTCAGCTTCAAGATGGCAGCGACACAAGCGTACAGATGGCGCACGATGATCTCGTCGATACCGTCTGCTCAATTGTCGTTTCGGGTCGAGTCATTGGCTATGCGCGCACCTTGATCGATGCGCAAAGCCTCAATGAAGAGCTCGAGGTGATCACCCAGACCGGAGTGCTCTATATCGCGCTCGCTACCCTGATCGGCGCACTGTTCGCATGGCTCAGCGTTCAAAGCATGACCGCCAATCTCAACCGCCTCAGCCACGCCGCGCAGGCGATCGCCGATCACCGTTTTGATGTCACGCTGCCGCAGGTACACAGCCGTGACGAAGTGGCAACAATGATCGAAGCCTTTCGGGTCATGCAGACGTCGCTACGCGAGTATCTTTTGGCGCTGGATGAGAGCAAACAACGCCTGAGCCTGGCACTCGAAGGGAGCAGTGACGGACTTTGGGACTGGGACCTACGCTCGAATACCCTCTATTTTTCGCCCAGATACAAAGCAATGCTAGGCTATGAGGAGCATGAATTCGAGGAGAGTTTCGACAACTGGCGTCGCCATCTACACCCGGATGACGCACCCAAAGCGATCGAATTTATAGAGGAATTCCTGCACTCCGATTCCATATGGTACGAACAGCGTTTTCGCATGCGCACCAAAAGCGGCGACTATGTACCGATACTGGCGCGGGCGAAAAAGCTCTTCGATGACGCCGGCAACGCTATACGCCTCAGCGGAACCCATGTCGATATGAGCCAAATTGCCGCACTGCAGAATTTTTTACAGCAGGTGATTGACAGCGTGGAAATCCCGCTCATGGTGATCGAAAGAGACCATACGATCTCACTGAGCAACACCGCCGCCAGAACGCTTGCCTTTCCACATGGCTACAACGCCGCTTCCGACGTTCTGAACTGTTTTGATATCCTGAACCATGCTTGTATCGCATGTGATTCAGAAGAGACACACTGCCCGCTGCAAGAGGCGATCCGGACAAAACGGAGCGTCAAAATCGTGCGTACGCACACGCTTCAAGACGGCAGCACACGAGTGATGGAGCTTTCCACCCATCCCGTTTTTGACGATCTGCATGAAGTAAGCGCCGTCGTATTAAGTGCCTACGACATCACCTCGCTCGTCGAAGCGCGGGACTCCCTGCGTCATCAGGCGGAGCATGACGTGCTGACGGGCCTGCCCAACCGCGTCCTCTTTTTGGACCGCCTGCAGCAGGCGATCAAGACAGCCACCCGCCAACAAGAACGGATCGGGGTGCTTTTTTTGGATCTGGACCATTTCAAGCAGATCAACGATTCGCTCGGTCACGATGCCGGAGACGAACTCTTGCGTCAGGTTACCGGGTCGCTACAGCGCTGCGTCCGCTCAAGCGATACGGTTGCGCGGCTGGGGGGAGACGAGTTTACGATTATTTTGGACAAAATCTCCAAAAACGATGCGATCTCCGACGTGATTTCCAAAATCATGCAGGAGCTGACACAACCCCACCGTATCGCCGAGCAGGAGTACTACACCGCATGCAGCATCGGCATCGCCATCTTCCCTGACGACGGGCATAGTGCCGAAGAGCTGCTCAAAAACGCCGATGCCGCCATGTACCGCGCCAAAGCCGAAGGGCGCAACACCTACCAGTTCTACACTTACGATATGACGGCAAGAGCGCTGGCGCGGATTTCGATGGAATCGGCGTTGCGGCAGGCCTTGGCCAATGATGAATTCCTGCTCTATTACCAACCGCAAGTCGATGCCGCACAACGCAAGCTCGTAGGCCTCGAAGCGCTGGTGCGCTGGTCGCATCCCCTACAAGGCATGATCGCGCCCGGAACCTTCATCCCTCTGGCCGAAGAGACCGGCCTGATCATAGCGCTCGATCAGTGGGTGATGCGTCATGCGATGGAACAGATGTGCATCTGGAAAAAAAGCGGCTACACCCTGCCTAAAATCTCGATCAATCTGTCGGTATTGCAGCTTGGCAATATCCATTTTACGCAAACCTTCGCCCAAATGCTCGATCAAACAGGTTGTAAAGCGGAGTGGATCGAACTGGAACTGACAGAGTCACAAATCATGAAAAATCCCGATGTCGCCATCGCACATCTGCGCACGATTACCGAGATGGGGGTCACGCTGGCGATTGATGATTTCGGAACGGGCTACTCCTCTTTGGCCTATCTCAAGCGTTTACCGATCCACAAACTCAAAATCGACCTATCCTTTATCCGCGATTTGGCGCATGATGAAGAGGATCGCGAAATCACACGCACCATCATCGCTATGGCGCGTAATCTGTCACTTGAGGTGATTGCAGAAGGGGTAGAGACGCCGCAACAGCGCGACTTCCTGATCGAGCACGGCTGTGAGCAGATTCAGGGCTATCTCTATTCCCCTCCGCTGCATCACCAAGCGATTATCCCCTGGCTTGAAGAAAAAACACTCAAGCCGGAGTGCTAAAAATAGAGATTCACCCCGAGCACGGTACGCTGTTCATCGTCTAGGAGACGTTGCACATATTCATAACTCCCCGTAAGTGCCGCGTTGCGGCTCATATCAAAGGTGCATAACGCGTGCGCAAGATGCTGACGCCGACCGCTTGCATACCAGCGGTGGCGATACTCCGCATGGATTTTAAACCTCTGCGTAGGATAGAACACCCCGCCCACGGCTCCGCCGCCGCCCCAGAGCGTCTGCGATGCGTCATAGTAGCCAAAGGGATCGACCATCATATAGCCATAACCCCGATCCGACGCCACGCTCACCCCCGCGCCGACGCCCGCGTAGGCGCGGGGGTGAGCATCGAGGCTCTGGGTATCGGCACCTAAACGCATCCTCCATGAGATCGGATCAGCAAAAGCATCCATCGGGGCATAGGAGCCCAAAGAGAGGAGTGTGAAGCGCTCCAAGTAGGTATGCACCTCATCTGCGTGCTTTTGTACGGGCCGCAAACCGATCAGTAGATCCAAAAACTCGATCTGGGTTCCGCGCAAGCGCCCCGTATCGCTCTCACTGATATCTTGATAGGCGCTTCTGATGCCCAAATAGTGGCTCTGCCGACCCTCATCGTTTACACCGAATCCATACCGCAAACGCCCCGAAGCGTGTGCCAGTGCGGGGTTTGAAGGGGTTGCTACGGTGCGCTTCTCCCCTGCGCCCAAGGCGGCTCGGGCTTTCAGGATCGCCAAAAAGCGCTCCTGATACGCTGCCTTGGCAAGCGTGCCGCCGATGTAATCCGCTTCGCAGCGTTCGGCGGCGGCTTCAAGTATCCACTGCCGTATCTGCAGTGGCGTCGCATACTCTTCGAGCAGACGCTCAGGCTCCTCTTCGCCGCGTGCCAATGCGTAGACGCGCCGCCGTTGCGCCGCATCAAAGGCGGTGGCGTAGTTTGAGAGCAGCGTGCGCTTGGAAGCCCGGTAGTCGTACCCGGCCACCAGCCCCTCTTGCTTGATGGCGAAGATCGTTTCGGGCGGAATGACGGGGTAGTAGTAATACGCACACAGATGCACCGTCTCTCTGGCGATCTCCAGCAGCCACAGCATGTGATAAGCGCAATTCTCATCGAAAAAGTAGTACATCGAATAGCTGTTGCGTAGCTCCCAGATGTGCATCACCATCCGTTTCACCTCATCTTGAATGAGGTTGAGCGGGTACTCCCACATGTCACGCTGCTCGACGTTGGTGTACTCTTTGAGTTTGTCGTAGTAGCGCGTCAGCGAATAGAGCCCTTTATAGCCACCCAAAAGCCCCTTGACCGCAAAGACGAGGCCGTTTTCGTTTTGAGCGTTCACCCCCGCCGCGTAGCTGACCGCATGGGAGAGCAGCTTTGACTCCTTGGTCGAATCGATCCGCAAAAAGGTGTGCCCGAACATCGACGCCGGGGAGTTGATATGCGCATCGGCAAAGACGAAGGTGACAGAATGCGGATCGATTTGACGCATAAACGCATCGTATTTTGGACACGAAACGGAGGGCAGATCGCTTAGCTGCAGCGCTTCGAGCGCCCATGCCGTGCGTGCGGGGAAGCGACAGGCAGTCGCATTGTTCTCGGGGGCATCCGTCTCATAAAGCCGGTCGATAAAGGCGTGCAGCTCGGCGCGCGGATCGCGCTTGCCCTCCGGCGAGAAAAAGAATGCGGGGTCATCCATTTCACTCTCGCCGCCGCTTACATGTAAGAGCAACTGCCATGCACGCGCCTCATAGAGCCGCTCATCGTCGATCTTTTGATGATAAACGCCCAAATCGGCAAAAAGGCTTACATGTAAGCCCAAAAGCCACCCAAAAAGACCGAACGAACGCACCACTCTCTTCAACAAGGGAACCTCTTGCCTGCAGACACGATTTTGAGGCGCCATTATGCCCGAACCCGTTCGCAAAAGCAGACAAGAGTTTTGGCTAGGAGAGCGTTACGCTGATCTCCCCATCTGTCGCATCAAAGAGTACTCTGCTGCCCTCGTGTACTTTGCCCTCCAAGATCAGATCGGCCAGACGATCTTCGACGATCTCATAGAGCGCGCGTTTGAGCGGTCGCGCCCCGTAAACGGGGTCGAATCCCGCTTCTGCGATGAGCGCTTTGGCCGCGTCGCTAAGGCTTAGCTCAATATCGCGCTCGCTTACTTTGGCCCTGATCTCCTCAAAGAAGAGCCCCACGATGGCTTCGATCTGGGTTTGGCCCAGAGGGTTGAAGATCACCGTATCATCGAGGCGGTTGAGAAACTCGGGACGAAACGCTTTTTTGAGTTCACCCATCACCACCCCTTCGAGATTGGGATCACCCGCCATGCTCATGATCTTGTCCGAGGCGATGTTGGAGGTGAGGATGATGATCGTGTTGGTAAAGTCGATCGTCACCCCTTTGTTGTCGGTGAGTCGCCCGTCGTCAAGCACCTGCAGCAGCATGTTAAAGACGTCGGGATGCGCCTTTTCCACCTCGTCAAAGAGCACCACGCTGTAGGGTTTACGGCGCACCGCTTCGGTGAGCTGTCCGCCCTCATCGTAGCCCACATAGCCCGGAGGCGCGCCCACAAGGCGACTGACGGCGTGTTTTTCCATATATTCGCTCATGTCCAAACGCACCATCGCCTCACTAGAGTCAAAGAGAAACTTCGCCAGGGTTTTGGCCGTTTGGGTCTTACCCACACCCGTGGGGCCTAGAAACAAGAAGCTGCCGATGGGGCGGTTCTTATCACTTAACCCCGCTTTGTTGCGCTTGATCGCGCGCGCTACGGCGTGGGTTGCTCTGGCTTGTCCCACCACCTCGCGGTTGAGTTCGGCCTCTACATGTAATATCTTTTCGCGCTCGCTTTGGAGCATCTTCTTGACCGGGATGCCCGTCCAGCGGCTCACGATCCCCGCGATGGCGTCTTCATCGACGCTGTTGCGCAGCAGCGTCCCCTCCTCTTGCATCCCCTTCCACTGCTCGGCGATACGCCCCTCTTCTTGGATGAGCGCGGGAATCTCGCCGTACTCGATGGCGGCGGCGCGGTTATAATCCCCCGTGCTTTTGGCCTGCTCCGCCTCGCGGCGTTTGGCGTCGATCTCGGTTTTGATGGCGGCGATACGCCCGAAAACCTCTTTCTCATGTCCGAACTGCGCCTCAAGTCGGCGCTGCTCTTCGCTCACGTCGGCGAGCTCTTTGGCGATCTCTTCGAGGCGTTTTTCGTTGGCGGGGGTGACCTCCATCTTCAGTGCCTCTCGCTCTACATGTAACTCCTGACTCTTGCGCTTCACGATGGAGAGGGCGTGCGGTTCGCTCTCGATCTGCATCTTCAACTCCGCCGCCGCCTCATCGATCAAATCGATCGCCTTATCGGGCAAAAAGCGATCCCCGATGTAGCGCTCGGAGAGCTTGGCCGCCGCCACCAAGGCCGAATCGGTAATGGTGACGTTGTGGTGCGCTTCAAGCCGCTCTTTGAGCCCGCGCAGAATCTGCAAACTCTGATTGACCGTCGGCTCGGCCACGTTAATGGGCTGAAAACGGCGCTGCAATGCGGCATCTTTTTCAAAGTATTTGCGGTACTCCTTGAGCGTCGTCGCGCCGATGGTGTGCAGCTCGCCGCGCGCCAGTGCGGGCTTGAGGATATTGGCAGCGTCCATCGATCCCTCGCTCGCTCCCGCACCCACTATGGTGTGGATCTCGTCGATAAAGAGGATGACGTTCGCGCTCTTTTTGACCTCATCGATCACCGCTTTAAGGCGGTCTTCAAACTCCCCGCGATACTTCGCTCCGGCGATGAGTGCGCTCATATCCAGCGCCACCACCCGCTTGTTTTGCAGACTCAGCGGCACCTCTTTGTTGTAGATGCGCTGCGCCAGCCCCTCGACCAGCGCCGTCTTACCGACCCCCGGTTCACCCAGCAAAATGGGATTGTTTTTGGTTTTACGGATCAGAATCTGCATCATGCGGCTAATCTCTTCATCCCGCCCGATCACGGGAGAGAGTTTGCCCGCTGCTGCCTCTTTGGTCAGATCAATGCCGTATTTATCAAGGCTCTCAAGCGTCTCATCGGAGGTTTGCGAGTCGATCTTCTGGCCCGCACGCATCGCTTCGAAGGTTTTGCGTAACGTCATCAGATCGATATATTTGCCCAAAATCTCTTTGAACGGGGATTCGCTCAGGTTGGCCAGCAGATAGCTATCGACTGCAAGGTAGCTGTCGCCGTTTTTGGCCATCTCGCCACTGCCGCGCTCCAAAGATTGGGCAAAGTGACGCGAGAGACGGATGTTCTCTTTGCTGACCTGTGAGGCTTTGGGCAGCTTTTCGGCCATACTTTTTGCTTCTAGCTCTATGGCCGTTTTATCTGTCTTTAGCTTGTTGAACGCTTGATTAAGGACCGAGCCGGAGTTGGCCAGCAATGCCCAGAGAAAGTGGACAGGTTCGACTTCGCTGTTTTTGTTATGTAGGGCTAATGAGATCGCCGATTCAATCATTTCGGTCATCTGGTGGGTCAGTTTTTCAAAAATATTACTCATGGAAAATCCTTTAGTTGATATGAAATGATTATATATCATTGAGCCTATCAATGTCAATAAACATTAGCAAAGATCATCATAGCTAGCACACAATCAAGAACCTGAGTACGCTCCTCCACCCAATAATTGAACCGTCTTCTCTCAATAAAATCGTAAGTGTAAATGAAGCTCTTTTGCTGTATTGTCGATAAGTTATATCTAAAGCCTAAAGGGGTTGTATGGGAATTATTTTATCGGGAATTGGGGTTTTATTGCTACTGGCTGGAACAATTTTGGCAGTGCAAATAGGTGGTTTAGCTATGTGGATCGTTGTAGGTATCGGACTGATCACTGCCATTGGCGGCTTGGTATCATTGGCGGCTGAGGCTCAAAAAGTTCCCTCACTCACGCAAGAACTATCGACCCAAAAAGAACAGCTAACTAAAATGCATCGGCAGATTCAAGAGGTTTCCGAGGCTTTTGCACGCCAACAGAGTATCAAAACAGAGTTACCGAAATTACAAGAGCTTATAGAACATGCTGATACCAATGCACGCCAACTCGCCAAAGACCGCGTCACCGAAGCATTCAAACAGCTCTCCAGAGGAAACGCTGGTGCCGTTTTAGAAGAGTATCCTTCTACAGCATCATTTATTCAAAAGATTGAAGAGCAGTGCGCAGAATCTAAAAAAGTTGACACGACACAACTTCATCAGCTTAAACATGAAGCTGCCAATCTCACCCGTATCGTCTCCTCGCTGAGTCACATCATTACCAACCAGGCCCAGTCACTCCAGAGCAGCTCTTCGGCATTGATTGTTTTACACAGCAGCATCGAAGACATCGCCAGTCAGTCCGGACACATCACCTCACAATCTGAAGAGATCAAATCAGTCATCAACGTCATCAGCGATATCGCCGATCAGACCAACCTGCTTGCCCTCAACGCAGCCATCGAAGCGGCGCGTGCCGGCGAACATGGACGCGGGTTTGCGGTGGTTGCCGATGAGGTGCGTAAACTGGCCGAAAAGACCCAAAAAAGCCTCTCGGACATCAGCATGAGCGTTCAAAGCCTGATTCAATCAATGACCGATATCAACCACAAAATTCAGGATCAAACCAGCAGCCTTGACGACATCAACACCTCAATGCAGACCCTCCAATCGAGCACGCACGACTCCACTCAAGCTGCCAGCGACGCCGATACCATCGCGGTCAAAGTTAACGATATTGTAGATGATTGGGTAACGCACGTCAGCTCAAGCGGCAGCGCGTCAGAGGGCTATGCCCGCATGCAACGTACTGAAGTGATCCGTTTTGACGCTGGGGATCTCACCAATAAACTCAGCAAAATGAGTAAAGAGGAGCTCGACAAACTGGCGTTTGGCGCCGTAGAACTAGACCGTAACGGCACAATTTTGCAGTACAACGCCGTCGAAGGCGACATAACAGGGCGTGATCCCTCGCAAGCCGTAGGCAAAAACTTCTTTAGAGATGTTGCGCCGTGTACCAACTCGCCCGAATTTTATGGCCGCTTCAAAGAGGGAATCGATCGAGGATCGCTCAATGCCCTCTTTGAGTACACCTTCGACTACAACATGCGCCCTACCCGCGTCAAAGTTCAAATGAAACAAGATCCGACCAAAAACAGCTATTGGGTCTTTGTTAAACGCATCTGATTGATGCCCCCCGTTTTAAGCGAACAGGAGGTTACACTCCTTTTGCAATCGATGCTAAGCGAGCATCGAAGCAATAAAGATCAGACCTACCACTCCTATCTCTACGCCCAGCTGGAGCAGCCCCTGCGCGAAATGGGATTTGACTCACTCGATCTGGTGCAATTTGCGGCACAGGTGAGCCAATTTTTCGGCCTCTATGAGTCCGGTCTTGAAGATCTGCTGCTGCGTTATCCTACGCTTAAAAGCTGGTGCAACATCATCCTTGACAGCTTGGATCTTTATCGTGAAACCATCACCTTTCACACCAAAGGGAGCACAGGCGCACCCAAGGCCGTGACGCATCGCTATGACGCTTTGTGGAATGAAGTAGCGTTTTTAGCGTCGCTCTTCTCTTCATCCACGCAGCTTTACAGCGCGGTACGCCTGCATCACGTTTATGGATTTTTGTACGCCATCTTGCTCCCAAAAGCACTCAAACGCCCCATTGTCCGCTTAGAGCTGATGCCCTCGCGCGCTTTTTTCGACACCAAGCCCAACAGTTTTATCATCTCCACACCGACCCTTTACGATCTGCTTGAGCGTATCGATGCACGCTTCACGCCGCACACCACCCTCATCAGCTCCACCCAGGCCCTAGCACCCGCAACCCACGCGCGACTGCTTGAGCGCGGCGCAGCGCGCATTTATGAGATCTACGGCGCTACCGAAACTTTAGGCGTAGGCTACCGCAACGACCCCCAAGAGCCCTACACCCTCTTTCCGACACAAAAAGAGCGCGACACCCTCCAAGACCACCTCACGTGGGTCGATGCCACCCACTTCTATGTCGGTGCAAGACGTGACGGAGCCGAAAAGGTACGCGGCTACAAGGTCTATCCCGCATGACCCTACACATCGATGGCAGCCATGTGAGTATGGCACAGCTGCAGTCCTGCAGCACCATTACCCTTGATGATAGCGTCTTGTTTCAAGAACAGATCAACGCCGCCCATCGCATTTTGCATACGCTGCTTGAGCAGGGCATGGTGATTTATGGCGTCAATACCGGTTTTGGCGAAAATGGGAACCGCTACATTCCGCAAGATGCGCGGACAGCGCTGCAACAATCACTCTACCGCTTTCACGGATGCGGTTTGGGAGCGCTTCTTGAAGAGGAGATCGTCCGCATGGTGATGATCATCCGCCTGATCAGTCTTTGCAAAGGGGTTTCAGGCGTGCGCTACGGTTTACTTTCATTTTTGGCGCGGCTCATCGGCGAAAAAATCTATCCTTGCATCCCCTCTTTGGGTTCAGTGGGCGCGAGCGGAGACCTGACGCCGCTCTCTTATGTCGCCGCCGTGATGGCAGGCGAGCGTGAGGTCAGCTATCAAAACACCCAATACCAAGCAGCCGAACTTTTTGCGCGTCTTGGGATCGAGCCGTGGCATTTTGAAGCCAAAGAGGCGCTAGCGATCATGAACGGAACCGCCGTGATGAGCGCCATTGCCACCGTCGCACTCAAGCGCTTCAAAACCCTTATCGCCTGCGCCGAGCGCATCACGGCGGCGCTTTATGAGCTGCTGCGCGCCGACAGCGGAGCAGTGACAGCCTTCATACACGAACAAAAGCCGTTCAAAGGCCAAATAGAGGCAGCCCACAATATCCGCTCTTTACTCCATGGCGCCACGCGCACTCAAAACATGCAGATGCGCCAAAAGCATTTCCATCACAAAGCCGCGCACAATATTCAAGACCGCTACAGCCTGCGCTGCGCACCGCAAATCATCGGTATGGTTCGCGACACCGCCGACATGGCAACCCAATGGATAGAGATCGAGATCAACAGTGCCAGCGACAATCCGCTCATCGACACCTCCAACGCCACAGTCCATTTCGGAGGCAACTTCTATGGCGGTCATGTGGCGCAGGCCATGGACAGCGTCCGTATCGCCGCGGCCAATCTGGCCGATCTGGTTGATAAGCAGTGTGCTTTACTCTTTGATGGCAAGTTCAACGGAGAACTCGGTGCTGACTTGAGACGTATGGATCAAACGATCAACCACGGCTTTAAAGCGATGCAGATCACTTTAAGTTCACTCTGCGGCGATGTCATCATGAATACCACCGCCGCGAGCATCCACTCCAGACCCACCGAGTCGCTCAATCAAGACAAGGTCAGCATGGGCACCACAGCCGGGCTGCGTTTTTTAGAGCAGATCGAAACGCTGCAACAGATCTACGCCATTGCCCTGCTTGGGATTGCTCAAGGGGTGGATATCATCACCCCCACGCACTGCTCCAAAGCTTTAAGATGGCTGCACGACTCCATCCGATCCATCGCGCCGCCGCTGCTTGAAGACCGCAGAATGGATCACGATATTCATGCCGTTACGGCGTGGATCAAGCAAGAGCCTTTTTGCTACCATAACGACACAATCAAACCCATTTAAAGCGAGCATCCATGCTAAAACCCATCTCCCACATTCTTAGCCATGACACACACGAAGAGATCCTGCAAGCCCTTCAAAGCGCCCTTGTGCGCGGAAACGAATCCCCCTTTTGGCGACCCAAAATTCTGCCTTTATGTGCAGCGGTTTTAAGCGTGCTGCTACCGTTAAGAGACCAAAATCTCCTCTTCACTCCCGAGGGCAAACCCGCCGCAAAGCTCGACGCCGCACTCTTTTTACGTTGGTGCGACCTCTACTCTCTGCGTATGCTTTATTTTTTGCTTCAGCGCAGCAATCTCAAAGGGGCACTGGAAGCAACAAAGCTCGATCCTGCCGCAACCGCACACTATGAGACCATCGATCTAAAACCTTTGCAGGAGTATCTGCATGGCTACTCCGTCGATCTGCATCGTGAAATGGTCGATTTTCCCATCTCAAACTACAACCTCCACCTCGGCCTCGCCGATATTCTCAAAAAACTGCTTCAGGAGTAGCCATGTTCGGTGCTATCAAAACCCATCATCACCTTAGCGTTGCAGACATTGTTGCCCACCTACACGGTGTGGAGTACATCATTTTGGCGCAACCCGCGCCCAAGACGCGCTACGAGCTGCCCATTCACTTCACCATTTTTCTCAATACCCATACACCTCTGCCCTCAGGGGTTAAAGAGGCGGTCTTTGAAAAGTTCTGTGACCAATACGAGATCACCAAAACCGCCGACATCATGAGCGAAATCGCTCCGGTCGCATTTGCGCAGACCGACAAAGCAACCCTCATGCCGATGCATCTGTTTAAAACGGAGGATCAGCAGAGTATCCCCAATGTTCCGCTCTATGTGATCGATTTTCTAGGCGATGCCAAGGGGTTTCATGAGGTGAAAGTAGAGGGGCAGACCGGCTGGAGCTATAGCTACAGCTAATCCTTACATGTAAGCGCTTCAATCGCTTCGATACTTTTAGGAATTGCGGCGGAGAGGTTTTCGCACCCCTCAGGCGTGATCAGAACATCATCTTCGATGCGTATACCGATGCCGCGGTAACATTCAGGCACCTCCGTATCATCGGCGCGGATGTAAATCCCCGGCTCGATGGTAAGCACCATTCCCGGTACAAAAGGGATCTCTTCGCCCTGCGCATCGACGTAAGGGCAGGGATCGTGTACATCCAGCCCCAACCAATGGCCGATACCGTGGGGAAAATACTTTTTATGCGCCTTGGCTTCGATCAGCGCGTCGCACTCGCCTTGCAAAATACCAAGCGTGACCATCCCCTCACAAAGCCATCGCTCCGCCGCACTTTGCAGCTCCTTTTTGCGTACGCCGGGCGCTATCATGGCAATAATGCGTTCTTGCACCTCTAGCACCATGGCATAAAGCGCGCGTTGCGGCGGCAAAAAACGGCCTCCTACGGGAAAGGTTCGGGTGATATCGCTGGCGTACATCTCCCATTCGCATCCCGCGTCAATCAGCAGGAGAGTCCCCGCTTCAAGCACCTGATCGTTGGCGATATAGTGCAGGGTGTTGGCCCGATCGCCTCCGGCGACAATGCTCTCATATGCTTTTGCACGGGCTTTGTTGCGGGCAAAAATATAGTCGATCTCGGTGCTGATCTCATCCTCGAACATACCCGCTTTTGCAAGGCACATGGCGGCCTCATGCGCTAGAGCAGTGATCGCAATCGCCCTGCGGATCAGAAGGATCTCTTCATCGGACTTGATAAGGCGCAGACGCTGGGTAAGCTGATGGGCATCGCTAAAGGTACGCGGCGAACGCTGCACACCGCGCTGATGGATTAGGACTTTACATGTAGCGCGAAGTGTGGAGAGATGGGCATTCTCGCCAAAAAGATCAAGATAGAGCAGCGGCATATTTTTGAGTAGATCAGCCATCATCGGTTCAAACGAAACGACGTCGAAGACCTCCTCAAATCCCGTCTGCGCTTTGGCACGCTCAACCCCCATACCGCCGCCCACCCAGAGCTTCTCTTGTTCGCTTGGCTCTTTGATAAACAAGATTGAGCGGCGCTGCGTGGGACTTTTGTACAGTACGATCACAGCACCCTCTTCGCGCAGACCGCTGAGGTAGTAGAAGTTGCTCTCTTGCCTGAAGGGAAACTCGGTATCGTTGGATCGTGTTTGCGCAGCGGCCGCGCACCAAACGGCTAGCCCTTCTTGCATCAGCTCTAGGCATTGCGTTCGACGTTGGTGATAAAGCGGAGCGTTCATAAGAGGGGAAGCGGCGACTTAAAAGTCGCGCTCAAGAAGTTTGTTGACTTTAAGAATCGTCAAGATGCGGTCTTGCTTTTTGCCGACCCCTTCAATCATGCTTTTCTCTTCGAGGATGGTCTCGGGTGCGGGGCCGATATCGCGTTTTTTGATGCGTATCGCCTCGGTGAGCCGATCGATCACAAAGCCCGCCACCTCTTCGGCGTGTTTGATCACAATAAAGCGGGTCTCTTCGGTGTGTTTTGCCGGCGGCAGACCGAATTTAAGTCGCAGATCGATCAACGGAATCACCGAACCGCGCAGGTTGAAGACACCTAAAATGTACTTGGGCGTCTGCGGTACGCGCGTCCATGAGATCGGTTTAATGATCTCCTGAATGGAGAGTATGGGCACACTGAACTCCTCGTCGCCGACAATGAAGCCGACAAGCTGCACAATCTCCTCGATGTTCACATCGGTTGACTGCTGCGTTTTTTGCTTGTTAATGATGCTTTGAAGCTTATCGCTCATGGTTAGGCCCCCATCGTGAATTTGATGTTGCGTTTAACGACGTTCATCAGATAATCGGGCGAGTAAGGTTTGGTGATATACTCTACCATCCCCGACTCGACACCGCGCATACGGTCCGATTTGCCGCTGCGTGAGGTCACGGCGATCAGCGGCATATTTTTGTATTTATTGTACTTCTTAATCTCGGTGGCCAACGAGTAGCCGTCCATACGCGGCATCTCGATATCGATGAGCATCGCGTCGAAGTTATGATCGCCCGCTTTGAGAATATTGAGCGCTTCGACACCGTCGGTGGCCTCAATGAGCGTGATTCCCAGCGGTGCGAGCGAGGTACGCATGATGGTGCGGTCGGTTTTGGAGTCGTCCACGATCATCACGCAGTAGTCGCTAGGCTGCGTCTTCTCTTTGAGCGCACTCTTTTGCGATCCGCTCTCTTGCCCGATGGTTGATTTGACCGACTTGGCCATCTGCATCAGCGCCGCAACATCCACAATCAGCGTCACGCCGCCGTCACCTCGAATGGTCGCTCCAGCGATACCGTCAATGCCTTTAAGGTATTCGCCCAGAGATTTAATAACGATCTCCTCTTGGCCCACCAACGAATCGACGATCAGACCGATTTTACTCTCGGCCAGCCCCAGCACCACGACATAAGCGTGCTCGCTACCGTCAAATACCCGCTCGACTTCAAAGATGTCGCCGATATGCACCAAAGAGAGCACCTCTTCGCGCAGACGCATGACAGAGCGGCTTTCAACGGTATAAATCTCATCTTTGGTGATGCGCACCGTCTCCAAAACCGAAGCCAGAGGAATAGCGTAATACTCCTCTTGCACCCCGACCAGCAACGCCTGAATGATCGCTAATGTGAGCGGAATCTTCAAATTGATAGTCGTCCCTACATCGACCTCAGACTCGATATCAATAATACCGTTGAGCTTTTCGATGTTGGTTTTCACAACGTCCATTCCCACGCCGCGACCCGAAACGTTGGTCACCTGCTTTGCGGTTGAGAGGCCCGGACGGAAAATCAGCCCGAATGCCTCTTTGTCGCTCATGGTTTCAGCCTCTTTTTCGGAGATGATCCCCTTCTCCAGCGACTTCATTTTGAGCAAATCAACATCCAGTCCCTTACCGTCATCGGCGATTTGAATGACAATATGGTTACCCTCGTTGTAGGCGCGCAAATGAATCACGCCGGTCTCATTTTTACCTGCCGCAATCCGCTGCGCCGTACTTTCGATACCGTGATCGCAAGAGTTGCGAATAATATGCACCAGCGGATCGCCGATCTCCTCGACGATCGATTTATCCAGCTCCGTCTCTTCTCCGCCGATCTCAAGCTCGATCTTTTTACCCAAATCTCTGGAGAGGTCTCGGATCATACGGGGAAATTTGTTAAAGACTTTACCGATCGGCAGCATACGGGTCTTCATGACCGCGATTTGCAAATCGGTCGTCACCAGCGATACGATCGAGACGACCTGATTGAGCTCCTCTAGGAATTCCTCGCCCTCGTAGCGCTCCACTACATCGTCATTGATCTTAATCAGACGGTTCTTGCCAAGTACCAACTCGCCGATCAGGTTCATCAAATGGTCAAGCCGTTTGACATCCACGCGGATGGTCTGCTCAACGGCGGTAGCAGAACGCTTGTCTCCATCATCGCGGTCATTCGAAGCGCCACCACCTCTGGGTGCAGTGGGAGCTTTTGGCGGTGGGGGTGGAGGTGGCGGGGGTGGTGGAGGTGGCGCAGCACGAACAGGCTCGCTTTGCGGCATAAAGTCAAACTCCTCCTCTATTTGAGGCTCCGGCTCAAACGCTGTTTCCGTTTTCTTTGCCTCTCTTTTAGCGCGGTCTTCGGCCTGACGCATCGCCAGTAGACGTTCAATCTCCGCTTCGATCTCTGCTTCGCTCAAGTTGGCATAGTCGATCTCATCGTCATTTGCCTGCGGTATCTGGGGTGCAGCCGCCACGACGGGTTCAGGAGCTTTTTCTATCGCTTTGGGTGCTGCGGCATGCGCCACCTCTCCGCTGCCTCCGGCCGCGCGGTCAAGACGCACGACACACTCAGAGACATCCAGTCCCTGATCCGAGCCGCTGTCGCGGATCTGCTCCAGCAGCCCCTTCATCAAGTCGATCGACGCTAAGATCACGTCCATAATGTCGGGCGTAATGCGCAGATCACCATGGCGCGCTAGATTGAGAATATTCTCCATATGGTGCGTCAGATGGGTCAGCACATCAAAGTTCAGAAACGAACTCGCCCCTTTGACGGTGTGCGCAACACGAAAAATTCGGTTAAGTAGCTCCAAATCATCCGGTGAGGATTCGAGCAACACCAAATCCTGATCGAGTTGCTCGATCAGCTCAAAGGATTCAACCAAAAAGTCTTGCAGTATCTCTTGAAATTCATCCATAATCCAACCCCCTAAGCGATGTGCTGACGGATCACCCGCGCCACTTCATCATAAAATACATTTGCGTCGAACTTGACCAAATAGGCTTCGCCTCCGGCGTCTTTTCCGCGAATCTCGCTGAAATGGTCGCTGATGGAAGAGTTGAAGACGATCGGAATCTTTTTAAACCGCTCATCCGCCTTGACCTTAGCCGAGAAATGAAACCCGTCCATGAGCGGCATCTCAACATCCGAGACAATCAGCTTAAGCTGTCGGCCGAGCCCCTCGCCATAGAGACCATAGAGCTCCTCTAAACGGTGTAAACCCTCTTGACCGTCTTGCGCTTCGACCACATTGAGCCCCATCTTTTCAAGCGCCTCTTTGATGATCTTGCGCGCCGTACCGCTGTCATCAAGCAGGAGTACCAAACCGCTAAAACGGTACTCTTCACGTGGGACTTGGCCATGATCGGGCGTATACAAGCCCAACTCCTGCACCACGGTCTCCAGATCGAGTATCAGCAGCACGGAGTCGTTTTCAATTCTCGTGACGCCGGTAATCTTACTGCCATCGAGCGCCCCCATACCCGAAGCAAACGAAGCGGGTTCAATATCTTTCCAGTTAATCCGGCGGATACGCTTAGCGTCATGTACGACAAAGCCGATCAAGATATTGTTGAACTCGGTAATGATCACGCGGGTGCTTTTGCCGGTGACGCTTTTGGGCGTCTCCACCCCCATCCATTTAGCCAGATTCACCACCGGAATCACCACGCCGCGCAGATCGAAGATCCCTTCGATAAACGCAGGAACCCCCGGAAGTTCAGTGAGTTTGGGCATACGGATGATTTCGCGCACTTTGGCGACGTTCACGCCGTAAATTCCCTCATATACCTCATCTCCGATCATACGGAAAATACGAAAGTCTACCAGCTCCATCTCATTGCTGCCGACTTTGAGCATGTTGTCTTTTGCTATGGCGGCTCCTTAGAGGTAGCGATGCTCTTCAAGCGCTATCGCATCATGCGACGATTTTACAACATAATATCTTTCATAACAAGCAAAAGCACCGGGGTTGATATAGCGCAAATGAGGGTGTTCGATGGTTCGATTTTGGTGGTAGTGCCCTTCGATCACACAGATTGGTTCACCGTGTGTCGGCGGGTAACGTCGTAAGACAATGGATTCAAAATCACTCAGCGTCCGACACTCCTCTTTGGCTGCCGAATCATCCTCAAGTCGGCGAATGATCGCATGGTTGCTGTGTCGGTCGATCCAGCCGACAATGGTCATAATCCATCTTGCACGAATTAAAGAAGTATAAAGCCGATACCCCAAAGGCCCGCCGTGATCGCCGTGCGACAACCACACGTCGCGACCTTGAAACCTTACATGTAAAGGCTGCGCCGCAAGAGGTACGATGTGCACCTGCGCAAATACGCCCTCAAGCAAAAAATCGTGATTGCCTTCAAAATAGAGCACCTCCATGCGCTGCGCAATCTGATTAATCAGCGCAATGGCCTCTTGGTTGCGCTGTCGCGTCAGCTCAATCGGCCCAAAGAGCAGATCAAAAATATCCCCAAGTAAAATAAGCTGTGTTGCGTCAATGCGACCGGACGCTAAGTCGTGCAAGAAAGGGAGAAGTTTGGGGCGAAGTGCCCCGTAGTGGGCATCACTGATAAGGAGTGCGCCCTCTTTGATCTCGAAAAGATCAGGGGACATAAGCAATGCGCGGTACACCCAGAGCCTCATCCAGACCGTACATCAGATTGGCATTCACCAAGGCTTGAGAAGAGGCACCGCGCATGATGTTGTCCACCGCACTGTTGACATAAAGTTTGTTGCCCTTGATCTTGGCGTGAATATCACAAAAGTTGGTACCCGCACATGATTTAAGATCGACGCTCTGATCGAAGATACGCACAAAAGGGTCGTTTCGGTAAAACTCCCGCGCCACCTCCAGCGGATCGAACGACTCATGAACCAACATATACGCATCGATCATCTCGCCTCTGGTGAGCGGCAGCAGGTGGGGCACGAAGTTCACATCAAAACTCTTGTTGCTCTGCATCAACAGCTTTTCGTGAATCTCCGGTTCATGGCGGTGCGAAAGCGCTTTATAGGCAAAAAGGTTTTCGTTGATACTCACAAAGTGGGTCGTTGAGGTGCAGCTCTTACCCGCGCCGCTCACCCCGCTTTTGGCATCGATAAAGATCGGAAAACGCTCATCTATAAAGCGGGTAAAAGGGGCGAGACCCAAAATCGTCGCCGTCGGGTAACAGCCGGGGTTGGCCACCAGTCTGGCTTTGGCGATCTGTTCACGGTAAAGTTCGGGCAGACCGTACACCGCTTCACCCAAATGCTCTTTGTCGCTATGAGGGCAGTAGTGCGCTTCGTAGGTCTCAAGCTTCAGGCGGTAATCGGCGGAGAGATCGACCACCTTGACCCCGCGCTCAAGCAGCAGCTTCGCAAACCCCATCGACGCCTGATGCGGCAGTGCCAAAAAGGCGAGCTGCGCACGCTCGGCAATCACGCCTGCATCCGCTTTTTCGACGTTACATGTAAAGATATCGGTCAGTGCCGGATGCAGCGCCTCGATCTTCATACCCCCTTCGCTCGTGGCGACATAGGCGATCTCGAAGATGGGGTGATTCAGCAACATTTTGATCAGTTCAATGCCGGTATAGCCGCTCGCGCCAACGATGGCGACGGGAATTTTGTTAGTGGTGGGATTCAAAAACGATCTCCTGATACTTCACTTCGACGACCTCGTACTCTTTCACGCCGCCGGGTAATTTAGCTTTAAACTGATCGCCCTCTTCGCGCCCCAACATCTGCTTGGCTAGTGGCGAGTTGAACGAAATCAGCCCCATTGAGGGGTTGGATTCGAAGCCCCCGACGATCGTGTAGGTCACCTCTTCATCACTCTCAAGCTCGCACAGCACCACGGTGGAACCAAAACTGATGCGTGCATGTTCAAGCTCCGCAGGATCCACAATCTGCGCTTTTCCGATAAGCGCCGTTAGCTCTTCAATACGGCTGTCGATCTGTACCTGACGCTCTTTGGCTGCGTGGTACTCCGCGTTCTCCTTCAGATCGCCCAGCTCGACGGCGTGTTCGATCTCCTTGGCGTTGGCGATCCGCTCTACCGATTTGAGGTAGTTAAGCTCATCTGAAATTTTTTGAAAGCCGTATTTTGTCATTGGCTCGCTGTTGGTCATGCTATTTATCCCGATAGAAGGTGTTGGAGCCGCATTATAGCGCATTGAGAGACGCTCTAGTGAGCGGCGGAAGAGGGCGTGGGCATCCACGCCACGGAAGCGCAAATACTACCAGTCGCGCACCAGATTGTGACAGCGCATACAAGCCCGTTGAATATCAAGATAGGCGTTTTGAACCGTATCGCGGCGTACATTTTCCATATTGGCTTTGATCATTTCGACATTTTCCTCTATCATGCGGGCGGAAGTGGTAGCGATACGCACCTTGTGCACTTGTGCCTTGGGAAGCATTTTGGCCATCACCACTTCATCCGCAAGCAAATGCTTGCTCTCCTCGCCCAGAGCCGTTGCTGCTTTGAGTGCCTCTGCTTTATCACCGACAATAAACGCCGTTTGCATTTGAACCATATATTTGTTCAGATTCTACATATTGGTTTTCAGATCAAAATCTGCCGCCTGCGCACCCGCCGCAACCAGCACCGAAAGTGCCAACCCTATCATTGTTTTCTTTACCATTTTCCACACTCCTTTAGAATTAAAACTTATAAACTATAGTTCAATCTGCTTTAAATGAGCATTAAAATTTCGATATCTTACACACCAGAGTATTACCGCCCGTGCGTCTTGCCTCATTAACCATCTGTTCCGCCCGCAGCACAAAAGCCTCGTATCCTTCATCGGGTTGATACTCGACGACACCGATCGAGACGCTCAGCCTCACCTCAGCGATCTGCATCTCCCGAATCCGCTGCAGTGCACCTTGCATCCTGTAAAGTGCGGCTTCCAAAGAGCTTTCCGGCATTAACACGACAAACTCCGAACCAAAAAGTCGCGCGGCAATCTCGCTAGGCCGAAGCAGCCCTTGAAGTACCTTTGCGACTTTAATCATCGCTTTGTCTCCGGCTTTGTACCCGTAGACTGTATTGATATGGCTCAAATGATCAAGACGAAGATACGCCAGAGCGAGACGGCTTGGCAGCGATGTTGTAGCAGCGCAGCTCTTTTTGGCGACCGACATGAATCGTATTTTATTGGCCAGTCCCGTCATAGGATCGATGCTGGCCAGATGCGCAAGCCGGTTTTGTTTCTCTTTGAGCTCCAAAATATAGCGGCGCAGATCGATCTGCGTCTTCACCCGCGCCATCAGCTCCAAGCCGTTAAACGGTTTGGAGAGGTAATCCACCGCCCCCACGCTAAATGCCTTTGTAACGGTGGCGATATCATTTAAAGCACTCAAAAAAATAATCGGGATCTCCTGTGTCGAAGGATCGTTTTTGAGTCGCCGGCACACTTCAAATCCATCAAGATCGGGCATGTTGATGTCGAACAAAATCAGATCAAACGGTTTCGCAAATGCAGCCCGCAACGCCTCTTTCCCATTCGTTGCGTAGGCCAGTTTGTACCCTTCGGTCTCCAAAAAGCCGACGACCACTTCGATATTGAAACGCTCGTCATCGACGATTAAAATTTCAAAAGACTCATTGCCCTTCATCGCGCACGCTCCATCAATTTTTTGACGCATTCGGCGCACATCGCCAGCCCAAAGGCGCCCGTCACCGCCATAAAACTCCCCTTCTCTTTGACGACCGTATTTTCAGCGCTGTAGACGCAGCGGTAGTTACGGTCAAAGCGGCGGCGTTTGAGTTCGCGGCGGATCTTTGCGGCAAAAGGATCGCCCAGCGTGCGCCAGATCGAATCGACGCGCACCTGGGTCGGATCGGTTTTGCGGGCCGAACCGGTGGCGCTGATGAGCTTGGCGTAGCACTTCTGCGCCAAAGCGAGCTTGGCTTTGGTATCGTCGATCGCATCGAGCACCACATCATAAGGGGTAAAGTCAAAAGCCTTCACCCACGCCTCATCCACCTTTACATGTAAGGCTTCGATCCCTTCATAGTGCTGCTGCAGCGCTTCGACCTTTGATTCGCCCACATGCTGTTCCGACCAGAGCTGACGGTTGAGATTGGTGACGTCGTAGGTATCATAATCGACGATGGTGATGCGGCGCACCCCGCTACGGTAGAGACAATCCAGCGCCATACTCCCCACGCCGCCGACACCCAGCAGCAGTACCCGCGCCTCTTCGAGCGCGCCGTAGCGCGCACCAAAAAGCATACGGCAGCGCTCAAATCTCATAGCCAGGAGCGCAGCAGCGCCATCGATTCATACGCGCTCATATCCAGCAAAATCGGGGTCACCGAGACCATCCCCTGCTCGATCGCCTCAAAATCACACAGCCCCTCGCGCTCCTCTCTGGGGCGATACTCCAGCGGATGTAACCCCAGCCAGTAGTACTCCAGCCCGCGCGGATTGCGGTGTAGATGGGCGTCGTTCCCGTAATAGCGATAGCCCGCGTAGGTTACATGTAAGGGTGCATCTTCAAGATCGGCCGGAATGTTGACATTGAGAAACTGTCTGGGCGGAAGGGGGTAGGAGCCGGAAAAGATCTTTTTAACCAGTGTGCGCACGCTCTTTTGCGCCAGCAGCAGAGAGCCCAGCGGCTTGGTAAAATCCATCACCTGAGAGACCGCGATGGAGGGGACGCCGTGTAGCACCCCCTCCATCGCGGCGGCGGCGGTGCCTGAGTAGGTGATGTCTTCGCCCATGTTAGAGCCTTTGTTGATACCGCTGATGATGAGATCGGGCTTGCGCTCCTGGAAAATCGAGTGCAGCGCCAGATAGATGCAATCCGAGGGCGTACCGTCGTCGAGCTTGTAAAAATCGTCATCGACACTCACGAAACTGAGCGGATGCGTGAGCGTGAGCGAATGGCCGCAGGCCGACTTTTCGGTTGCGGGTGCCACAATGGTCACCTTCGCCAAATCCCGCAGCGCTTCATAGAGCGCGAGCAGCCCTTCCGATTCGTATCCGTCGTCGTTGGTGATGAGAATATGTTTCAAAAATCCCTCCTCAAAAATCAAGCATTATAGTGCAATGGTACGACAAAGGTGGTTGTAGCGCGCTGATGCCAAGCACCTAAACTCAGGCGACGTTTTTGGGCAAGAGCGCGATCGGAACAAAAATAAACCGGTTGACGCCGTCGTCATGCTCATACCCTAGCACCATCTGATGCGCCTTTAAGATGGCGCTCACCAAATAAAGTCCCAGCCCGAAGCTGTTTTTGGAGGGCTGCTCTTTGGTAAAAGGCTCAACATAATAGGCCAGAGGCCGCTTCAGCCGTTCACCAGCACTCTCAAAATAGATCTCGTTTTTATGGACCGAAATCTTCACCTGACGGTTTGGGGAGTATTTGATCCCGTTGTCAATCATGTTTTTGATGGCGGTCACAAAAAGGCGGTAATCGACACTGAGCTTGTAACTGGCGTCGATCTCGACCCAGACGCTCTCATAATCGATCAGCGCCATGTCGATCGCCCCGTCGATGAGATCGATGAGGCGGTACTCCTTCTTCTCAACCAGACCAAAGCCCGCCGTCACCTCCTCAATCAGCGCAAACTCCTCGATCAGCTCCTCCATGCGCTTGAAGATCGCTTCAAACCGCTGCTGATGCTTCTCCTCTTTGACCATACTTGCCGCAATGCGCCCTTTGGCGATGGGTGTTTTGAGTTCATGCATGATGTTGCGCAAAAAGAGGGTGCGCGATTCGATAAGGGCATGGATCTTCTCTTGGGTATGCTGCAGCTCGTTGCCGATCATCGCTATCTCGTCGCTGCCACGCATCTTGAAACTCACCTCCATGTCGCCCGCGCCGAAGCGGGCGATTTTGCGCCGCAGCATCCGCAGCGGACGCAAACGCTGAAAAATGAGCAAAAAGAGCAGCGTCACAATCGTAATGATGGTCAGATAGGCCCATAACAGATTGAGACTGTCATAAGGTCGCAGCGCGCCGTCTTTGAGCAGCAGCCGATATTGCGGGCTCTCAACGTAAAAATAGATCTTTTCGTTAAACTCCAGCATCGTTGTACGCATATCTTGAACCAGCTTCTGCTTGTATACATGTAAGCGGTCAAAAAAGAGGGCTTCATTCACTGTCTGAAACCCTTCGCGCTTCAGCACTTTGGCTTCGGAGAGAATCCGCTTCTGGCGCTTTTTGTCATGCTCCACCGAAAGATCATAGACTGCCAAATTGGCTTCAAAGATGGTCTGAGAGGTCTGACGCTGAATATGCAAACGGTAAATCTGAGTAATGATGGAGTTTTTGAGAAAGAGGCTGTTATTGTGCTCACGCGCATTGGTGCGATACATCTGCCAAAAGGTGTAAGTCACACTCATGGCAGTGACGGCAAAAGCAAAAAAGACCGTTAAAAAAACGGCATTGGTGCGGATTACCTTAATAGTTTGTATCCAATCCCGCGAATCGACTCGATGAGCAATTTGTCGCCGAGCTTGTTGCGGATACGCCCGACCATGACGTCGATGCTTTTGTTGGAAGAGTCTTCGTTGATCGCGCTGACGTTGTGGATCAGATCCTCGCGCGAGACAACAGTGCCCTGCTTTTTGATCATGTAGGCCAAAATACCGTACTCGGCGTTGGTGAGATCAAGCTCACGACCCTTGTAGCTGATGCTCATCGCCAACTCATCCAGGCGATAATCGCTGCGTTCCTGCACGGCTTCAGTCGTTCTGAGTCCCTCGAAGCGGCGCAGTACGGAGCGGATACGCGCTTCGAGTTCGCGCGGATCGTAGGGCTTGGGAATGTAGTCGTCCGCTCCAAGCTCGAGCGCTTTGACCTTGTCGTTGATATCGGAGCGTGCCGAAGAGATGATGATCGGCACGTTTTGACGCGTCCGGATGGCCTGACAGACCTCCAACCCATCCATTCCGGGCAGCGTCAAATCCAAAATCACCAGATCAAAAGGCTCCAGATTGAGTATGCTTAACGCATTAAAAGGATCATCTTCCGTGCGCACCTTAAAGTCATATTGCTCCAAAAATTCGGTTAGGATCTCTGCGAGCTCGAGATCATCTTCAATCATCAGTATCTTTGTCATGCGCACATTGTAGCGCATCAGATACAATAGTTTTGCTTATTTGAGTACGCAAAACTCTTTACATGTAAAGCCACGTTTTTGCCATTACTTTGTTATAAAGTCTAAAAATTCGTTAAAAAAAGGAGTATACATGCCGTTTATTTGGCTTTTGGTGACGGCGCTCGTCACCTCGCTTTACGCCTCCGCTACACTCAACCTGCAACAAGGGTGGCAGCTTGTGGGTATCCCCTCCGGTCTGTCATCCATGCAGCCGCTTGATCGCAGTGAAGTGGAACTGGTTTGGGCCTATGACGCCGCGACGCAGACGTGGCAGGGCTTCTCCCCCGACCCCTCCCTTGCTACCGCGATCACCCAAGCAGGTGCGCAAACCCTCGGTTCGGTCTTGCCCTATCAGGCACTATGGATCAAAAGCAAACAGGCGTGGAACCATACCGTCGATACCGCCGAAGCGACGGACGAACCGCAAAACCACCTGCTCAAGCTCAAAGCGGGCTGGAACCTTGTCTCGCTGCCGCAGCGTAGCGTCGTCTCACCCGAACTCTTCGGCGATGCGATCGTATGGAAATACGCCGACGGCTGGGAAGCCTACGGTGCGGGGAGTGTAGAGTTTCCCGCCATCGAGGCGATCAGCGCGTCGGAGGGCTTTTGGGTCAAAAGCCCCGATGAGCGCAGCGTCGATCTGGCGCAAGAGAGCGCCAAGCTGCACCCCTTTGAGGATGAAGCCTCAATGCTGGCTTACATTCGCAGCATGATCGAGCGCGAAAAACACTACTACGGTTATATGGATATTCGGCCCGTCTCTGATGTGCTGCCTCCACCTCCCGGAGAGGTCAGCGGCGGCTCCGAAAGCTCTTCGGACACCGCTGTGAACGCAACCACCACCAACGCCCAAGAAGCAGGCGTCGATGAATCGGACTGGCTCAAACACGACGGGACGCATATTTTCTACGCCGATCAAAGCAACCAACGCATTATCGTCACGTCGTTTGCCAAGATCGCCGCAGGCGACTACAAACCCATCCAAACGATCGATCTTGAGAGCGGTCAAAAGCTTTACGGAATGTATCTGCGGGATCAAAAACTGATATTGATCACAGGTTCTCAAAACTACTACATCCTCGAAGGCGATCTTGCGGGAGGCGCAATCATGCCTCCACCGCAAAACGACGTCTCTACCTTTCATCTCGATATCCTCGATCTCTCGAATCTCTCACAAATCAACACGATTGCGTCGCATACCCTTGAGGGCAACTTCGAGCAGAGCCGAATGATCGATGATCGGCTCTATCTTATCAGCCGCTTTTCGCCGCAGATCGTCTACGGTTATCCCAAAATCTATCAAAACGCCGCTTGTAGCGAACTGGAACAAGCGATGGGGCAGCTCTCATGCGTCACCTATACGACAGGACTTTACAACTGTTCAGAGTCGCTACTGCCGCGCAACGCCGCATCGAGCGCGTCAAGCAGTTCATCAGGCACACTCCTGCCCGGTAGCGGCGATAACTGCTACTACGACATACCCGTCATCGATGAAGCCTGCCAAGCACAATACGACGCCTTGTGGACAAGCTACGCAGAGCAAGGATGCACAGCGTATTACCACACCGACGCCAACGGTTCTCGTTACATGTACGACTACACACAGCCCTACGTCGTCTCCGAGAAGCTCACCCCTTCACGCACTTCAGACGCTACCGTCGTGCCCCTGATCGAGCCGCAACGCTTCTACGCACCCTACAAGCTCGATCAGCGCGCCGACATCACCACCGTCAGCGCCTTTGATATCACCAGCGGCGCTTTTGACGAGGCGGTCTCCTTTCTGGGCAATCCGCACACCTACTACGCTTCGACTGAGAATCTCTATCTGCTCTCAAGCGAATATCCGCTCTACTACTCCTTCGACACCTATGTCGAACAACTCAGCATCTACAAAATCGCCCTGGGCGAAACGCTGGAGTACCGCGCCAAAGGGAGCGTGCGCGGCGGCGTGCTGAACCAATTTAGCATGAGCGAGCACGAGGGGGTTTTGCGCATCGCTACCACCACGGGCAACTCATGGTCGCCCACCGGCACCCAAAACAGCGTTTTTGCCCTCCAAGAGAAGGACGAGGAGCTTCAAAACATGGGAGTGCTTGATGGTTTGGGCAAAAAAGGCGAGCAGATCTACGCCGTCCGCTTCATCGGCGATCGCGGCTTCGTGGTCACCTTCCGCAACACCGACCCGCTCTACACCATCGACCTCTCCGACCCCGCGAACCCGCGCAAGGTCGGCGAACTTGAAATTCCGGGCTACTCGACCTACTTTCATCCGATCAGCCAAGATCAGCTCCTCTCCATCGGCAGAGACGCCGATGCGTCGGGAAGCGTGGGCGGCTTGCAGATTCAGCTCTTCGATCTCTCCGATTTCGCGCATCCCACGCTCAGCGACAAGCTGCTGATCGGCGACCGCAACACCTACAGCGACGCCGAATACGACCACAAAGCGTTCATCTACCGCGCCAGCGATCAGAGCTTCGGCTTTCCCTACCGATCATACGACGGATATAAAGAACCTATCGAACACTTCGGCATCTACCGCGTCGAAGGGGATCGCATCAAAGCGCTCAAGCTTTTGAGTGAAGAGAACGCCTCCTGGAGCTACGGCGATACCCGCGGTATGATATTTGACATGAGTGATTTAAGTTATGGGGTGATGTTCAAAGGTGAGCACATCCTCAGCGACACCATCGAATAAGGAGAGACCATGAAAACCCTATGCACGGCCCTTATGGCCGCACTGCTGCTCATCGGATGCGGCAACGACGACACCGAAGCCAAAACTGAAACCACCTTGCAGCCCCAAGTCCAAAACGCGGCGATCCGACCGCCGGCCCCGCCTGTTTTAGAGCAGTAGCCTTACATGTAAGGCTAAAAAAGCAGTGCCGCCCGATAAGCGATGAAGGCCAAAACATAAGCCACAACGGTGGTCATGATAAAGAGATAGACGAAATACTTGATCCCCCCCGCTTCACGGGTAAAGACCACCGACGCCGCAAGGCAGGGCAGATAGGTCATAATCACCACGATAAAGGCCACGGCGGAGGCAAAGGGGATCTGCGCGGCCAGCACCTTTGAGAGCGTCTCATCGCCCTCATCCACGTCGCTTCCCAGCGCATAAAGCACCCCCAGCGTCGAAACGATCACCTCTTTGGCCGCCAGCCCCGTCTGAAGCGCCACCGCCATGCGCCAATCAAAACCCAGCGGCGCAAAAAGCGGCTCGATCGTTTTGCCGATCATCCCCAGATAGCTCTGCTCCAATAGCTGCTGATCCAGAGCATTTTGCAGCAGGTGCGCCTGCTCCTGCGGAGCCGCTTCGATACGCGCGGCAAAATCGGCGCTGAGCGCTTCATTTTTGGGATAGTTGCTCAAAAACCACACCAGCATCGACGCGGCGGCGATAAAGGTACCCGCCTTTTTAAGGTAGAGCCAGGTTTTGGTGCTCACCGTGTGCCAAATGAGCTTTGATGAGGGGAGACGGTATTTGGGCATCTCCATCACAAAAGGCTCGTCCACCCCTTTAAATGCGGTCAGCTTGAGGATCTTGGCCGCAACGAGTCCGATCATCGCTCCAGTGATATAGATCGCAAAAAGCACGTTACCCGCGCTCTCTTCGCCGAAAAAAGCTCCGGCGAAGAGGACATAAACCGGCAAGCGCGCCCCACAGCTCATAAAACCGATGATAAAAAGGGTGAGCAATCGGTCTCGGTCGTTTTTGAGAATACGCGCTGACATATACGCCGGAATCGAACAGCCAAAGCCCGTCACCAGCGGGATGAAGGATTGTCCATGCAAGCCGAATTTATGAAAAAAACCATCCAGCAAAAAAGCGACACGCGACATGTAGCCCGTCGATTCAAGCAGGGCGATCCCCACAAACAGGATCACGATATTGGGCACAAACAGCACCACCGCACCCACGCCCGCGATGATCCCGTCCACCACCAAAGAGCGTGCATCGTCATTACCGATGGTGCCGCCCACCGCCTCACCCAACCATCCAAAAAAGGCATCAATCCAATCCATCGGGATGGAACCCAGCTCAAAGGTGAGCTGAAAGAGCGCCCACATGAAAAAGAGAAAGATCGAAATCCCGAAAATGGGATGGATGAGCAGATTGTCGATACGCTGGGTAAGACTGACCTGCTCTTTGCGGCTTGAGGACTTGATCACCTCAGACACCACCCCCCGATTGAAGGCGAAAAACTCCTCGGCAAAGGCCTCTTTGACGTCATCCGTGCCGTGGTGAATCTCGATGTGGGCGCGGGCGTCGTTTAGCAGCGGCAGCAGCTCGATCCAAAGCGGATTGTCACGCAGGGTGCGGTAGCTCTTTTTTTCGCCGCGCAAAAGATTCATGGCGATGTTGCGGTTGGAGATCGTCGCCTTGAATTGGTGCCGGTCCAAAAAGCGCTCGATGTTGGCAATCTCCTCTTCGATCGGTTCGGAAAATTGCAGCTTTGGCTCACGAAACGGCTCTTCATAAGTACGCACGATCGCTTTAAGCAGTTTGCCAAGCCCCGTCTGCTGCGCCGCCGAAACCTTGATCGCCTCGATGCCCAGTAGTGTTGAGAGATAAGCCTCATCGATCTCGATCCCCTCGCGCTGCGCCTCGTCGCTCATATTGAGCGCGATGACCATTTTGCGGCTCATGCTCATCAGCTCGGAGGTGAGCTGCAGATTCTTCTCCAAGTTGGTCGAATCCACCACGTTGAGAATCACATCGTAGTGATCAGAGCACAAAAACTCGTGCGTCACCCGCTCTTCGATGGTGTAGTCGGTAAAGGCGTAGGTGCCCGGCAGGTCGATGATGGTCAGATCATGCCCCTGAAACCGAAAACGCACTTCGGTTTTTTCCACCGTCACGCCGGTAAAATTGCCTACATGCAAGCGGGCGTCGCTGATGGCATTGATGAGCATGCTCTTGCCCACATTGGGCTGCCCCACAAGGGCGATACGGATGCTATGCACAGCTCACCTCGATCAACTCCGCCTCCTCTTTGCGCAGGGCGATGCGCATCTTGCCGATTTTGATCTCGACGGTGCTTTTGCCTGGCGCGAACTCCAGCAGCTCGATCTCGACCCCGCGCAATATGCCAAACGACAGCAGCCGTTCTTTGAGCGAACCCTTGGCATGGACTTTGGCAATCACGCAGCGCTTGCCTTTGTCACAATCGGTGATGCGCTGATTCATAACACGCTCCCATAGAAAAGTTTGCAATGATAATTGGTATCATGTTAAGAAGAGATTAAGGGTCGGCCTCATGGCCTTACTTATAAGGCTCTCAGAGGCTTTTGTGACGTGTCTCTTGACAAGGAGTGGCTGGATGATGCCACCTCCGCCTTGCTTAAACAGATGATTGAGCATGCACGAGAAAACAGAACCGTGGTCGAAGTGATTGAGTGGCAAATGGAAGTTGTGAAGGCAGCGTGACGGGTTATATTGTTGCCTGTCCTTATTTTCCAGTATGATCTTGCTCTTAAAATTAAAGCATCACTGGTTAAAATTACTGTCCACTAAAATCAATAATATGTGAATTCAGGTGAAGTCATGCCAATCATTTCATACTTTTTCGGCATCACCATTCGCATGTACCACGGCGATCATCCGCCATCGCATATTCATGTAGAATATCAGGGGTTTGAAGCCTTTTTGGGCATAGAAGACGCCGCCTTGCTCAAAGGGTCGCTACCTAAAAAGGCTTATCGATTGGTAGCAGAGTGGATCGAAGAGCACAAAGAGGAGCTGCGCCGCGACTGGGAGTGTGCCCAGCGTTATGAACCGCTAGAAAAAATCAAAGGAGCCGACAATGATTAAACTGCAAAAAATCGAACCGCTTGAAGGCTACACATTACGATTAACATTTTCGGATGGTTCGTTTGGCACGATGGATTTTGCCTATCTGCTTGACTACAAAAGCCGTCTTACAGAGCCGCTTGCAGACCTTGGCTACTTTCGCTCCTGCTTTATCGATTTTGGTGCTTTGTGTTGGAAAAATGCTCTTGAGCTCAGTGCCGAATCGTTGCATCAAACGCTTAAAGAGAGAGGATTATTAGAATATGACGAAAGAAGTGTGGCGTGATAAACAGAGTTGACGCATCTTGTTTTTCGTTACATGTAAGGGAAATTGGGTGTAAAGTAGCCTGTCACCGTTTTTTTTTGGTGGAATTTATGAAATAAGGAAAAACTGGCATGAAACGTATAGATCATAAATCTTATGCACTGACTTTTTTAATTCGCAACACATACTGGAAATTGAGTAACGAAATATTTAAATCTTTGAAGAATCCAAGCGATGAAGTAAAATCAGCATTTGAGAAAATAACGATTAAGTAAATGGGGACAAAGTAAATGGGGACAGGCTGCTTTAAAATGGGCTACTTTATACACTAAAAGAGGCAACACTTCAAAACATGGAACTTATCGCTTACATGTAAAGTGCTTGAAATCTAAAATGAGATAGCATAACTGAAACGTAGCTAAGTTTTTTTTGAAGACATTTATGTAGCTTAAAGAATGGGGTATGAATCTTGTGCTGATGGGTTCTTTTAATCAACAGGGTTGAAAATATTCAAACATCTAATGACACAGGTTGGAGCCGTCTCTTTAATAATTGCCAACCCGGTACCTATGAATCTTAAAACTTAAAGGCCAACAGCTACACGTCATCGGTTGGACGGTTGTTATACCGATGTTCTAAACTTGTATTAACATCATAAGGAGTCTCAAATGTACCAAATCATCCAAAAGGTAGTTGGCGCTATTGCGCTTATGATGCTAATGTTGACATCTCCCGTATGGGCTGATTTCTACGTCATTCCTGTGCACAAAAAGATCAAAAATGTCGTGACGGTTGCCAAATCCGGCGGGCAGTACACCGATGTCAAGGCCGCCATTGATTCCATCATGGATGCCGGTGCTACCAATCCTTATCTCGTCTATATCGGGCCGGGTATCTATGATGTCAATGGAATTATTACGCTTAAACCCTATGTTTCGGTTATGGGCAGTGGGACGGAGACTACCATGCTCAGGGCACTGTCTGGAAAAGTCAACACAGACAGTCGTGATTCCTCTGCCGTAATCGTTGGAGCCAATCATTCGGCAATCAGCCAATTGAGCATAGAAAACTGGGGCGGAAATAGTACCTACAGCATCGGCATTTATCTGTACAACACCTCAATGCAGCTTGATGCAGTGGATGTCGAAACATGGGGCGGTAACACCAACTATGCACTTTATGGCTATTCTACTCAATCCAAAATCACCCATTCCACATTCAAAGCTTCGGGAGGCGGAATGAACGCCGGTATTTTTATCGAGTATTCCAGTCCCACCATTGTCAATGTCAGTACGACTGCCGGGAATGGTCCTGTCTGCCATGGCATTTTAAATGAAAACTCCAGTTCAACACTGAATAACGTTACCGCTTACGCTTATAATGGCAATATCAGCCACGGTATTCATAATTTTTCTTCGACTGGTTCTATAATACGCAACTGCACGTTTAAAGCTGCCGGAACCACCAATGACATCTACGGTGCTTACGGTGGCAAAATCTCTTTTTCTACGATGATTGGAGGATATTTCGGGACTACCTGCACCTTTTGCGTCGATGAAAATGGTGCCGATATGAGTAGCAATTGAGACCCTGTTCGCTGAAGGCCGCGCCCCGAAGAGGGAGGGCAGCCTTTGGCGGCTGGCAAACCTACATAAGCGCGGATGCTTGCTCTGTGGAGCTCGATCCGCAGTTTGAAACTGAGGATCGGCCCACCGCGCAGCAATGCAGCAACAATGGGTATCAGGCGGATATTTTCAATCCAGTCCCGTCACTCTATTTACTGCTGTAGCAGGGTTGCAATCTATGAACAAGGAGAAAAATGCAATCGACACCACTAAAGAACCTGATGCTATCACTCACGCTGCTCACAACGGCAATCTATGGTGACTTCTACGTCATACCCATCAAACCAAAGACCGGCAAAGTCTGGCTCGATCGCAATCTTGGATCAACACAGGTGTGTACTGCTTATAATGATGAACAGTGTTATGGAGACTACTATCAGTCGGGACGTTATGCCGATGGGCATGAGAAGTTTGGCAGCGAGGCAACGACGACGCTGTCTGCTTCCCTGCTGCCGGGGCATGGCGATTTCATTGCAAGTACTAGTTCTTCTAATTGGACAGAGGGTGGTGTCGATGATAACGGCAGCCTGAGAAGTGCAAACTGGAATCCTTGCCCGCCGGGCTATCGTATACCCTTAGAAGAAGAATTGAAAATAACGGGGACAAATAACGTAAATAACGGGGACAAATAACGGGGACAGGCTACTTTACGATACAATACCTTACATGTAACACTATCCCAAGGAGTAAAAATGCCCAGAATTCCCAGAGGTGAGACGGCGGGAGGGATCTACCATGTGATCAATCGTGGGAACATGCGCATGCAGGTCTTTGACGATGCTGGCATTCGGGACGAGGCTACTTTACGATGCAATGCCTTACATGTAACGCTGTGCTAGCGACGGGAGCTAAAAAAAGAGTACCCCTAAGCCAGAGCTTTGAAGCTAATAAGCTGTAGTAAACGCTCACAAAATCTCACTTTATCTCTTGATCCAGTTTATCCAAAATCTGCAATCCTTTTTCAACACTGCCCCTTGAGGCTTTTATTTCAAATCTTGTTTTTGCATCAAACTGTGCGAGTGCTACTGTTGCAAATTCCTCAAAAAGCTTATTTAGGCTAATGCCTTGCTCTTTGGCATACTGTTTTAATCTTTCATGTTTAGAGTCCGGTATTCTTAGTGTGATTGTGCTCATGACATCTCCTTTATAAAATTTTCTGGCGTTGTAATCCTATGGTGAAAGACCAATTCAGCGTTTTTAAAATCTTTAACATTGTAAGTAATGATAGCTTCTGCTCCACTCGCGACCGCCAATTCCACTACAAAGTTATCATTTTCATCTTTTAAATTTGGTCTCCACATATAGTAAATCTCATTCCATTTACACGTTGATAAATAAGCTTCAAAGAGTTCGTTCTGTTCCGTTAAACTCAAAGGCGTTGAATCTTGAATCTTTTTTCTTCCCATAACAGCTTCATACTCTCTAAAGAGCGCTTCGCTCATTTGTGGAGAGAGCTTTGCTTGAAAAACCAATCTTAGCAGTTCCCTTGATTTACTATCTTTTGTGATGAGCGCTGCGATCCACACACTTGTATCTATTACTATTTTCATAGAAAAATGATAGCATATACGCATTCATAAAATCAAGCTTACCCTAACAATAGTATAAGTAAGATAGGATAATTGATAATAGGGACAGGCTACTTTATGATACAATCCCTTACATGTAACACTATCCCAAGGAGCAAAAATGCCCAGAATTCCCAGAGGTGAGACGGCGGGAGGGATCTACCATGTGATCAATCGCGGCAACATGCGCATGCAGGTCTTTGACGATGCTGAAGATTACAGCACCTTTCTTGATCTGCTTAGCAAAGGATTGCAAAAAGAGGCCGTTGAGCTGCATGCTTATGCGCTGATGCCCAACCACTTTCACCTGCTGCTCGTGCCGCAGCGAGAAGGCAGTCTTAGCCGTTTGATGCAGTGGGTGATGACCTCGCATGTGCGCTATTACCACAAAAAGAACCAAACATCGGGGCATATCTGGCAGGGGCGGTACAAAAGCTTTCTGGTGGAACGGGAGGCGTATTATGTGACACTCATCCGTTATATCGAAGCCAACGCATGGCGCGCCGGTTTGGTTGCGCAAGCGCAAGATTACATGTACGCTTCGCTTTATGAGCGTCTGCATCGGCATCGTTTATTGCTTGGCACACCTTATGTCGATCTTGGCAGCGACTGGCCGGATCAGGTCAATACCCAAATGGCGACGGATACACTCGCAACCATACGCAACAGCGTCAACCGTCAAAGTCCTCTTGGCGATACAGCTTGGCAGATAGAGACGGCTTCAAAGTTGGGATTGAGCGCAACGCTGAGTCCAAGAGGAAGGCCCAAGAAAGAGAAGGATTCTTGAGCATTAAAATGAAAAGCAGAAGTACTTTTTGCCTTACATGTAAGGCAAAAAAGCTTAGTGCAAAAAGTGCCGTACGCCCGTGAAATAGAGCGCCATGCCGTATTCATCGGCCGCCGCGATCACCTCATCGTCGCGCACCGAACCGCCCGGCTCGATGACGGTAGCCACCCCCGCAGCGGCGGCGGCGTCGATGGAGTCTCGAAAGGGGAAAAAGGCTTCGCTGGCAAGCGCCGCGCCGCGTACGTCCAGCCCCATGGCCTCAGCTTTTTTCAGCGCGCACTGCGCGGCGTCCACGCGTGAGGTCATCCCCATACCCACCGCGACCATCGCGGCGTTTTTCACATAGACTACGCAGTTGGATTTGGTCAGCGCCGCGACCTTCCATGCGATCTCGGCGTCAAGTAGCTCGGCCTCACTCGCGGCGCGCTTGCTCATCAGCTTGGCGTTTTTGACCTCATCTTCTCCCACGCGGTCGCTCTCTTGATAGACAAAGCCCCCTTCGACGTGTTTAAAATCCATCGCGTCGTGCGGCACGATAAGGCGCGGGGCATTACATGTAAAGAGTTTGAGCCGTTTTTTGCTCTCAAAGAGCGCAAGCGCTTCATCGCTAAAGCCGCCGGCGATCACCACCTCCAAAAAGAGCTCGTTCATCTTCTGCGCCAGCGCCGCGTCCACCACGCCGTTGACCGCCACCACGCCGCCAAAGGCAGAGATGCTGTCGCATCGCAGCGCTTCGCTGTACGCCTCTAGCAGGTTCTCGCGCAGGGCAAAGCCGCAAGGGTTGCCGTGCTTAACGATACAGACCGCACCGCGATCACCAAAGGCGCTTGCGATTTTGACCGCGCCGTTGATGTCGCCCATATTGTTGAAACTCGCTTCGCCTTTGAGGGTTTTAAAGGTAGCCGTGAAATAGTTTTCAAACTCGTACAGCGCCCCTTTTTGGTGGGGATTTTCGCCATAGCGCATCGCTTGGGCCTTGGAACCCACGATAAACTGCTTCGCACCGAAGCCCTCGTTGAAGCGGCGGTTCATGTAGTTGGCGATCATCGCATCATAGGCCGCCGTGTGCTCATACGCCTTGATCATCAGGCTGCGGCGAAATTCAAAGCTATCCTCTTGCGCCTGCAGTACATGTAAGACCGCGTCGTAGTCGCTCACGTCGGTCACGATGAGCACGTCTTTGAAGTTTTTAGCCGCTGAGCGCACCATCGCGGGGCCGCCGATATCGATGTTTTCGATGATCTCTTCAAAGTCATCGGTACGCTCGATGGTCGCTTTAAACGGATAGAGGTTCACACACACCAGATCGATCCCGACGATGCCGTGCGCCTCTACCGTCTCACGGTGGCTCTCTTGGTCGCGGCGGTAGAGAATGCCGCCGTGCACGTAGGGGTTGAGCGTCTTGACGCGCCCATCTAGGATTTCGGGAAACTTCGTCACCTCATCGATCTCAATCGCCGCAATTCCCGCTTCGCAGACCATCTTAAAGGTGCCGCCGGTGGAGACGATCTCAAAACCCAACTCCACCAGACGCGACGCAAATGCGACCACGCCACTTTTGTCACTGACGCTCAGCAGTGCTCTTTTCATCTATAAAATCCTCTTGCTTTTTTTTGATATTCTAGCAAGAACGTCCTTAGCACCTTTAACGCAGAATCTGCTCAAATGCATCTTTGAAATGAGGATACGCAAACGTAAATCCGGAGATCTCAAGGGCTTTAGGATAGACAATCTTCGAATCAAGCATCACTGACGCCCCTTCGCCAAAGATCAGCTTCACCATAAATTCCGGTACGGCAAAGAACGTAGGCCGCCTGAGCACCTCGCCCATGATTCGGGTCTGCTCGGCGTTGCTGAGCGGATGGGGGGCGGTAAAGTTAAAGGCTCCGCTTAGGGTTTCATGCTCGATGAGATACGCTACCGCGCGTACCAGATCGTCGATATGGATCCACGACACCGTCTGCGCTCCGCTGCCCATCTTGCCGCCAAGCCCCAGCTTAAAGGGCAGCAGCATCTTTGCCATCGCGCCGCCGCCTTGGCCATAAACCACCCCAAAACGCATGATCGCCACCCGGACACCGATCTTTTGCGCTTCAAGCGCTTCGGCCTCCCAATCTTTTGCCAAAGCAGCCAAAAAATCACTCCCCAGTTTGCCGTTCTCATCGGCCTCTACGCCACTTTCATAGATCCCCGTCGCGGAGGTGCTCAGCAGTACTTTGGGCTTTACATGTACGCTCTTCATCGCCGCCACCAAAGCACTGGTGGTATCAATGCGGCTAGCGTAGAGGGTGCGCTTGTACGCCTCGCTCCAGCGCCCCAAAATCGATGCGCCGGCAAGGTTGATCACCGCGTCTGCGCCCTCCAGAGCGCGCGCCAGTTGCGAAAGATCACTAGAAGTACGTACGCTAACGCCTATCACCTCATGATCTTTAAAATGACGCCTCAGCGCACCGCCTACGAATCCCGACGCTCCGGTGATGACGATCTTCATGGTCTGCCTCCTAAGCAAGATAAAGCATTATAAGACGATCCTATGATTAGAGGGGGTAAAAAAGAGAAGCGGGAGAAAAGTTTAAGGCTTCCGCAAGGGAAGCTTAAAGGTCTTGCTCGATGACGCTTTGGAAGGTGTTGAAGTAAAGCGCTTGTAATCGATCCATCGGCATGGCAACATCGTTACATGTAAAGTGCGCACCGCCGACCGTACCGATGATTGCATGGGGCAACTTGGAAGCCATCGCTTCAAACGCGCCCCGATGTTCGGGTGATACCTCGATAATGGCACGACTAAAGGATTCAGCGAAGATTTCGCGCTCATCCTCGACATTCATAATCACATTGCACCCCTTGCCGCTTGTGGCCGCCATTTTGGCCAGCGCTATCGCCACGCCGCCGCTGCTGCAATCTTTGGCCGCACTGAGCAGCCCTTGCTTGTTGGCCTCGATCACCAGCTCCCAAAGCGCGCGTTCCGCTTCATAGTCAATCGCAGGCAGGGTTCCGCCCACGACGCCGCACACCTCTTTAAGATAGAGCGAACCGCCGAACTCCGCGCGCGTGGTGCCCACAAGGTAGAGCAGATTGCCCTCGCGCTGAAAGCTAGAGAGCAGCACGCGGTTTTGATCCTCGTTCACCCCCACGGTCGCAATAGAGGGGGTCGGAAATACCGAAACGCCGTTGGTTTCATTATAAAGCGAGACGTTGCCGCCGATGACGGGAGTGGAGAGCTCGGCGCACGCCTCTTTGATTCCCAGACACGCCTGGCCGAACTGCCACATCACTTCAGGGTTTTCAGGGTTGCCAAAGTTGAGACAATCGGTAATCGCCAAAGGCCGCGCGCCGCTCATCGCCACGTTGCGCCCCGCTTCCATCACCGCTACCGCCGCGCCCCCTTTGGGGTCGATGTAGCAGTAGCGCACGTTACAATCCGCGCTCATCGCAAGCGCTCCGCCCGTCTCTTTGATGCGGATCACGGAAGCATCGAGCATCCCCCCTTTTTTGATGGTGTTGGTCTGCACCATCGAGTCGTATTGCCCATAGACCCAGCTTTTATCCACCACTTCCAAAGAGGTGAACATCGTTTCAAACGCCGCGTGGTTGCTGACGCGCTCAAACCCGTCTACATGTAAGGCATTGACCGCGTCCAAATAGCTTGGCCGCGTCATAGGCCGCTCATACATCGGCGCTTCTTCGCTCACGGGCGCGACAGGCACGTCCGCCACCTTGTCACCGTGCCAGAAGAGCTCCATGCGGCCCGTGTCGGTCACTTCGCCAATCACCGCGCAGTCCAGATCCCACTTGTGGAAGATCTCGATGATGGCGGCTTCGCTTCCTTTTTTGGCGCAGATGAGCATCCGCTCTTGGCTTTCGCTGAGCATAAACTCATAGGGCACCATCCCCTCTTCACGCGCAGGGACTTGATCAAGGTGCATCTTCATCCCGCTGCCCGCGCGTCCCGCCATCTCGAACGAGCTAGAGGTCAGCCCCGCCGCGCCCATATCCTGAATGCCTACGACATAGTCGGTCTTGAAGAGCTCCAAGCACGCCTCAAGCAGCAGCTTTTCGGTAAAGGGGTCTCCCACCTGCACCGTCGGGCGCAGACTCTTGGTGGCTTCAGTAAAGCTATCACTACTCATCACCGCGCCGCCCAGACCGTCGCGCCCCGTTTTGCTGCCCACGTAGATGACCGGATTGCCGATCCCCTCGGCGCGGCCGTAGAAGATCTCATCGGCTTTGGCCAGCCCCAGATTGAAGGCATTGACCAAAATATTGCCGTTGTAGCAGCTCTCAAAACTCATCTCGCCGCCGATGGTAGGCACGCCCATGCAGTTGCCATACCCGCCGATACCCTCCACGACGCCGCGCACCAAGTAGCGCTGATGCGCTCCGGTTTTGCTTGCCTCTTTGACATCGCCAAAGCGCAGTGAGTTGAGGCTGGCAATCGGGCGCGCCCCCATCGTAAAGACGTCGCGCATGATCCCGCCCACGCCCGTCGCCGCCCCCTGATAGGGCTCGATGAAGCTGGGGTGGTTGTGGCTCTCCATCTTAAAGACCGCCGCGTAGCCGCCGCCGATGTCGATGACGCCCGCGTTCTCGCCCGGCCCTTGAATAACCCACGGCGCCTTGGTGGGAAAACCGCGCAGATGGACTTTGGAGGATTTATAGCTGCAGTGCTCGCTCCACATAGCCGAGAAGATGCCGATCTCGACGAGGTTTGGCTCACGACCGAGAATCTGTTTGATGTGCTCATAGTCGGCTAAAGAGAGCTTGTGTTTGGCCAAAACTTCGGTGATGTTTGCTAGCGGCTGGCTCACGGGGAATCCTTACATGTAAAGTGAGAAAATTAGGTGGCAGATTATAACGAAGGCTTCATATAGTTTCGTTAAAATGGACGCCATGAACCAGACGCCGACCCAAACAATTCAGACCATCATCACACAGATCGAAGAGACGATCCGCGGCAAACGCCTACAGGTCGAGCTTGCCCTTTGCGCCTTTCTCGCCGGCGGCCATCTGCTCATCGACGATCTGCCGGGCGTGGGCAAAACCACGCTGGCCAAGACCATGGCCTCCGTGCTGGGGCTGCACTACGGCCGCATCCAGTTCACCAGCGATCTGCTCCCCTCCGACATTTTAGGCACCACCTATTTCGACAGCGCCCAAAGCGCCTTTCGCTTCAAACAAGGCCCCATTTTCTGCCAATTCCTGCTCGCCGACGAGATCAACCGCGCCAGCCCCCGAACCCAAAGCGCCCTGCTTGAAGCGATGGAAGAGCGTCAGGTAAGCATCGACGCTACGGCGTATGCGCTCGATGAGCAGTTTTTTGTCGTCGCCACCAAAAATCCTTTTGAAGAGGTCGGCACCTTCGAGCTGCCGCTCTCGCAGCTTGACCGTTTTATGCTCTCCTTTTCGCTGGGCTATCCGCAGACCCAATCCGAACGCGCCATTTTGACCCGCGCCGCAGCGCACACCGCACCTACATGTACGCTTGAACCCGGTGCGCTTTCAGCGCTGCGCGCTGCGTGCGCATCGGTCTTCATCAGCGACGAACTGCTCGATTTCATTCAGGAGATTTTGCACTTCAGCCGTGAAAGCGGCGCTTTTGAGAGCGGACTCTCCACCCGCGCCGCCCTCTCGCTCGTCGCCGCCGCGCGCGCTTACGCCCTTATTCGTGGACGCGACTTTGCGACGCCCCAAGACGTCATCCATCTGTTGCCCTTTATCTGCGCCCACCGCCTACGCCCCAAAAATAGCGCACTTCGCCCCCATGAACTTATCCTCGCTGCCGTTCATCCGGATCCATAAAGAGGTCTCCTCGCGCCACACCCCCTACTTGTGGGTGCTGATCGCCTTGCTGGTGGGGCTCTTTTTGCAAGCCTACATGCACAACTTCAATATCGTTTACATCACCCTCTTCACCCTCTTCTCCTTTGCTTCCAGCGCCTGCTACTTCGGTCGCGTCAACCTCTTTTACCTGCGCGCCGATCTCGTTTCAGGCGGTCGGCTCTTTGCCAAAAGCGCCAACCTCATCACCTGGCAAATCTCACACGAACAGGGGCGCGACGCCTTTGATCTGCGCTTTACATGTAACGGATCACAGACCCACGTTCAGCGGCTTTTGGGCCATGCACTCGTGGCGCTTGAGATCACATTCGATCAGCGCGGCGAGACCGTACTCGAACCGCTAAGCCTTAGCAGCGCCTTTCCCCTGCCGCACGTCACCTTTGCAAAAACACTCACGCCGCCCATGACGCTGCTGATCCTACCCAAACCCGAAGGCGTGCCGCTTTCTCGTTTGATTGCCCGTCATGCCGCCGCTTTTGGTGAGCGCGGCGATTTTGAGGGGCTGCGCCGTTATGAGCACGGTGACGCGCTGTCGCTCATTCACTGGCCCTCTATCGCCAAGGGCGTTGGCGTGCAGAGCCGTCGTTTTGAGCATATCCGCGCCACGCCGACGCTGCATTTTGACTTTTTGGAAGCGGGCAGCGATGATGAAGCGCGGCTGAGCCAGCTCTGCTTGTGGATACTCGAATGTGAACGCCAGGGACGCGACTTCACCCTCAAGCTGCCCACACGCCGCTACCACTCCAAAACCGAGGGGATCGATGCGATTCTTGACGCGCTTGCTCGCTACTAAGCCCCCAAAAGCCTTACATGTAAGCGATATCGCCCTGCTGGCATCACTGCTGCCCCACCTTGGTCTGCTCAAGCCGATGATGCTGCTCTATCTGGCCGTAGCCCTGCTTTTGCTATGGCGCATGGGCACTTTGCGCAACGCGCATCTGCTCTACATGGCCCTCTTTGGCGGCGTGGCGCTGGCGCTCTCCTTTTTTGACAGCTTCACCTTCGTGGGGCTCTCGCGGCTGGGGATCTTCGTCTCGCTCGTCGTCTCGCTGCTCATCGTTGCGGTGGTGCTACAGCGGCTCTCAGGCGTGCTCAACTTCTACCTCGCCCTCTCACCCCTACTCTTTTTGGCGATGTCGTACTTTTTTTACCACTCCATTGCGATGCTGCTCTATGCCCTCTTTTGTCTACTGCTCTTTTTGGCGCTGCTGCTGTGGCATCGGATGCAAAGCCCGCTCATCGACGCGCTCAAAACCGCCCTATCGATGGCACTCTTTTCGCTCCCTACCATCGTGCTGCTCTTTTTGATCTTTCCGCGTATCTCCTTTGAAACCAAAGATTTTGGCTTCAAAACCGTCTCGACGATCCGCAGCGGACACGACGGCTTGATGCACCTAGGACACGAAGCGCTGATGGTCCCCTCAAGCAGGGTCGTGATGGAGCTCTTCTTTACGCAGGGGATCCCTAAAGAGGAGCAGCTCTATATTCGCGGCTCTAGCCTTTATCACGACCGCACGACCCGCTGGGAGCCGCTGGGCACTCCGCCGCCCACACGCTTCGCCGTATGCCCCAAATCCGCAGAGCGCTATCAAGTCACCCTCTATCCCCACCGCAAGCGGTGGCTCTACGCCCTCGATCACCCCTGCGAAGCCCCCAAAAAAGCAACCCTCGATCACGATGCGATTCTACGCGCCAAAGAGGAGGTCACGACGATTGTGCGCTATGAAGGGGCGTCGATCCTCTCTCATGTTTTGGCGCAAGAGGCGCTCAGCCCCGCCCTGCGCGAAGCGGCGCTGCACTATGACGCCCAGCGCGACGAGCAGCTCTACGCCTACACACAAGATCTTGCCTCCATCGCCGATCCGCACCAAAAACTCGCCGCCCTCACAGAGCGCTTTCGCGCCCTAAACCTGCACTACTCGCTAGCGCCGCAAGCCATCGATCCGCGTGATCCGATTGATGGCTTTTTGTTTGGGGCGAACAAGGGCTACTGCGTCCACTTTGCCAGCGCCTTTGCCACGATGGCGCGTATGAGCGGCCTGCCCTCAAGAGTCATCACCGGCTTTAAGGCCAACGCCGCCAACGCATTTGAAAACTACCTCGTCGTACGCGAAAACGATGCGCACGCCTGGGTTGAAGTCTACCTCGAAGCGCAGGGGTGGCAGAGGGTAGAGACAACCGCTTTTGCCCAAACAGCGTCCATCCAATCGGTGGCAGAGGCGTCGCAAGCGCAGAGTCGTCAGGGGTTTTGGGCGAAGATTGAGCTGGGTTACATGTACGTTCGCTACCGCATCCAATCGTGGGTGCTCGACTACAACCGCTCCAAACAGATGGAGCTGCTGCGCCTGTTGCTTGAAGATGCCATAGCCCTTGCAGGTGCGCTGCTTTCACTGGGCGCTTTGGTGCTGCTGGGCTATCTTGGCCGCCTTATCGGTACCGACGCGCGCCGCGAACACCGCGCCAAAAAGCTGCTGCGACCGCTGCTAAAGCGCCTTGAGCGTCAAGGGTTACGCCGCTTGGCGCACGAGAGTGTCGAATCATTTTTACGCCGCTGCGATCAAAAGGGGATGAGTGAGGTGATAGAGGCCTACAACCGCGCACGCTATGGTCGCGATCCATCGGCGTTGGGGCAGCTGCAAGAGGCGCTGGAGCGGCTTAACGAAAGGTAAAATCCTGTTCGCTGCGGATCTTTTTTTTGAGAGAAAAGATGGGGATATAGTCGATGCGCTGCACCTCAAAGAGCTTTTCGCCCAAAGGCAGGTGCACCCGTATCTCATCGCCTTCGCATTTGCCCATCACCGCTTTGGCCATGGGGGAGTGTACGGAGATCAGCCCCTCTTCAGGTTCGCTCTCGAGCACGCCGCAGATGCTCAAACGCAAGGTCTCGTCGTTATCGAGATCCAACAGCTCCACCGTCGCACCGAAATGGACACGGCGATGATCCAGCGGTTCAGGATCGATGATCACTGCTTTTTCGATCATCGCACTCAGAAAAAAAAGCCGCTTGTCGATGTGGCGCAGCTTCTCTTTGGCCGCGTGGTACTCGGCGTTTTCGCTTCGATCACCCAGTGCCGCAGCCTCCTGCTTTTCACGGTTGACCTGCGGCTTTTCTACCTCTTTGAGAAATTTGAACTCCCGCAAGAGCAGATCGTACCCCTCTTGCGTCATCGGTTCGGTTTGCGCCACTTACTTCTCAAACCCTATGATGTAATAGACATTCTTGCCTTCAAGCTTGTTTAGCTCCACTTTGTACTTCTGCGCAAAGTGTTCGATCTTCTCAATCGCTTCGGAGCGCATTGCTTCGTTGTCAGTCTCTACTTTGATCTTCAAACGGTCTTCGCTGTTCGACATCGCCACATACCCCAAATCGACCTTCAGCGCTTCGTGCAGATCCACGATATGTTTCTCGATTTTGGAAAACTCCCTAGTGTTGGCGATGATACGGCCCATCTGTTCTAACAGCGCTTCGTTTGGGGTATAACCAAGCTGACTGAGCATGGCTTCTCTTTGCATTGAGACTCCTCTTACATGTAATGAAATTTAAAAGAGGGGTATCATAGCAAAAAATCGATATTCAGTCACGCTTTACCTGTTTCTTCCTATAATGATGTATCTTACACTCCAAAAACGGAACCAACCTTCATGACTGACGCGATGCTAAAGCAGATCAAACAACTTCCGCCCCTGCCCGAAACAGCGATTCAAATCGAAGCCGTCTACCAAAACGTGAATGCTACGTTTGAAGACATGGTGAAGATTCTCCAAAAAGACCCCTTGCTGACCGCCGATATTCTCAAATCGGCCAATTCGCCGCTCTATGGATTCAGCCGAGAAATCACCAGCATCTCCCAGGCCGTCAGCCTCTTTGGGATGGGTACCATTCGGGGATTTGCACTCGCTTCGATCATCAGCAAGAGCTTCCCGCTCGATCTTAGCCCCTACGGCATCTCACCGGCGCAATACTCCAATAAAGCGAAGCTACAAAACGCGCTTGTTACTGGATGGTATGTGCGTAAAAACCCGAAAATTCTAGGCGTTCTCTCCGCTGCGGCCTTTTTGGTCGATATCGGCAAAGTGCTAATTGCTCAAGTACTTAAAGAGGAGCGACACATCGACGCCTTTGCCCAGGCGCTCAAAGCAGGGGGCAACATCTCTGAGACGGAGCAGACGTTTGTTGGTGCAACTACCGCGCAAACCAGCGCTCAGATTTTCGATCATTGGCGTTTTGAAGAGGAGATGATCCTCTCTATACGCCACTGCGAAGCGCCTCTGGGTGCTCCCGATGGAGTACGACTCGCAGCCCAAAGCCTCCAAATCGTGCGCACCGCCGTTACGTTCGAAGGCACATTAATCCCCCAAAGCGTCGATGCCGCCAAAGCACTCGTACACCAATACGCTCTGGATATCGTCAGTTTCGAAGGTGCACTGGCCAATTTGCAAGCATGAAATCTTTACTGCTTCACCTCTCTACGGGTCTGTTTGATCAAGACATCGACCCCAAAGAGCGCCCTTTGGTCGAGACCTGGCTGGCCAAAGGCTACTTGGTACGCGAAGAGCGCAAGTACCGCTTTCACTCCCAATACCGCGCCGGAACCGTCTCAACCGTACAAGAAGGGCGCGCTTATCTGCAAGCCATCGGCCTCTACACCCGCGATCTGCTCATTGAAGGCCACTACCTCGGCGATGCCAAAAGTGGCGATCTCGTCATCGCCATGCGGCTGATGGGCCAACGCGGAACCCCTCAGGCCAAAGTGGTTGCTATCGTCGGACGCGCACCCAGCTACAGCGTCGCTTATGCCGTATTCAAAGAGGGACGCCTTTTGCTGCTCGATATCCGCAGCGAAGCCCCCGTAGGCGCCGCGCTTGACGAACAGACACTGCAAGGACTACACGCCGGTGACTGTGTTCAGATCAACAATGCAGACGGAATGATCATGCGCGTTTTGGGCAATCTGGATGATCCCAAAGTCGATGAGCAGATCGTTTTGGCGCTCTACAACAAACACGACGCCTTTGAACCCGATGTGCTCGCCCTCGCCGAAGCCTTTGCCAAAGAGGTAGACGCCTCAAAATACCCGCAGCGCAAAGATCTGCGCCACCTCAGCTTCTGCACCATCGACCCCGTTACCGCCAAAGATTTCGACGACGCCATCTATTTTGATGTCACGCGCCATGTGCTCTACGTCGCCATTGCCGATGTGAGCGAATATGTCACCCCTTTTGGTGCTATCGATGCCGAAGCGATCTACCGCAGCTTCTCGATCTACCTGCCCCATCGCTCCATTCCGATGCTGCCGCGTCAACTCAGCGAAACGCTCTGTTCACTCCAGCCCCATGTTGACCGACTCGCCTTCGTCTTTGAAATGCAACTCGATCCGCACACCCTTGAAAACACCCAAAGCACGGTCTATGAAGCGATCATCCACTCCGCGCGCCGTTTCAACTACGAAGAGGTCGATGCGATCTTTGAGCAACGTTTACATGTAAGCGCCGAAGATGAGCGTGTGCTGGAGTGGCTGCTGCCGCTGCGCGAAGTGACCGACCGGCTTAAAAAAGAGCGCCTAAAGAGGGGCTACGACTTTCGCTCCAGCGAACTGGAGATGGAGGTGGATGCGGATCAAAACCTCATCGCCACCCACTACGCCCTAGAAACCCCTTCGCACGCCCTTATCGAGGATTGTATGCTACTGGCCAACAAAGCGGCCGCCGCTATGTTCGAGCGGGGAATCTTTCGGATTCACGAACCTCCATCACAAACCAAACTCCAAAACCTCTACCAAGAACTCGCCGGCATCGGCATCATGATCGAGCCTCAGGAGAGCCTCCGCGATACCATCCGTTTTATCCAAGAGCAAGCCAGAGCGCGGGAGCTTGAGAGCGAAGTGGATACCCTCATCATCCGCGCCCAGATGCAAGCACGCTACGCCCCCGAAAACAGCGGCCATTTTGGCTTGGGATTTGAGCGCTACACCCACTTCACCTCCCCAATCCGCCGCTACAGCGACCTGATCGTGCATCGCCTCATCAAAGCGATTCTCGCCCATGACACCGAAGAGGGCTCATACGTCCTACGCAACATCGACGCGCTCGCCATCAGCATCAGCGAAAAAGAGCGCGAAGCGAGCGATATCGAAATACGTTACATGCAGCGCAAATTCGCCCGCTGGGCCTCCTTACATGTAAACGAATCCTTCAAAGCCCGCATCATGGAGACCGAAAACGGTCTCAGCGCCGAAATCATCGATACCATCCAGGGGGCCAAAGTCGAGATCACCAACGCCCTCCCGCTCATGCTTTTTGACGATCTCATCGTACGCATCGAACGGGTCAACCTCGCCACCGCCAAAATCTACGCTCAAGCACTTGAGAAGTCTGAACGCGAATGAAACGCCACGAACTTGACGCCGCTCTGAAGAAGGGCAACCACCCCAATGCCCTGATGCTCTACGGCGAGAGCCATTTCTTGATCGATCGCTACGCCAAGTTCCTTTGTACGATCGAGGATGCGAACCTTTTGGGACTTTATCACGACGAGTATGACAAAGAGCTCGCCAAAGCGCATCTCTCCCAAGGCTCTCTCTTTGGCGGGCGCAACGTACTGCTGATCAAAAGTGAAAAAAAGCTGCCCAAGGCGGATCTCGATCTTCTCATCGCACTCTCTCAAAAAAATCCCGATACCCTCTTCGTCTACGCCTACTACGGCGACGACTACAAAACGTCCAACAAAGCTTTTGACAAACGCAGCGGCGGCGATTCAATCCGCCTCTTCAATCCATTTCCCAATGAAGCGATCTCTATTATTATGGAAGAGGGCGTAAGGCGCAGAACACAGATTGAACCCTCAGCCGCAAAACATCTTTTGGAGAGCCAGCACGGCGATCTTGCGCTGGCCTGCAATGAACTCGACAAACTGGCTGTCTTAAACCGTCCGATCACCACCAAAGAGATAGAAGCGCATGTTTATGGCCTCGCGGAGGTAAAACTTGAAGACTTTATCAGACTTATCATCGTAAAACGCGATTTCAGAGACGATCTGCATCACCTTTTGGAGAGCGGTGAGGACGAGGTACGCATTGTGACGGCCATTAGCACTTTCATCGCTCAGCTCTACCTTTTTCACATCTACATCAAGCTGCACGGCATACCCGATTCTTTAGCTGTTTTAGGTTACAAGCTCCCGCCCGATGTCGAAAAAAAACGCGCCGAACTATCGATAAAACTCAAACCTAAGCACTATCAAGAGAGCCTTATTCATCTGTTGCACTCAGAACTCCTTCTGAAATCCGGCAGTCAAACAGACAAAACCTCACTGTTACTTTCTACCTTATTGCGTTTACAGGCAATTTTGTAATCCATTTTCGGCATTTTTCGATACAATAGCCGAAGTAATGCATTAAGGGTGGTTACTACCCTGCATATTTAAGGAGCAGATGGTGAGCAGTCTATTCAGAAGAGCGTTGGCGCTTTTTTCAGTCAGTATGGCGTTCGGGTCGCACAGCGTAGTTGCGGCTGAGTATAGTGTATTAGTTGAAGTGATGCCCGGCAGTGTTTTACTCAGCTCCGATTTCGGTGCCTACCAAACCGTTAGTCAAACAGATCCAACCAAAATAGCCTATGAAGAGTTCAAAAACGGAGCTTCATACCTACCCACAATCTCCGCAGGTTTCGAGATCGACACCGATTATTGGCGCTATCAACTCACTGCCGGTCTTGGCAAAATGATGCATGACGCATTCAGTGCCACGGTCGTGAAATACGAAGCGGGTCTTTACTACACTGGCGGCCTACAGACCGGTTTTACCTTCGGACCACATGTCGTCAATTACAACATCCTCTCCCCATCTTGGGAGGGTGACACCGCATTCTCTATCTCAGGTACCAACGCCATCGCTCCGGGTCTTGCATTTACCGTCGGCGACCGTTTTGTCATTAAAGGCTCGGTAGATTACGTTTTGGGTGCTACAATGGATATCGAAGCCAAATCAGGCTATACCCATCTTGCCGGCGAAGACCTCGAACTTGACGGCATCGTCGTACAATTAGGCGCGATGATGCGCTTCTAATACGAAAAGGACTATTATGAAATCACTCTTACATGTATCGATGCTCTTTCTTGTCGCAGCCGTTCTTTTTACGGGCTGCAGCCGCAACCGTATTATGCGTGCCCCTGATCTTCCAAGCTCGGTCACTGCACTCACAGAAGAGTTGACCCAACGTGCCAAAAGCCGCGATGCCATCAAAGATCAAACCATTATTCTCACATCGATCGTCAATGTCAATGATCTGCGTCAATCTTCTAACTTCGGTCGTCTCTACTCCGACTCCATTATGACCAATCTGGAGCGTTTTGGATGGAACGTGATCGATTACCGCGGTGTAGAGGTCGTTACCAAGGTCCAAGGCGGTGAGTTCTATCTGGACCGCAGCAAACTCAAACAGTTTGGTGAAGAGTATCTGGTTGTTGTGGGAACCTACGGCGAGTACGACGATGGACTGCTGGTCAACGTCCGTATTCTCAACCACCACAACAATCGTGTGGTTGTCTCTTCCAATGTCCTGATCGAAGATGAAGAGACCATCAAGTTGGCCCGTATCGACAACTGCAAAGACCTCACCTGCTGCGAATACAGCAAAACATGCGCTACATTCAATATGAAGATCAAAAAAGACGACTGTGACATTCCTGGCCGCTGCGTCGACGGGGTAAAACAATGAAGCCGCTACATGCCTTAACGCTCGGCGCTTTGGCGTTTAGTACATTCATGGTTAGCGGATGTGCAACCAAAGTTGTTTCACACAACCCCTACAAACAAGAGGTCTGCTATGTTGAATCGGATCAGCGCAAGTACACCCTCAATGAGGGGCGCGTACATTATCAGAAATTGACCGATGAAGCCATTGATGTCGTCTTTAATTCGCTCGCGTTCCTGCCAAAACAGGTCATTGTGACGGAATTCGTTGATCTAACCTCTTTGGAGAATCACTCCAAATTCGGCTATGTGCTCTCCAATAGCATCAAAAACTCTATCATCGCGCAAATCAACGCCGAAGTCGTTGAAGCTGAAGTATCTAAATACTTCAAGCTCTCCGCAAATGGTCTTAAAGTCCTAACGCGCGACACGGAAGCGATCCGCTCAGACAATCTGAACATCAAACACGCCGTAGCCGGAACCTACACCTATACGGATAAAGAGGCGGTGGTATTTGTCAAGCTGGTCAATTTGGAAAACGGCATCATCGAAGGCTCTTATTCCAGAACCCTACCGATGAACTGCGCCATGCTTCAACTGCTCAAAGAGCAGTGAAGCATTTTTACATTTAAAACACCTTATTTTAAGCTTATTTTCAGTACAATTCCGGGTTCCTTTCTCTTTGTACACACAACACTGTGTGTATGTTCACAGCCAGAAGGGGTAAAACCACAAGGAGACCATACTCTATGAGACACTACGAAAACCTCGTAATTGTTAAACCTACATTAACCGAAGAAGAGATTAAAAGAAATCTCGCCAACGTAGAAGAGATCATCACATCAAACGGTGGGGAAATCGCCGTACGTGACGACATGGGTATTCGCAAACTTGCCTATCCCATTGACAAGAGCCCACGCGGTTATTTCTACGTTGTTTATTACACAATGGACCCGCAAAACATTGCTGAAGTAGAGCGACGCTTCCGCATCAATGAAGAGCTCTTGCGTTTTGTCACCATCAAGTACGATGCCAAACGCGAAGTTAAAGCATGGCACGAGCTGGTTGAAAAAGCCAAAAAAGGTCCTTCACGCAATGAAGAGCCAAAAATTAAAGCACCTGCAGCCGACGAAGAAGAGTAAGTAAAGAAGGAAACCCCCATGTTCAACAAAATTATATTGGTCGGCAATCTCACCCGTGATATCGAACTTCGATATGCTCAGACCGGAACGGCAATCGCCAAAACCGGCATCGCAACCAGCCGAAAATTCGGCAGCGGCAATGAGCGCAAAGAGGAGACAATGTTTATTGACATCACCTTTTTTGCACGCTCTGCAGAAGTCGCCAACCAATATCTTCGTAAAGGTAGCAAAGTCCTGATCGAAGGGCGATTACAGTTAGAACAATGGGTAGACCAAAGTGGTCAAAAACGTTCCAGACACTCCGTAATCGTCGAAACCATGCAAATGCTTGATGGCCGCAATGACGCCCCCTCTATGAGCGGTGGCGACATGCACGACACCTATGAGCCTTCTATGTCGATGCCCGCCTATTCTCAACCAAGCTATCAGCAGCCAAAACAGCCAAGCCCACCCGTGGCGCAACGTGCTGCAAAAATGCCTGAGAATAACCTTCCGGAAATCGATATTAACGAAGACGAAATTCCATTTTAGTACATAGAACAAACAAGGAAATATCCATGGCAGAAAAAAGAAAATACAAAAAACGCTATTGCAAATACTGTGAAGCGAAGATCGATTTCATTGATTACAAAGATGCCGGTTCGCTTAAATACTCGCTCTCTGAGCGCTACAAAATCATGCCACGCCGTTTGACGGGCAACTGTAAACGCCATCAAGATATGGTCACCATCGCCATCAAACGCGGACGCGCTGCAGCTTTGGTACCCTACACCGTATCTCGCAAAGAAGTGGTCACAAATCCCTTCGAAAATATCAAATAGGTCGTCTCGGGTATACCCCGAAACGGCTTCTACACCTCCCTCTCTTATTCTTTAGTTAATATCCACTTAATGTTAATTCGCTACCATATAGCTTATTTTTTTACAAAGGATACTCATGAAAATGATCGTTAAATCAGCCGCTGTTGTTGCCGCACTTTTGCTCGCCTCTACCTCTGCGCAAGCCGACGTGACCAAAGGCCAAAAAATCTATCAGAAAAAATTCACCAAGCTTTGCGGACAAAGCGGTACTAAATTCGCCGCTGCGCACACTCAAGGCGAGTGGGAAGAGGCTAAAGAAGGGGGCAAACTCGCAGACGTATTCTCGACTATCTGCCCTGCCGGTGAAAAAATCTTCAAAGGTGAAACTTTTAAAGAGAAGATGGAAGCTGATGTTTACGACTTCGTCCACGAATACGCTAGCGATAGCGGTAACGTTCCCTCTTGCTAACACACTCTGCTCTTCTGCCTTGCGCAGAGGGGCACTGCAAGACAAATCACTTTAAACAGCTTAACTTTCGCTTCATTTTTAATCCAATCGCACCAACTCTTCGCTTATTTTTTTCAATCTTATGCTACCGTTTCTCAGTCAAGCAAAGGAGCTATATGCCTTTTTTAGAGCGTCTGCAAAGTGCCATGATTCTCAAAACTCCGATGCATCAGCATCATGAAGTCCACATTGTAGAACCGCTTCACGCGCCCTTTTATGATGCGATTCGTCGCGGCGATACTGAGATACTTGAGCAGATGATAGATGAAGGTTTTGATGTTGACTTTCATGAGGCGGCACACCTACCACCGCTCATTTATGCTCTAATGTTTCAACGATTAGAGATCATGAATTTGCTTTTGGATCGAGGAGCAAATGTTAATGCCCACTCCAATCAAGGCATGAATGCGCTACATGTAGCCATCCATCACCGTCTCTATCAAGCTGCTTATCTCCTTTTACGCTTCGGTGCCGACACCAGCTTGCGCAACCGTGATGATCAAAGCGCCTTTGATCTTGCCAACGGCGATCCGCAAATGCTTGAGATTTTAAACACAACACAGCCCATTGCTCATAGCGGACGTGACTGTTTTGAAAGTGCCAAACACGGAGATCTCTCTGAGCTGTCGCTTACATGTAACCGAGATCACAGCTTTTTTGCGCTCAGCCCTCAGGGCCACACACTGCTGCATCTTGCCGTCTATGCCAACGCACTGCCGATGGCAATCTACCTGCTCAACAAAGGTCTCGACATCGATTCGGTCGATCACAGCGGCAATACCCCGCTAGGCATTGCGGTCAAATTCGCCCACGGTCTTGAAATGACCGCACTGCTCATTCGGCGCAAAGCGACGCTCGATCACCGCAACGCTCAAGGCCGCACGCCGCTGACGACCGCATTACGCAACGGTTTTGCCGATATTGCGGAGCTATTGATTCTAAGCGGCGCCAATATTCACGTTGTCGATGCGCTACACACCCCCCTGACGCTGGTACATGATGCTATAGCGCTCTTTCCTCATCAAAGCAATGCCTTCCGCGCACTTGAAACCAAGTTACTGATCCGTGGAGCACACGTCGATATTCCTATCAATCATCTGCGCTGGACACCGCTCTTTTTTACCATCTCCAAAATGCAAAACAGAGCGATGCAAGAGCATCTAGAACTTCTCATCCGATTGGGTGCTCAAATTAACTACCGTGACACCAACGGACGCACCCCTTTGATGATCGCCGCTTCTTTGGGACGCTTTCAAGCGCTGCAAACGCTTATCAACAACTACGCACAACTCGATCATCTCGACAAGTTCGGCTGGAGTGCATTGATGTTGGCCGTCTATTACAACCACTTCAAAATCGTTCGGCTCCTGCTTGAAACAGGTGCCGACGCCAATCTGACATCGAATCATTTAAGTGCTCTGAAAATTGCTAAAGAGCATCAGCGTGAATCAATGGTGTCGTTGTTGATGGAGTATGGCGCTAAAGAGGAGAAAGAGACAGAGTGAGACTCTTGCAAAACGCAAGAGCGCGTATTAGCAAGAGGGTACGTTGCCTGAATCAGAGCCGTATTCGTAAAGAAAATCGCGTAGATCCCCTGAAATTTTTTGGAACATATCACCTTTGAAAAAAGCCTCAGAGCTATCGCCTTCGTGTGCTTTAATCAATTTGGCACCATTGTTTTCAAACAACTCGTCCCAACCGTCTTGCGTATTCATGGCAGCACCTTTAGTTCCGTTACCGTGGCACTTCTTGCACATTTTCAGATAAACCTTCTGGCCTTTACTTACATCGGCGTTGGCTGCAGTGCTGAGCATCCCAAGCGCCACAACTGACGACAAAAGAACTGAAGTCGTTTTTTTCATGCGTTAATCCCCTTTCATATTTGGAAAACTTATTCTATATTAATCACGATAAAATCACAATTAATACCCTTCGCTCTCCTCGTTATCCTGCGATTCGGGTTGAGATGTCACTAATTTACGCATCTTTCCGTCACGAAGCTTGCGATAGGCCTTCCGTCTGAGCGCTTCACACTCCTCGACGCTTACATGTAAGGTGTCGGCAATCACGAATGTATCCACCTTTGCCTCATCCATAATCAAAAAACGAAGCTCTTTTTTGGTCAGCTTGCGCTTGAGCAGCGCGTAGAGATAGTCATCGTCCGTACTAACCGACTCAGACTCACAACCGTAAAAGCGAACCAAGCCCTCATGCAGCGACGTCTGCGGATGGTAACGATGCCATATGGAATTTTCCAGCCTCATAGCATTCTCCCCAAAATCTCGGTCAAATCTTTACGATCAATCACGATGTTGGCTTCACGCTTCAGCACCTCTTTGGCACAAAACGCGATCCGCGTTCCCGCGTGCGCAAACATCGAAAGATCGTTCGCACCGTCTCCTACTACCATCGTCTCCTCGGGACTGATGCCCATCAGCGCCTGCAAGCGCACAAGCATATCGCCTTTGGAGGTGTTAAACATCATATCGCCACCCACCAGTCCGCTGAGGCGTCCTTCTCTTACATGTAAGATATTGGCAAAATCGGCATCGAATCCAAGTTGACTTTTGGCATAGCCCGTCGCCGGTCGAAATCCGCCGCTAAAGCAGACCACGCGCAAACCCGCTTTTTTGAGCTCCGCTATCGTCTCTTTGGCTCCGTTCATATACGGTAGCGCATGGCAGATCTCTTCTACCTTAGCATATTCTAGCCCCTTGAGCAGTCCGACCCGCTCCTGCAGGCTCTCGAAAAAATCTAGCTCGCCGTTCATGGCCCGTTCCGTAATGGCCGCCACGCGCTCCCCGATGCCCAGCTCGGCCGCAAAAAAATCGATCGTTTCGCCGTCCATCAGCGTCGAATCGAAGTCAAATACACACAATTTCATTTTGGTTACTTTCTGATAAAATGGCGCCATTATAACCAAGGACGGCGCGTGTTTGAAGAGCTACTCGAGAAACTAAACCACAAGAGTTACATCTCGCTAGAGACGACGCCGCCCCACTCTGCGCAGTTCAGACCCGTCATCGACAAGATCGAAGCTTTGGGCTTGCATGAACTGGTCGATGCTTTTAGCACCACGGACAGCCCGCTGGCCAAACTCAAATACAACGCCCTTTTTGCCGCGCAAATGCTACAACAGCGCTTTAACAAACCCGTCATCGCCACCATGAGCATGCGTGACCGCAACCGTATTGCCCTGCAAAGCGATCTGCTCGGCGCCAACGAAGCGGGTGTACGCGCTATTTTGGCGCTGACGGGCGATCCGGCAAAGATGTCCGATCAACCCCACGCCAAGGGAGTGCTCGAAGGCGACAGCACCCTGCTGCTGGATATGATCACCTGCTTTAACAGCGGGATTGATCACGCCGGACGTCCGCTGGGGTGTATGCCAGAGCCCATTTACCCGTTTGCCGTAATGAACAGCTACGCCAAAAACCCGACAACCCTACTGCGCAAGATGCAAAAAAAGATCGCCCACAAAGCCCTCGCCATTATCACCCAGCCTGTGTATGATCTGCAAAGCGCGACGCTGCTTTTAGAGCTGCTTGAAGAGGCGCACATCGGCAGCGCGCACCGCTGCCAGCTGATTTTAGGCATCTTTCCCATCACCAAATTTCGCACCGCCCAGTTTCTCTCCGCGCATGTTCCGGGCATCAATGTCCCTGCCCATTGGCTCGATACCCTAAGAGAAGCGGCCGACATCTCCGGCGAAGCGGAATACGAAGCAGGTTTTAGGCTGAGCAAAGCGCTCTTTGAGCAGATCAAAGCGCTGCATCCCAAAATCCATCTGATGACCGCCAATCAGTTCTCCATTGCCAAAGCGCTCTTGTCTTGACCATGGCTGTACTTTGGGCTATAATGCGCCGTTTAAGTCCTCAGTGACCGACTCCTAACTTCTTCAATTTCCACTCTCCTCCAAGGTAATTTATGAGCGAAACCTCAACGCGTAAACCTACAAAAAAATCTTCCAACGGAAGAACCCACACGCCTGCCAAAGGCCATAGTATCGAAGAACTCCGTACCCTTCCCATTGACGAGCTGGTCGATATCGCCGCCGAACTTGAGATCGAACATCCCAACGAACTCAAACGTCAAGATCTGATTTTTGAGATCCTCAAATCCCAGGTCGCCCAAGGCGGTTTCATCCTCTTCACGGGGATTTTGGAGATTATGGCGGATGGCTACGGCTTTTTGCGCGCCATCGATCAGAGCTTCTCTGATTCGCTGCATGATGCCTATGTAAGCACCACCCAGATCAAACGCTTTGCGCTGCGCAACGGTGACACCGTTACCGGCCAAGTACGCGCCCCCAAAGAGGCCGAGCGCTACTACGCCCTGCTCAAGATCGAAGCGATCAACTTCCTGCCGCCTGAAGAGTCCAAAAAACGCCCCCTCTTTGAAAACCTCACGCCGCTGTACGCCTCTGAACAGCTTAAATTGGAATATCTACCCCAAAACCTCACGGGCCGCATGATGGATCTTTTTTGTCCCATCGGCAAAGGTCAGCGCGGACTGATCGTCGCCCCTCCGCGCTCGGGTAAAACGGAGCTGCTCAAAGAGATCGCCCACGGTATCAGCGCTAACCATCCCGAAGTGGAGCTGATGGTGCTGCTTGTGGATGAGCGCCCCGAAGAGGTGACCGATATGGAGCGCTCCGTCAAAGGCGAAGTCTACAGCTCCACCTTCGACATGCCGGCCAAAAACCACGTTAAAGTGGCCGAAATGGTGATCGAACGCGCCAAACGCCGCGTCGAGGTGGGCAAAGATGTCGTGATTCTGCTCGACTCCATCACCCGCCTTGCCCGCGCCTACAACACCGTCACACCAAGTTCGGGCAAAGTGCTCTCCGGCGGTGTAGATGCCAACGCTCTGCACAAACCAAAACGCTTCTTCGGCGCCGCGCGTAACATCGAAAACGGCGGCAGCCTCACCATCATTGCCACGGCGCTGATCGAGACGGGTTCACGTATGGACGAAGTTATTTTTGAAGAGTTCAAAGGTACGGGCAACTCCGAAGTGGTGCTCAGCCGCGCCATCTCGGATCGCCGTATCTTCCCGGCTATCGACATTCTCAAATCGGGCACGAGAAAAGAGGAACTGCTCATCAGCGCCGAGATCCTCACCAAGGTCTTTATCCTCCGCTCGATGCTGCATAAGCAAGATGACGAAGTCGAAGCGCTCAAATTCCTCTACACCACCATGAAGAAGAACCCGACCAACCAAGACTTTCTTGATAGCATGAACGAAAAACAGTAGTTTTGAAACACAGCAGGAGCAAAGCCCCTACTGCTACGTTAACACTAGGTTCGCTTCGGCAGCGGGGCGCTTTGAAGCACAACACGAAAGGGTAGCCATGAGAGTTGGGGTCTTTGACAGCGGAATCGGCGGGCTCACCGTCGTCAAATCCTTGCGTGAGCATGGGCTCTTTGAAGAGATCATCTACTTCGGCGATACGGCGCGCGTGCCTTATGGCGTCAAAGATCAAAACACCATCATCCGCTACGCCCTCGAAGCGCTGGAGTTTTTCAAAAACTTCGACATCGATCTACTCATTGTCGCCTGTAACACCGTCAGCGCCTACGCCCTTGACGCCCTGCGTACCCAAGCTCCCTTTGAGGTGGTCGGCGTGGTTGAAGCGGGGGTTTTAGCTACATGTAACGCCCTCTCCTCGACCGATGCATCGATTTTGATTTTGGGTACCAAAGCCACGGTGCGCTCACAAGCCTACGAAAAACAGTTACATGTAAGAGGTTTTACGCGCCTGAGCTCCAAGGCCACGGGACTCTTTGTGCCCATCGTCGAAGAGGGGATTTTTGAGGGGCCGGTGCTTGAGAGTCTGATGGAGCACTATTTTGCGGATCTTGCCACGCCTGATGCGATCATCCTCGGCTGCACCCACTTTCCGCTCATCGAAGCGCAAATCGCACGTTATTTCAGCGATGCCCCCCGCCTGATCCACTCCGGAGAAGCGATGGTGGAGTATCTACATGTAACGCACGGGCTCTCTCGCCGCGCTAGAACCTGCGATATGAAGTTCTTCGCCTCCGAAAACCCCGAAGCGCTCAAAGCAGTTGCAGCACAGTGGCTTAGGCTCTAACCCTTAGCGCATCCACAAGGTACTCGATCCCCACCCGACCGATCTGCTCTAGCGTGATGCGCCCCTGCGCATCAACATGCTCATCGTTGACATAAATCTGCTCGATGCGCAACACCATCGGCTCATAACGCGCCCCCAGATCGACCGTACGCACCAAGGTGCAAAAGAGCGCGCAGTGGGCACCCTCAACCATCGGCGGATACCCCTCAAGCGTATGGCGCATCGCGATCCCGAAGTGCTCGCTCTCGCTGATGCCAAAATCGAGCTCCTGCGCTGTGCGCTCCAGATCCTGCAGCAAGCCCTTATGCGCCAGATTGATCGTGCAGCGACCATGCGCGTGGAGGTTGCGGTAGGTATCTTTGGGTGTGCCGTCTTCTTTGTGCGCAATCGAGACGATCACCAGCGGCGGCTCGCTTGAGAGCGGGGCGAAGTAGCTAAACGGGGCCAGATTGACCACCCCCGCATCTTCGGTGGCAATCCACGCAACGGGACGCGGGAAGATGGTATTGCTCATGATTTTGTACTTTTTGGTTTCGCTAAGTTCGGAGAGATCAAACAGCATAGGGGGCTCCTTTTTTTGTGCTCATTGTAGCAAAGCTCTTTTGCTTTGAACTTTTCAAATCCATTACATGTAAGAGCCCCTATGCTACAATCCCCACTCAACTCACCCAAGGGCCAACGTGTGAATCCGACCTCCGAAGTACTCGCCAGAAAATACCGTCCCGCCAACTTTGAAGAGCTGATCGGGCAGGAGAGCATCTCCCAAACCCTTTCGCTGGCGCTTGATGCCAACCGCCTCTCGCACGCCTACCTCTTCTCGGGACTGCGCGGTTCGGGCAAGACCTCGACGGCGCGGATCTTCGCCAAAGCCCTTATCTGCGATCTTGGCCCCACCTCCAAGCCCTGCGGCACCTGCCCCAACTGCACGATGGCCGCACAGGGCCGCCACATGGACATCGTGGAGATGGACGCCGCCTCGAGCCGCAAGATCGACGACATCCGCGACCTCATCGAACACACCAAGTACAAGCCCGCTTCCGCGGCGTTTAAGATCTTCATCATCGACGAAGTGCACATGCTCACCAAAGAGGCGTTTAATGCCCTGCTCAAGACCCTCGAAGAGCCCCCTTCGTATGTTAAATTCATCCTCGCCACCACCGACCCGCTTAAGCTCCCCGCCACCATTCTCAGCCGCACGCAGCACTTTCGCTTCAAGCGCATCGCCACCCACGCCATTGTGGCGCATCTCTCGCACATCTTACATGTAGAGAACATCGGGTTTGAACCCGAAGCGCTTGAAATCTTGGCACGCAGCGGCTCAGGCAGTCTGCGCGATACGCTGACCCTGCTTGATCAGGCGATCATCTACTCCAAAAACTACGTCGATGTCGCCACCGTCACGGAGATGCTGGGGCTGGTCGATCCGCAGTTTCTCGCCGAACTCTTTGACGCGGTGCTCTCCAAAGACAAGCCGCGCCTCATCGAGTACCTGCGCAAACTGGACGAATACGAAGCGGAGATGGTCGTCGATGAGATGATCGCCTATCTGCAAGAGCGCCTCTATGCCCACGACGCCACCTTCTCCACCTTGCTGCTGGAGCGCTTTTTTCGCATTCTCAGCGACGCCAAAGGGCTGCTGGGCATCAACGCCGAAGGGGGTTTTGTGCTGGGGCTGGTGCTTTTTAAGATGGTCGAAGCGCTCAAGGTCAAAGAGATCGATCAGATGATCGAATCGCTCGAACAGGAGATCCGCCGCGACGCCCCCGCAACCATCACCGCCCCAAACCTTGCGACCCCGCCACCGCAACCAATGCCGCCGCAGATGCCACCCAAACCCCGTGCGCTCGATCTGTTTGAGACCCTAAGGGCCAAGATTATGGACCGCAACAGCGAGCTGGGCAGCTGTTTTGCGCAGCAGATTCATTTTGTGTCGTTTGAAGAGGGGGTGCTGACCTGGGAGAGCTGCGCGGACGAACAATGCAAGAAGATGCTCAAAGAGGGCTACTCGGTCATCCGCAATCTGGTGCAGCAAATATTTGGCTTCGAGACCAAAATCGTCGCCAGCGCTTGCACACAAACACCTACCCCATCGGAGCCAACCCCCCAAGAGAGTGCCCCCCAAAGCGCCTCCATGACCGAAGAGATCGAAACATATGGAGGCAGTTGCGTCGCGTCTTGCGATGATGAGGGACGCGCCAAAGAGTACGACGGCGGCAGCATCCTCGAAGAGCCGCTCGTCAAAAAAGCCGCCGAACTCTTTGAAGCACGCAAGATCACCGTACAGTCGAAGGTCTAGCGCACAAACCGCACCAGTGCCATCGCGCTAAAGCGCTCGCCTTTGTAGATCTCGATGCGGTAGATACGCCCCTCGATATCGATGGAGAAGCGCTCGGGCAGCGCCTTGCGCGTCAGTGTGACGCCCGTCTCGATGCCTTTGGGATGGGTGTAACCGATCACGTTTACGCGGTAGCCCTCAATCGGATCGACTGAAAAATGCTCCTTCACCTCTACGATCTCACCCGCCTGAACCTGACGCGCCGCGCCGTCGATGCGCATTCCAAAGGTGTGCAGCGAATCATCCGATTCAAAATACTCCGGCACGATGGTGCTCAGACGGTTATTGCCGTAAAAGAGACGGTATGCGTTTGATTGCGGCACCAGACAGATGAGCGGATGGGGGCTTTCAAAGGGCTTCTTGGCGCGATCAATCGGCACATAGCGCAGTACGGGGCGCAAAGAGGCGGCGGGTAGCGTGAACTTCTCAAACAAGGTGACGGGATGGGGGGTATCGATTACCGCCTTGACACCCTCCGGCGTCAGCGCGAAATCGCGCGAAAAATCGATCCCCATGTAGCGCATGTATGCCTCAAGCGCCGCAAGGTGGTAGTAGACGCGAAAGTGCGTCGCAAACTCCTTGCTCCCCTCATTGCCAAAGGCCGCCTTGTTATGGTTGATGGCGAAATAGGTGAGCGTCTTGGCCATCTCCGTGTCGCCCTCGGCGGTCTTGGTGTTGCGAAGATGATAGCGGTGCTCCTCATCAACAAGTTTTTTGTTCACTTCATCCACCACATAAGCGGCAACCTGTTCTAGATTGCCGTAGGCTTTGGCCGTGATCGCGGACTGATCGATAATACAGCTCTGCCCCCAGCGCTGCGGATTGTGACCCTCGTCGATATACGCGGCTCGATAATAGCCGCTGCCGTCGTGCAGATTGACCACCAGATCGACCTGCTCATCGGTGATGACCGACTGAATCCTGCGCACGATCTCATAATCGGGATCGGAGGGGTCAAGATGGGCGAATTTGCGGTTCATGTCGCCATAACCCCCGCGCGAACGCTCGATGATACTCTCAAAGTTGAGGTTGGGCACGATCCAGACGTTGCCCGAGCGGATCGCGTAGCGCATGGCCAAAATCGCCGCCGCGTTAAAGCCGCCCGGCTCATCGCCCTGGATACCGCCCACGACCAGCAAGGTCGGTTCAGAAGTGTTCGTTTCTTTTTTAACCAAAGAAAATTCCAACGCCAAAAGCGCTACATGTAACCATAAAAACAAAACCAAAAAACGCATCACACCACCTTAATATGCCAGGGCTCGTACTGAACCCCAAAAGGGTTCGCTTCGGGGTAGCGGATCGAGACAAAACCCAGATCCATCAGACGCTTAAACTCATCGGTTGATTCAAACTCCTGCGTAAAATTACGCACCCCAAACCCGACCTTGCCCACATCAAAATCACCGATCCCGTGGTATGAGTAGCCCGCCGGTGCTAAAGAGCGTGACGCTTGCGAGAGGTTTCCCTCAAGACTGAGCGCCTTGCTCAAAAAGAGCGCCATCTGCTTGACCACGCCGCGCACCCCCGAAGTGAGCACGATGGCCTCACCGATCTTGCCTCGGATCTCCTCATAGTGGCGCAGCGCTTCACCTTTGTAGAGGTAGTGCCCCGTAGAGGGCACCTTGACCATCTCATCGGCACGCAAAACGGTATTCATGCGTTCGATCACCTTCGCACCGAAAAAGCCGTAGCTTCTGGCATCAAAGGCAAACAGCTCCTCAAAAAGCGCACTCTCAAGCGGACTAAACGCACCGATGGAGCCGTAACTTTTGGCCACCTTACGCGCCACATCGAAACTAATCAGGTTGAAGTTGCCAAACCCCACCATCCGCTGCACCCGCATCAGCCGCTCCAAAAGCCCTTTGGCGACCACGCTTTTCTGCGCATCCAGATAGATCGCCTCACGCACGGCGCTGTGCGCATCAAGCCGAGGCTCCAAGCTCAAAGCATCCACACACAAAGGCGTAGCGGCAGCGATTTTTAAAAAGGCTCTGCGCTTCATCTCCCCACACTCTCTTTTGAAATGGGCGAAAGTATAGCCCTAATCACCTCAAAGATGGGGCAGAAGCGGCTCTAAAGCGATCTTTTTACCCCGCGCGTAGCGTTTCATATACTCGACGATCATGCCGTGATAGTGCGCCGCATCAAGCGCATGCTTACATGTAAACCACGACTGCAGCGCCTCATACTCCTGCGCCTCAAAGCCCAGTGCGCCAAGCAAGCGGTGTGTGTAGGCATCGACCGTCATGACGTTGCGCTTACAGGCGTAGCACAAAATGGCATCGGCGCTCTCTTTGCCGATCCCGCGCCGCGCCAAAAGCCACGATCGCGTGACCTTACATGTAAAGGTCTCAAAATCGCCAAAGGTCTCAAGCATCGCCGCTGCAAGGGCACCGAGCACACGGCTTTTGTTTTGAAAAAGGCCGCTGGGACGGATGCACTCTTGCAGCAGCTCCGCCTTACATGTAGCCAATGCTTCAAGCTCAAGCAAACCATAAGCGCGCAGGTTTTCAAGCGATACCTCCACCCGCTCCCACTTCGCGTTTTGGGTCAGCACCGCGCCCACAACCACCTCAAACCCGCCATATCCCGGCCACCATCCAGCCGCTTTGCCCTCAAGCAGGTTCAGCCGCTCTAGCGCCGCATAGAGCGCGTCGCTCTCAATCATGCCACGCATCGCTGCGGATTTCACGCCCGTCATCAAAAACCTTGAGCTTAAAAGCCTCTACGCACTGCCCGGCCTCAAGGCGCATAATGGCGATTTGCAGGATGCTTTTGCACTTATCAGGCACCTCAAAACGCCCCGGAATCGCGGTGAGAAAGCGCTCGATGGGGGTTTTAGCGTCCATGCCGATCACATTGTCGCGACACCCCGTAAGCCCCACGTCGCTCAGATACGCCGTCCCCGAATCAATCAGAAAATCGTCGCTGCCCACATGAGTGTGGCTCCCCATAATGGCGCTCACCCGACCGCGCAGCATCATCATCAGCGCACGTTTTTCACTCGATGCCTCGGCATGCATATCGATGAGAATAGAGCGCACCCCCTTTACATGTAAGGCCTCCACCTCGCGCAACGCGCAGGCAAAGGCGTTATCAAGCATCGGCGGCATTCCGTAGTGACCCATGAGGTTTAAAAAGGCCAGAGGCTCGCCTGCAACCTCATAGAGCTTCAGCCCCGTGCCCGTGACCCCTTGCGGGTAGTTGTGCGGACGGAGAATCTCGTACTTGTCAAAAAGCGGCAAAATATCCTTTTTATCCCACGTATGGTTCCCGCCGCTCATCGCATCGATGCCGCTGCCAAAGAGCTCTTTGGCGCTCTTCTCGGTCAGCCCGAAGCCGTGCGAGGCGTTTTCGTAGTTGGCCGCGACAAAATCGATGCCATGCTCCCTGCGCAGACGCCTTAGATGCTGTTTGACCATCATCCGTCCCGGCCGTCCGATAATGTCCGCGATAAAGGCAATGGTCATGTTTCCTCCAAAAAAAGGGAATCATAACACGGGCTCGATTATACTTTCGGTTTTACATGTAACAAGGATGTTGCCGTGCATGATCGCCTCTTCGTCGCCTACAAACCCGCAGGCATGAGTTCCAACCAATTTTTAGGCCGCCTTAAACGGCGCTACAAAGTCAAAAAAGCGGGCTATTCGGGTACACTCGATCCCTTTGCCAAAGGGGTGCTGATCGTAGCATTTGGCGGCCACACGCGGCTCTTTCGCTTTTTGAGAAAAACCCCCAAACGCTACCGCGCCACGCTCTGGCTGGGGGCGCACTCCGATACGCTCGATATCGAAGGGGTCACGCGCATCGACGACGTCACCCCTTTACATGTAAGCCAAATCGAAGCCGCCCTTAAAACGCTTGAGGGCAGCCTCACCTACACACCCCCCGCGTTTTGCGCCAAGCATGTTGACGGGCAGCGTGCCTATGATCTGGCCCGCGCCGGACGCGAAGTCGCACTTGAGCCGATCACTTCGCAGATTGATAAGGCTCGGTTACTGCACTACTGCCACCCCTTTGTCACCTTTGAAGCGACGGTCTCAGAGGGCACCTACATCCGCTCTTTGGGTGCTCTAGTGTGTGCGCGTCTGGGCGTTTCAGGCGGAGCGCTAAGTGCACTGGAGCGGCTAAACGAGGGGGTGTTTGGTTATAATGGCGAAACGCCGATCGACATCAAAACGGTGCTCGATCTCCCCCAAAACCATTTTTTGGGGGAGCTTAAAAAGTTAGAACTCGGGCAAAAACTCCGCGCCGACGAGTTTGCCCTCTCGCAAGAGGGGACTTACTGGATCGATGCGGGTGCGTCCATCAGCATCATTTCCATTGCGCCTGAGGGCGTCCAATACATACTCAACAAGGTCTCCGCATGCTAATCCTTTCACGCAAAGAGGGCGAATCCATCGTCATCAACGACAACATCACGATCAAAGTGGTCTCTATCGACAAAGGGGTGGTCAAACTGGGCATCGACGCACCCAGCGATGTGAGCATCTTGCGCTCGGAGCTAACCAAAGCCGTGACGCAGTCCAATCAAGCTGCTTCGTTTCATATCGACGCGTCGATTTTGACGCGGCTGAGTGAGCGGTTCAAACGATGATGCACGCGCACGCCAAAGTCAATATTTTTCTCAAAATCACCGGAATGCGCGGCGAGTACCATACGATCTGCTCGCGCTTTGTGAAGGTGGCAGATCTGTATGACACCCTCACCCTGTTTCCAAAAACGCTCGATCAGTTTGTGCTGGAGGGAGACTTTACATGTAGCCTTGAAGCCAACACCATCTACAAAGCCTACCGCGCCCTTTTGGAAGCCACCGATTCAAAAGCGCTCGAATCGCTGATGCGCCGCTACGGCGTGCGCGTCGAGAAGCGCATACCCGCTTGCGGCGGTCTGGGCGGAGGCAGCTCGGACGCGGCGGCCTTTTTGAAGCTCTGCAACCAAGAAGCCGCGCTGGGGCTCGATCATGATGCACTCGCCGCAATCGGCGCGCGCGTGGGGGCGGATGTGCCTTTTTTCATTTACGATTACAACGCGGCCAATGTGCGCGGTATCGGCGAGATCGTCGAAGCGTATGAGGAGGAGCCGCTCTCGCTTGAGCTGTTTACGCCGCCGCTGGAGCTCTCTACGCCGCGCGTCTACCGCAGCTACCGCGAACGGCTTTACAGCCCGATTGATACGCTTACATGTAACGATCTGTGCACCAAAAGCTCGCGCGAGATCCTCTCCACACTCAGCCCAAAAGAGGCCAACAACCTCTTTGAAGCGGCCTTGCTCGAATACGGCGATCTGGCCTTACATGTAAAGCCGCACTGGTTCTTCTCCGGCAGCGGCAGCACCTTTTTTAGACTCAAAGGAAGCGTAGATGGGTGAAAACATCGCCAACAACAAAAAGGCCTTCCACGACTACGAAATCCTCGAAAAATTTGAAGCGGGCATCGTACTGCTGGGCAGCGAGATCAAGGCGCTTCGCGCCGGCCGCGTGAACCTCAAAGACAGCTTCATCAAGATCGTCAAAAACGAAGCGATCCTCTTTGGCACCCACATCGGCGTGCTCGATACCACCCACGCCTACTACCGCCACGAAGAGCGCGGCAGCCGCAAACTCCTGCTGCACCGCAAAGAGATCAACAAACTGCGCGAAGCGATCGAAAAAGAGGGGCACACCGTCGTACCGCTCTCGCTCTATTTCAACGCCCGCAACATCGCCAAACTCCAAATCGCCATCGCGCGGGGCAAAAAGCTGCACGACAAACGCGCCGACATGAAAGAGAAGGATATGAAGCGCGATATTGAACAGGCGCTCAAAGGGGAGTAGCGCTTATCCCATCGCTGCGACGATCATCAGCACCAAAAGTGCGCTACCGCCTAGATACTCCAAACTCCGTAGCCGCCGAGCAAGCACGGTGAGCACTTCATCGCCCAAAACCGCAAAAGCGCCGCTGCGGATATAGTGCATGGCCCTGCGGTAGCGCGGATCGCCGAACTGAAAACCGAACCGAGGCTGCCCCAGGCGCTCAAACTCCGTTACATGTACCGACTCCAAATGTCTTAAAAAGGCTTTCACACCCAAAATATAGGCCACTACCGCCGCCGACAGCACCGCCACCGCAATCAAGGAAACCAGACCCGTCATATCCGCTCCGCTCATATAAAATAGAAGCCTGCATTATAGTCTCTTGAGGTGATATTTTTTAAGCAGGAGACTTGAATCTTTCCGTCGCTTTCGTGCTACAATCATTCTAGCTACTTTATCAGCTAAGGACCTCATGTGCTAGAGCCAAACACTCTTTTGTCCCAACGTTTTTGGGATATTTTCTCCAAGCAAAACCGCTCCAAAATCGAACGTTTTCAATCGTATATGGACAAGTTCGCCGTCAATTTCAATCTGTACAAAGACGGTGCCTTTATTGAACGCGCCCTCCCCTTCGACGTGATCCCGCGCATCATCGAAGCGCAGGAGTTCAACAAAATCGAACGCGGTCTCTCCCAGCGCATCATGGCGCTCAACGCTTTTTTGGAAGATCTCTACACCGATCAAAAGATCATCAAAGAAGGGATCATTCCCGAAGCCTTCATCCATCAGGCCAAAGGCTTTTTACGCGACTTCGTGGGCTTCTCTCCGGCCAAAAAAATCCGTACCCATATCAACGGCATCGATCTGGTCAAAGATACCGTAAGCGGCGAATGGATGATTCTCGAAGACAATTTGCGCGTCCCCAGCGGCGCGAGCTATCCGCTCTCCATCCGCGACACCTACCGCAAGATCTACCCCGACTTTTTTGAGCAACTCTCCATTCGCCCCATCTCGAACTATCCAGACTATCTGCGTGAAGCGATGGAGTATGTCAACACGGGCGGGATCAACGTGGTGCTCACCCCCGGACGCTTCAACTCCGCCTACTACGAGCACAGCTATCTGGCCCAGCAGCTCGGCGCCGAACTGGTGCGCGGTAATAAACTGGTAGTCGAGAACAAAGTGCTCTATTTCAAAAACTTCAACGGCGCTAAAATCCGTGTCGGCGCAGTGTATCGACGGCTTGATGATGAGTTCATCGATCCTCTGCACTTCAATGCCGAAAGCCTCATCGGCGTGCCGGGCATCATCGAAGCCTACCTTGCGGGCAACGTCGCCTTGCTCAACGCCGTAGGCAACGGTGTCGCGGACGATAAGGGAATCTACTACTTCGTACCGCAGATGATCCGCTACTATCTCGGCGAAGAGCCGATCCTCTCCAACGCACCGACCTACCTGCCCTACTTTGAAACCGACAAAAAATACATCTTTGAGAACATTCACAAGCTGGTCATCAAAGACGTCGCCGAAGCGGGCGGTTATGGCGTGCTCTTTGGACACACCATGACCAAACTGCAGCTTGAAGACATCAAGAGCCTCATCGCCGCGCAGCCGCGCCGCTTTATCGCCCAAGAGCTGATCGAATTTTATGACGAGCGCTGTTACATAGGCGGCGAGATCGCTCCGCGCAAAGCGGACTTCCGCGCCTACGTCGTTATGGGCGAGTCGCCCAAAGTGTGGAACTGCGGCCTGACCCGCTACGCCATGGAGGAGGGCAACTACCTGGTCAACTCCTCTCAAGGCGGCGGCTTCAAAGATACATGGGTGATCGAGGAGACCAAATGAATCAGCTACTCACTGCCACTACCGCCAACAACCTCTACTGGTTTGGCCGCTACGTCGAACGTATGGAGGCGATCTTAATCGAACTCTCCGACCTTTTTGACCGTATCGTTGATGTCGACAACAGTGCGGGTCTACACTTTTACACGCGCTTGGGTATCGCGCTTGAGTATAAAGATGCCCGCGACTTTATCAACGTAGCCCTCTTTGGCGAACACGGCGCCAATCTGGTCGCGCTTGCGTACAATGCACGCGAAAACGCCATCATCAGTCGGAGCTACATTGACGCTGAAGCGTTTGGAACCATCATCGAGCTCTACCGGCTGCTCGAACATGAGAGCAAAAATATGTACAGCGTCGATTTTGATTTCGTCGATACGATCATGACCCGCATCAGCGCCATCTGGGGCAGCCTCAACCACCGTATCAAACGACGTAACAGCGACTACTTCATCCGCATCGGCAAACTGGTTGAAAAGGTCGATTTCAACCTTCGCCAAGGGTGCGATAACGAATTCGTCGATGTGATTTTAGAAGAAATCGATACAATGGCGGCCCTGCTTGTCCCTAGTTATAGACGTGTCGACACCAGCGGCATGGAGCGCGACGCGCTGATTGCGGAAGTCAATGCCAAGATCGAACGTATCATCGCCTCCTAAGCACCATACCAATTCACCTTACGGAATAGAGTGATGATAACGACAGAAATTTTTGCATCGGAGCTGCCGGTTTCGGAGCGCCTCTCGATCAAACGCACCCGTTTTGGCCCTAACAAGCTCAAAAAAGGGGCCAAGCGCATCAGCATCGTCAGCGGTATCCACGGCGACGAGCTGGAGGGCCAGTATGTGATCTTCTTGCTGGCGGAGTGGCTCAAAAAACACCCCGAAGCCCTTTTGGGCACCGTCGATCTCTATCCTGCCGTCAACTCACTGGGTCTAGATGCCATCATCCGCTCTTTTCCGCTTTATGAAGTCGATCTCAACCGCACCTTCCCCGGCGGTAAAGAGGACTTTTTGCCCGGTCAGGTCGTCCACGCCCTGTCTGAAGACGTCAAAGGCAGTGACATCGCCATCGACATCCACTCCAGCAACATCTTTTTGCGAGAAATTCCGCAGATCCGTATCAATGCGGAGTTCGGCAAAACCCTGATTCCACTCGCCAAGCAGCTCAACTGCGACTTCATCTGGGTACACGGCGCGGTCACGGTTTTGGAGGCCACCTTTTCGCACACCATGAACACTTTAGGCACCAAAACCCTCGTCGTCGAAATGGGGGTCGGAATGCGCGTGACGCAGGAGTACGGGCGGCAGTTGCTGCACGGTATCCTCAATTTAATGAAAAATGAGGGACTGATCGAAACCGATGAAACCTTCGAGCAGCGCACCCCTTATCTGGCCGAAGGGGGCGAAGTGATGTACCTCAATGCCCCGCGCAGCGGCCTTTTTATCCCTACTCTGGAGCACTGCGCCATGATCCAAAAAGGCGATCTGATCGGACGCATCGTTGATCCGCTCAGCGGCAGCGTGCGTGCGAGCATCAAATCTCCCGGGGATGGCATTCTCTTTACGCTGCGTGAATATCCGGTGGTGTACGAAGGCTCTTTGATCGCCCGTATTTTAGGAGGGGTTCATGAAGAAAATTGAGATCATTCGCCTCGAATCACTCAGCCGCGCACCGCTCGTGGTCGAGGGTTTTAGCTTCAAAGGCAGCGACCCGGGTGCCCCATCAGCCGCCATTGTCGGCGCGATGGAGGGAGGCGTGGTGCTGCCGCTGTATATTGCCTCGGCGTTGGTTGATTTTCTCAAAAACAGCCTGCCCAAGAAACGGATTTTAGGCAATATCCTCATCGTACCTTCGATCAACCACTACGCGCTCAACATCCGCGAGCGCTTCTGGCCGCTGGATAAAACCAATCTTAACATGATGTTTCCGGGCTATGATCAAGGTGAAACCACGCAGCGCATCGCCAAAAAGCTCTTTGATGCCCTGCAGGGACACACCTATGGCATCTCGCTAGAGACCCGACCCGACCCGGCAAGCTGCCTGCCTTATGTCTCGCTCTTTCAAAGCGGCTATGAAGACCTTGAGGGAGCCAAACGCTTCGGGCTGGAGTTTATCTACCACAAAGGCCTCACGTCCATCGATACCGTCAGCCTACAGTACAACTGGCAGCTCTGGGAGACCAAAGCCTATACCCTCATGTGCCCCAGCGACACGCAGGTCAAACCCGAAACCGCCAACACCCTCTTTCAGGCCGTTTTGCGCTTTCTGAGCCAAAGCGGAGTGATTGATTATCATATGTTCAACGCCGCACAGACCGACGTGATCACACGCAGCGACATTGAAGTGATCAAAGCCTCAAGAAGCGGCATCTTCGTCCCCAAACGCAGCGTGGGGAGCTACGTCGCCACAGGCGAAATCATCGGCACCGTCATCCACGCTCTCGACGGCGCGACGATCCACCGTTTCGAAGCCCCCTGCGACGGGGTAATTACATGTATCAACAATCAGGCCCTCATCTACGAAAAAGCGGTCGCCTTTCGCATCGCGCGTAGCGGAACGCTACTGTAACCCGTCTACGGCCTCAGGAAGCAAGCCCTCCACTTGGGTAATAAACAATAAAGGCATAGTACTGCCCCCGGTACTAAAGGAAAATAGCTCACTCCACGACAAAACCCAACCTCCTCTTATTCAGCGTATCACGCAACGAATGAATCAGCTTCATAAGCTTTTCCAGCTTTTTGG
>JAFGUB010000027.1 GCA_016938735.1 Campylobacterales bacterium | reverse complement strand
GATCTCTTCTAGGGTATGTTTAGGGGTAAATTTTACAGGCATGCTCCCCTGTAAGAAAAAATCGTTCCAATTTTAGGTTTGGTATTAGGCTTTATCGACGTTTCATACCTGCACTATTTTGGACGGCTGGACACTTTTAAGACACTGTTTGATTACAATAGTAGAATGAATCAGTCACTTATGGTCAAACTTTGTGCCAGCTATTATTGGGATCCTAATACACAGAACGTTATCACAAAGAGCGGTTGCGTGGAGTTGACGCCCAATATGACGCGGTTGCTCAAACTGCTTGTAGAACAATGTGATAAGCCGCTGGAGGGAATGACGATCTTCTTACATGTATGGGAAGATTACGACAAAGAGTACAATCCCCGCAGCGTGCGCAATCTCATCAGTAATCTGCGCAAGCGCATCCCTTGTTTGCCGATCGAAAATCACTACGGCGGGCGCTATCTGCTGCACAAGTACCGAGAATCCGTACCGGATATCGGCGAATATGTCATGGAGATTCTCGATCAAGCAAAAAACGGTGTGGTGATCACTGATCCCAATATGCCTGACAATCCGCTGGTGTTTGTGAATGAGGCTTTTTGTACGATGTTCGGATATATGCCCGAAGAGGTTTTGGGGCGCAACTGTAGATTTTTACAGGGCAATGAGCGCGATCAACCCGGGTTGACGGAGTTGCGCCGCGCCATTATCGAACGGCGCGACGTGACCGTGACGCTGCGCAATTACACCAAAATCGGGGAGCTGATCTACAGCGAAGTGACGATCAGTCCTATTTTTGACAAAAAGAGCGATAAGCTCAAGTACTTTTTGGGGATTTAAAAAGATGTGACCGCGATTCAAAAGTTGATCGCGCAGATCAAGAGGATGGTGTGATGATGGCGTACGAAACGCTCACGATCGTCGGTCTTGGTGCCAGCGCAGGCGGGTTTGAGGCGCTGCTCAAATTCATCCAAAATATTGAACCCTCCGATCGGATCGCTTATGTGATTGTTCAGCATCTCGATCCCAAACAGCCGACGCTGCTAGGATCGTTGCTTGAGAAGTACTCCAAGCTTCCCATCGTCCCCATCGAGCAACAGATGGCACCGCAGGGGAATCAGATCTACTACTGTCCGCCCAACTCCGATGTGGTGATTGAAGAGGGGCATTTTGTGCTCGCGGAACCGGTGATCAAGCCTTATCCCAAACCCTCCATCAATCGTTTTTTTATCTCGCTGGCACGGGAGAAAAAAGAGCATGCCATCGGCATCATTCTTAGCGGTACGGGCAGTGACGGCGCGGAGGGGGTGGTGGCCATCAAAAAGAGCGGTGGAATCGTGCTGGCCGAAAATGAAAACGCCAAGTACTTCTCCATGCCTAAAGCGGCCATCGACACCCACGCCGTAGACGCAGTACTGCCGCCTGAGCTGATGGCTCAGGGGATTGTCTTTGCCATAGACGATCGCAATTACTTCGACCGCCATTTCGATCTGCTCGACAACATTGAAAAAATTTTCAGCCTACTCAACCAAAAAAGCGATATCGATTTTAGCGATTACAAGGAGAGTACCATTCAGCGTCGGCTTGAGCGCAGAATTCTTGAGACGCGATCGGAGAGCGTGAACGACTATATCGCACTCCTTCGCCAATCTCCGCCGGAGATCATGAAGCTCAAAAAGGAGCTGCTTATCATCGTGACATCGCTTTTTCGGGATACTGAAGCGTTCAAGGCGTTGCAGGAGCATCTCGCGCGCGTCATCAGCGAAAAGCTCGATTCGAACATCCGCATCTGGGTGGCGGGATGTGCCACGGGTGAAGAGGCCTACAGTATGGCCATCACCGTTCAAGAGCTGTTGCAGCAGCTCGGTATCTATAAAAAGGTGACGATCTTTGCGACCGATGTGAGTGAAGAGTCGATCGAAGAGGCGCGCAACAAAAGTTTCAGCGCTGAAGAGCTGTCGCATCTGGGCCATGAGCGTCAAACGCACTACTTTATGGAGAAAAACCATCGTTACATTCCGATCAAGCTGATTCGCGACATGATCGTCTTTTCCAAGCACGACATCATTAAAGATCCGCCCTTTCTCAATCTTGATCTGATCAGCTGCCGCAATCTGCTCATTTACTTCAATACGGAACTACAGCAACGTATCTTGAGCATTTTTTATTACGCACTTCGCTATCACGGGGTAATGTTTTTGGGGATGTCTGAGACCATCGGTACCTTAAGTAATCTTTTTGCGACGCTTGATAGCAAGCACAAGATTTACCGTAAAGCCAATGACATCGATGCCGTGGATCTCGAGGCTTTAACCTATTTTCATAAAAAAGCGTTGCGTAAGGGGCCGAAAAAGCTGAGAGACGAGGTGAATACCCTAGATATTAGCTACTCGATCAATGCTTCCGTAGCTTCATTTTTGGCACCTAACGGCGTGGTGGTCGATACGAACGGTACGATCCTCTTTTTTAGAGGTGAGGTACCGTACGTCAGCCATCCCAAAGGGCTGATGAGCAACGACCTTTTTAGGCAGGTGGCGGAGTTTCTGCGTCTGGATCTGCGTGCGACTATGGCCGAGGCGCTGAAAAGTGATGAGGTGGTCGTCTCAAAAAAGATCCGTGTTTTGCCTACGACCCCGCAGCGGCACTATGTGCTGATCACCGTATTTCCGCTCAAACCCAATAAGCTGGCCGAATCGAGCCTTTTTATCACATTTGAGGAGCTGCTTGATGACGATGATGTGCCTTTGGCTGCCAATCGTATCCAGCCGCAAGGTGATCATGATCGCAATCTGCTCGAAACCGAACTCGCTTCTCTTAAAGAGCGTTTGCAAATCACCATCGAAGAGTTGGAGACTTCCAACGAAGAGCTGCAAAGTACCAACGAAGAGCTGCAAAGCACGAACGAGGAGCTCCAAAGTACCAACGAAGAGCTGGAGACCTCCAATGAAGAGCTGCAAAGTACCAACGAAGAGCTGCACACCGTTAATGATGAGTTAGAACACAAAAACTATGAGCTCGGCTTTATCAACGAGGCGCTTAATAAGGTTGTCGAAGTGATGAATACCGATGTGGTGATTCTTGACGGCAATCTTGATCTCTTTTTGCACACGCGTGGGATCGAACGCTTTTTCATTATCAATTATGGCGGTAAAACCAATTTAAGCGAACTGATTCTTAATGCCCTGATACCTGTCCCCGATCTATTCGACAATGTCAAAAGAGCGATTCAGGAGGGCGTTGAAATCCAGTACGATCTGACACTAGAAGGGCGCATCTACTGGTTTCAGATTAAGCGGATGTTCTTTTCAAGTAACGTTTCGGGTGCCGTCATCGCCTTTACCGACAAGACGGAGCTGATCCGTCATCAGGAGATGCTCTATCAGCAGTCAAAACTGGCCAGTATGGGTGAGATGATGGGCAATATCGCTCATCAGTGGCGTCAGCCTCTCAATGCGTTGGCCTTTAATCTATACGGTATCGAGCAAAAGAGCCAAGGGGTGCAAGGGATATCGCATCTGGTTGTGGAGTCGCAAAAGAGCTTACAGCATATGTCAACGACTATTGATGCTTTTCGTAACTTTTTCAATCCCAAAAAGGCCAAAACCCGCTTTGGATTTAAAGAGGCGATCGAACAGGCTGTATCGTTTGTGCGCGAGGCATTCCGTCATCACAACATTGAAATTTCGATCGAAGTGCAGGAGGGCCTTATGCTTGAGGGGTATGAAAATGAGTTTGCTCAAGTGTTGCTTAATGTGATGAACAACTCCAAAGATGCAATTTTGCGCAGCGGCTCCGTAGCGGCTCAGATCCTTTTTAGATCCGAGCGGCAGGGAAGTAAGGTGAGGCTTGATATCGATGACAACGGCGGAGGGGCATCTGAAGAGCTGATCGCACGTGCCTTTGAGCCCTATTTTACGACCAAAAATATACATGAAGGAACCGGTATAGGCCTATATATGAGCAAGATCATCATTGAAAATTCGATGCACGGCACCATCGCCATGCACGGTATTGACGGAGGTATGCGCACCTCTATTACCCTTGAAGGAGCATTAGATGCTTAAAAACCATACGATTCTCTATGTCGAGGATGATCCGCGTACTTCAGAAGCCTTTGTCAACGTCTTTGGGGAGAGTTTTAAAAAAGTCTATGTGGCACAAAGCGGCGACGAGGGGTTGCGGCTTTTTGAGATGCACCGCCCCGATCTGGTGCTTAGTGATCTGCAACTACCGGGGATGAGCGGTTTGGACATGATAGCATCTATCCGCGAACGCCATCCCCAACTGCCCGTCATCGTCAATTCGGCGTTTAGCGATACGGAGATGCTGCTGCGCAGCATTAACTTACATGTAGACAGCTACATCCTTAAGCCGACCGATCCGGGCAAGCTGATCGATGCACTGCATAAAGCGTCGCGCATGCTACAGCTCGAAGAGGCGCTACACGCTTCGCGCGAAACGATCCAGACCATCATCGACGAAATCCCAGATCCCATTTTATACATCGAGCGCGATTACACAGTGTCGATGATGAATCAGGCGGCGCGTCTACAGCGCGGATTAAGCGAAGTGTCGGTGGTGCTGAAGTGTCATCAGGTTAATTACAATCTACCGGCTCCATGTCCGAACACAGCCCAGCCTTGTCCGATCGATCAGGTGAACCGCAACGGACGTCCGGTGACCTTGCGTCATGTCCGGCGCAACATCCACAATGAAGAGCGCCACGTGGATGTACATATGCGGCCGCTTTTCGATAACGAAGGGGCCATCAGTGCCTACATCGAAATCTCGCACGACGTGACTGATTATCTACGCATTCAAGAGGATCTTCGGGCAGAAACCCAAAAACTCTCCCATCTCTCCTTGCATGATCCGCTCACAAGGCTGCCCAACCGTCGGCTCCTCTCTGACCGCATCGAGCAGACCATCGAGCGCAAGCGACGCAGCGGTGAGGGTTTTGGCGTCTATTTTCTAGATCTTGACCACTTCAAAGAGGTTAATGACTCATTTGGACACTCACACGGCGATCAGCTCTTGGTACAAGTGTCGCAACGGCTGGTTGAAGTGCTGCGCAAAGTCGATACGATTGCCAGAATCGGGGGTGACGAGTTTGTATTGCTGATTGAAAACGGTACCGATGAAGCGCATTTCGCGCAGGTGGCCGAGAAGATTCTCAAAAAAGTGAGCGTACCGTTTCTGATCAACGGTATTCGGGCCCGCATCGGCTGTAGTATCGGCATCGCTCTTTATCCCAAAGATGGCGAACATGCCGAGATGCTGCTTAGCAACGCCGACGCCGCGATGTACGTCTCCAAAAACGAAGGACGTAACTGTTACCATTTTTACAAACCCGAACTGACGCAGATGGCTCAGGAATATCTGCTGTTGTCATCGCAGATCAGACAAGCGCTTGAGAGCGGAGCGTTTGAACTCTACTTTCAACCTTTTGAGCTGATTTCGGATGTGGCGATGGCGTGCGCTGAGGTGCTGCTACGCTGGAATCACCCTGAGCGAGGCCTGCTGCTGCCCGGAGCATTTTTGTCGACGGCGGCCAAATCCGGGTTGATGGTTGAGATCGACTGGTGGGTGCTCGCGCATACTGCGCAGTTGCATGCGTCGTTTCGCAACAATTCAGCCAAACCCTTCTCGCTGAGCGTCAATCTAACCGTTCAAACGCTGTTCGCACCTGATTTCATGCTACGATTTGATCAGATGCTGGCGCGATACGGTCTAGGTGGAGAGGCATTCGTGATCGAGATCGTCGAATCCGAGCTGATGCAAAATATTCCGCTCGCCAAGCAGCGTATCGAAGAGCTGCACCGGCGCTGTGTCGCGGTTGCGCTCGATGATTTTGGAACAGGCTATTCATCACTGAGTTATCTGCTCGAATTTGATGTGCAGATGATCAAGATCGATCAATCGTTTGCCAGATCGATCGGGCACTCTGAACGCAGTGCCAAAATCGTTAAGTCGATTTTGGCGCTCTCTAAGACGCTCGGGGTGGTCAGCATCGCCGAAGGGATTGAGACGGCCGAGCAGAGACGATTTCTTGAAGAGAATGCCGTTGATGCCATGCAGGGGTATGCGATCGATCGGCCGATGCCTTTGGCGCAGTGGCGCTCACGTCAGCAACAGGCTTACATGTAACCAAAAAAGGAGATAAAATGGCCGATAAACACGATGAAATGAACCGTTCGACGACACCTGTTGATGCAACGTTTCACCATCGGCTCAAAACCATGACGGCACCTTTTCACGATGCTCTGGAATCGACGCGACTGGCACAGGCGATGGCTTCTGGAGGGGTGGGCAGAAGCGATTACGCGCGTTATTTGACGCAGCTATATGTCGTGCATTCTGTGATTGAACCGCGTGTGCGGCAGTGGGCGCAGTGGGCGGATTATGGCATCGATATTGAGCGGCGCGCGCGGCTTGAGCTGCTGCGCCTCGATCTTGCGGCCCTTGGGGTGGCGGAACCTTCGACGCCGATGCAGCGCGTATGGGACGAACGTTGGGGTTTTCCTGAAGCCGTCGGTGTGATGTATGTGCTTGAGGGTTCGACGATGGGAGGTAGGTTTTTAGCCCAGAGACTGCTGAGCATCGTTGGCAACGACGGTCTTCCCGCAATGCGCTACTTTAGTGCTTATGGGGATCAGACCATGCGCATGTGGGGGGAGTATACCCATTTTCTTAATCGCTACGCGCAAGATGCTACCTTGGCAGAGCACAACCGCGTGCTGCTCGCTGCCTGTGCGCTCTTTTTGAGACTTCAAGAGATCCTCAGTGGTACCGATTGACTATTCGCTGTGTGAACGTGAGCCGATCCATATTCCAGGGCTGATTCAGCCGCACGGCTGGGCACTCTCATTTGAGGTCGATTCGTGGCGCATTAGCGGAGTGAGTGCCAACATCGCCTCCAAAGCAGCCATTGGAACATCGCTTCGTGAGCTGCTTGGTGATGAGGTGTGTATGATGCTGGAGCAGTGGCTAACGAAGCCTCAGACGCGCAAGCATATGGGATACGCACTTCGCTTGAGCGCTTTGGCGGATGAGATGCTCGATATGATCGTAACGCGCAGCGGTGATGAGCTCTTGTTAGAGTGTGTGCCCTCAAGCGCGTCGCAAGAGCACGTTTGTATGCAGACCTTGCTGGGTCATAGTGCGCAGATGATCAGTGCCGCGCCTACGATTGAAACGATGTGTCAGCGCGCCGTGGAAGAGTTGCGCCGTTTTAACGGATACGAGCGGGTAATGGTCTATCGCTTTGATGCGGAGTATAACGGCTGTGTCATTGCCGAGAGCCGCGATGCTGAGGCGGGGTCGTATCTGGGGCTTAACTTTCCGGCATCGGATATTCCTGCCCAGGCGCGTGAACTGTTTCGCAAAAATTCCATTCGCGTGATTGCCGACGCTTATCACCATCCGGTTGATTTTTGGCGCGGCGGTACTCTGGGTCCGCTGGATATGACCTATAGCTACCTGCGGGGCGTTTCACCCGTACATATCGAGTATATGCACAACATGGGGGTGTGCTCCTCGATGACCGTCTCTTTACTGGTTGAGGGGCGGCTTTGGGGTTTGATCGCCTGTCACAACAGCGTCGCGTTTTCTCCTTCAATGCGTCAGGTGGCGATGGCGGAGACCTTTGGCGAGATCTTTAGTGCGCTGTTGCAGGCCCGAATCGAAATGCAACAGCAAAAGCGAAAAGCAGAGTTACATGTACGCCTTGAAACGCTCTCGGAGTATATGCAAAGAGGATCGCTGCATCCCTCTTTTGTCGCCTCCGCAATCCACCATGCGGGGCTTTTTGCATCGCTTTTTCCTGCGGACGGTTTTGTTGTATGTGCCCATGACGCTTTTTATGCGCAGGGACTGGAGGTCGGGCGTGAAGAGATCGACGCGCTGATCGGATTTATAGAGCCGCATCTTGAGCAGGGATATTGGCATACCTCAAGTCTTCATGCGCTGCTTCCCTATCTGCCTACAAGGTATCATGAGCAGTTTGCCGGGATGATGCTGATTCATACGCGCAAACCCGAGAGCATCTATTGGCTTTGGATCCGCCGCGAGCAGAGCCTAACGCTGACATGGGGCGGCAATCCGAACGAGAAAGGGTTTCTCAACGCGCGCGGAGGGATCTCCCCGCGTACCTCTTTTGAAGCCTATAGAGAGACGGTACGTTATACGGCGAGTGATTGGGTAAAAGTTGAGATTGAGTTTGCACCGCTTTTTGCGGTGACGATGGAACATGCGGCGCAGAGCTTTGAAGCGCAGTTTACAACCCGTCTGCAGCAGGCGCAGATCGCCGCGCTGGAAGAGGAGAAACATCGCCACTATACCGAGCTGCTTGAAGGGCTCATCGAGCTCATCGAAGGGCGCGACGCTTATACCGCCGGACATACCCGCCGTGTAGCGAACTACTGCGACATCATTGCGGAGGCTATGGAGCTTGATCGTTCGACTAGGGCATTGCTACATGAGGCGGCGGTACTGCACGACATCGGTAAAGTGACGGTTCCTGATGTGATTTTGCTCAAACCGGGCAGACTGAGCCAAGAGGAGTATCAACTCATCCAAGAGCATGTGATGACCGGTTTTCGAATGCTGCACAAAATTGCCTACTTTCGTCCGCTTGCGCAAATCATCCGGCAGCACCATGAAAAATATGACGGCAGCGGCTATCCCGATGGGCTCAAAGGGGGCGAAATATCCTTGCCGGCACAGATTATGATGGTCTGTGACGCCATCGACGCGATGACGACCAACCGAATCTATCAGCCGCGCCGCAGCATGCGTGAAGCGATTGACGAGATCATCAAGTATCGGGGTGTTTGGTACCATCCAAATGTCGTCGATGCGGCGGCATCGGCACTGCATCTGCTTGCAGGGGATCAGTTGAGCTCTCAGTTGCCGCTCACCCCTATGGAGCACGCGCGTTTGGCCTATTTTTTTAAAGACCCGCTGACTGGAGCCTACAACGAAGTCTATTTGAAGATGCTGCTGTTAGATCCCCCCGCACAGCAGCCCTTTAAGCAGTTGGTGTTGCTTGAAATTAAGGGGATGGGTGCGTACAACCAGCGCTTCGGCTGGAAAGCGGGAAGCCGAAAAATCAGGGAGATCGCTTTACATGTATACGAATGGATGCAGCCTGAAAAGGTTTTTCGCATTCATGGAGACGATTTTGTTTTGGCTTTTGATGATCTTGACAGCGCATTGGGTGTGATGCGGCAATTTCTCTTTGATGAGCCTGATCTGCGCGTTACTTTGTGTTTAGTGGAAGCCTCGAATCTTATAGAGATACTTGAGTAGCGTGGATGCGTATCTGATTGTCTGCCTTAACCCCATCTAAAACATTGGCGTGTTATAGTCTGCGACCTATTTTTTGACCCGGAGCGTCATCATGAAACAGCAGACCAGAGCCTTACATTCAGGCTATACCAAAGACACGCAAAGCACGATGGCGGTGCCCATCTATCAGACGACCGCCTATGAGTTTCGTGATGTTGAACATGCGGCCAATCTCTTTGCACTCAAAGAGCTGGGCAACATCTACACCCGCCTCAACAACCCCACCACCGACGTCTTTGAGAAGCGCTTTGCCGAGATGGAGGAGGGTGAGGCCGCACTCGCAACTTCCAGCGGTATGGCGGCGATCTTTTATGCCATCGCCAACGCCGCCGAAGCCGGCGACAACATCGTCTGTGCCGCGCAGCTCTACGGCGGAACGCTGACGCAAACAGCGCACACCCTCAAGCGCTTTGGGATCGAGGTACGCTTTTTTGACGTGCACAATCCTGAAGCGATTCATGCACTCATCGATGCGCGCACTAAGGTGATCTTTTTTGAAACCCTCACCAACCCCAGCATTGATGTCGCCGACATTCATCAAATCTGCGCCATTGCGGACAAGTACGGCATTCTGACGGTCGTGGACAATACGGTCGCCACCCCCGTGCTCTGCCGACCGCTGACGCACGGCGTGGATGTGGTCGTCCATTCGGCGAGCAAATACACCACGGGGCAGGGGCTGGCCATCGGCGGGATCATGGTGGAGCGCAAAGGCTTAGTAGAGAAGCTGCGCGCCAATCCCCGCTATGCGCACTTTAATGAGCCTGACGCTTCGTATCACGGCTTGGTCTATGTCGATGTGCCGCTGCCTCCCTTTACCCTGCGTGCCCGCCTCTCACTGCTGCGCGATTTAGGCGCGGTCGTGTCACCGTTTAACTCATGGCTCTTTATTCAAGGGCTTGAGACCCTGCCGCTTCGGATGCGCGAGCATTCGCACAACGCTTTGATCGTTGCGCAGTTTCTCGAAACCCATCCGCTGGTCTCTAAGGTGAACTATCCGGGGCTTAAATCCAACGCCAACTACGCCAACGCCCAGCGTTATTTCGACGGAGGAGCGAGCAGTGGACTGCTGAGCTTTGAAGTAGAGTCCTTTGAGAAGGCCAAGCGTATCGTGGACGCGGTGCAGATCTTCTCGCTGGTGGTCAACATCGGCGACTCCAAATCGATCATAACCCATCCCGCTTCCACCACCCATCAGCAGTTAAACAGTGAAGAGCTCAAAGCCTGCGGTGTTCCTGCGGGACTGATTCGTCTGAGCATCGGTTTGGAAGCGCCCGTGGATTTGATCGATGATCTTAAACAGGCTTTTGAGGCGTAAGTGCTTCATCTACAGACCCGAACCGAACACTTCACGTCGCCGCTCTATCTCGAGAGCGGCCGGATTTTGGAACCTTTTGACATCATTTTCGAGACCTACGGCACCCTAAACGAAGTCAAAGATAATGTGGTGGTGGTGACGCACGCGCTCACGGGATCGCACCACGCTGCCGGCTACTACGAGGATGATAAAAAGCCGGGATGGTGGGACGGATTTATCGGCCCCGGCAAAGCGATTGACACGGATCGTTTTTTTGTCATCTGCTCTAACGTCATCGGTAGCTGTTTTGGTTCAACAGGGCCGATGTCGCGGATGTTTCCTTATGATGAGCCTTACCGCTACAAGTTTCCGGTGGTGAGCATCAAAGATATGGTCAAGGCGCAGCGGCTGCTCTTTGACCGGTTGGGATTGCACAAAGTCCATGCCATCGTCGGCGGGAGTATGGGGGCGATGCAGGCGTTGCAGTTTGCGGTGAGCTACCCCAATTTCGCCTCCAAAATCATCGCTATGGCCGGTACGCATGCGACGCAGCCTTGGGCGATTGCTTTTAACAAGATTGCCCAAGAGGCGATATTGCGCGATCCGGGATTCAAACAGGGCTATTATGATCCCGATGAGGTTCGCAAAGAGGGGCTGCATGGCATGGCCATAGGGCGGATGGCGGGGCATATCAGTTTTCTCTCGCATGAGTCGATGGCGCGCAAATTCGGGCGCGAATACCGCCGCGACGACGGGCTTTTTGAGCTTTTTGGAAAGTTTCAGGTCGAGACCTATCTGGAGTACAACGGCTTTAACTTCACCAAATGGTTCGATCCGCTCTCCTATCTCTACATTACCAAAGCGATCAATATCTTTGATCTTGCACGCGGTTTTGATTCGCTTGAAGAGGCAATCGGACAGATCAAAGCCGAACTGCACCTGATCGGATTTGAAAAAGATCTGCTCTTTTTGCCCTCAGAGATGATCAAGATCCATGAAATTGCCCGAAAGTTTGGGCTTACATGTAACTATCTGGAGGTGCCAAGCGACTACGGACACGACGCTTTTTTGGTAGAGCTGGAGAAGTTTGACACCTATGTAAAGGATGCACTTGGCTGAGACAACCACCAATGAATTTGAAACACGGCTGGAGCGCTCCAAAGAGATTTTAGAGATGTTGATGAATCCGCAGATCACGATGAGCGAGAGCGTCGCGGCGTATGCAGAGGGGATGCGGCTGCTTGGCGAAGCGCAAGAGATGCTTGAGAAGGCGCAGTTACATGTAGAGGAGATCAAGAGCCGTGTTAGCCATTAATGCCGCAGTACTGCAACTGCCGGGTATCGGGATGAGCTCGACGCAGCTCTACCGCTACGTCCGTCATGCACATAAATCGGGCGTGCGGCTGCTGCTGCTGGGCGAGTACCTGCTCAACCCCTTTTTTCATGAGCTGCGCACCCTGCCGCTGCCTATGATCAAAGAGCAAAGCGAACATCAGTTGCGGGTACTCAAAGAGCTCGCTGCCACCTACGACATGACGATTGTAGCGCCGCTGGTAACGGTGAAAAAAGGCAAACCGTTTAAAACCGCCGTGAAGGTCTCTGCGCATTCAACAAGCTATTACGATCAGCAGATTCTGATCGACTATCCGCACTGGAATGAGCAGGCCTTTTATGCCAACGAAAGTACTGTACTCAAAGAGCCGATGATCTTCACCGTAGACGGGGTGCGCTGCGCGGTGCTCTTTGGGTTCGAGCTCCATTTTGATCCTTTTTTTGCGATGCTCGATGCCAAAAATATCGATCTGCTGCTCGTGCCGAGCGTCTCGACCTTCGAGTCGTCGCAGCGTTGGGGGGAGCTGATCCGTATGCGTGCTTTTACCCACCACTGCTACATTCTGCGCGCCAACCGCATCGGCGAGTACCGCGACGGAGCTCATGCGTGGCGCTTTTACGGCGATTCGCTTTGTGTTTCACCTGATGGGACAGTGGCGCAGCATCTAGGCAATACTGAAGAGCTGATGATTGCGTCTATCGATCACCACGCCGTGCGCGAAGCAAGACGCGGTTGGGGTTTTGTGAATCGTTACAAGCACCGTATGACATGATGCGCTTTGTTCTTTTCTGGGTCTTGCTTGTGTTGCCTTTGGGGGCTGCGCAGACACTCAACATCGACCGATTCGGTGTTTATGATGCAGCTTTATTCTTAGGTTATGTACGTGACGGACAAGTGGATATGTCGCGTGTGGAGGTGATGAAAAAGCCCTTTAGAGATATAGATGAAGCGGTGCCTTCGTTCGGTTTCGATCATGCTGCTTATTGGTTCAAATTGCGCATCAAGCGCTCCGATGTCATGGCGCACCAGCATTGGTATCTTAGAATCGATTATCCCTTGATTGATAATTTGAGACTGTTTGCTTTTGATGAAGAGGGGAGACTTTTATTTGAAAAGCAAAGCGGTGAACATGTCCCTTTTGCTTCACGCGACTTGCCGCACCGCCACTTTCTCTTCGAGCTGCCGTTAGACAAATACGCTCAAGTTGATCTACTGCTTCGGGTGCAAACAGAGGGTGTTTTGCAGCTTCCCATCAGTGTCGTCTCTGCCGATGCCTTGCTTGAGTCGCAAAACATGCTGCTACTGATCGGCATCTACTACGGTATCTTTCTGATTATCTTCATCTACAATCTGGCCCATTTTGCCTATTCTCGTGATACCAACTATCTGCGCTATCTGCTCTTTTTGAGCACCTTCATGGTTTGGCAGCTTTCGTTTGATGGTCTGGGCGTCTGCTACGTGTGGCGCGACTGGTGGTGGCAGATCAAGCACGGAACCGCATTTTGGATCCTCATGACCTCTTTTAGTGCGATCTGGTTCGGACGCCACTTTTTGCAAACATTCCGCATCATGCCTCAAATCGATCGCCTGCTCTTTGTGTTGCAGCTCTTTAGCGCTTTTATAGCGCTGCTCAGCGTTGCCGGAGCGTATGAGTCGATGGTGCGTATCGGGGCTGCGATGGCGATCATTACCCCAATGGTACTGCTTTTTTCTGGAATATGGGCGTGGCGACTAGGAGAACGCTCGGCACGTTTTTATGTGGTGGGGTGGGTCTCCTTTTTGGTCGGCAGCGCACTCTTTGCGCTCAATAAATTTGATCTGATCGAGGGGTTTTACGCTATTCACCACATTCAGCAGTTCGGTTCGGCATTGGAGATGCTCTTTTTGTCGTGGGCGCTCGCCGATCGAATCCATCTTGGCGAAGAGGGGTTCAAGCGGAAGCTGCAAAAACTGAACGAAGAGCTCAGTGCGCAGATGAACGAAACTTTGGCTTCGATGCGTAAAAAAGAGCAGATGATCTCACATCAGGCGCGTCTGGCGTCGATGGGCGAGATGATCGAGCAGATTGCTCATCAATGGCGTCAGCCGCTCAACAATATGGCGCTGATCAACCAAGACACCTATATCAAAAAGTCGCTGGGTACCTTAGATGACAAAACCTTAGAGCACAACCACGAAGCGCTCAACGAGAATCTGCAGTATATGTCGCGCACCATTGATGACTTTCGGGAGTTTTTTCATCCCGATCCGCAGACCGCCGCTACACCGATGTACAAGATTGTCAACAACGCCGTCAAACTCAGCACCTCTTTGTTACGTCACACCCGTATCGATATTTCAGGCAGTGTTGAGGCGTCGGTGAGTGTCAAGGCCAGCGAACTGACGCAGGTCTTTATGAATCTGATCAAAAACAGCATCGACGTGATTCGAGAGCGCAAGATTTCGGATGGGCATATCGAAGTGCAGATACAAGAGGATCCGGTAAATGTGATCGTTCACTTTAGCGATAACGGAGGCGGCATTGAGGAGAGAATCATCGCTACTTTGTTTGAACCCTACATCTCTAGTAAAAAAGAGGGAACGGGTATCGGTCTGTATCTCTCCAAAGCGATTATCGAAAAGTACGGAGGCACCATCGAGGGGACAAACGCCGAGTACGGGGCGCTCTTTGTGATCAAAATGCCCAAAGCAGTTTCATAAGTTATAATGATTCGAACAGTTTTGAAGGAGAGGCCATGATGGAGTATTTTCACCGGCAGGTGCAGTTATGGGGAGAAGAGACGCAGCGAAGCTTGCAGTCTAAGCGCATTGCCATTATCGGCAGCGGCGGGCTGGGCAGTTCACTCGCCTTTGCGCTGGGTGCTTCAGGTATCGGCACAATTCACATGGTTGATTTCGATACGGTGAGTCTGCACAATATTCACCGCCAGATCGCCTTCAAAACAGACGACGTGGGGCGCTTCAAAGCGGTGATCGCCGCCGAACTCATTCAAGCGCGTTGCCCTTATGTGAAGGCTTATGCCCATACCTGTGATTTCGATACCTTCGCCGCCAAAGAGATCGGCGTGGATCTGATCATCGACGCCACCGACAACCTCCCCACCCGCGCCAAAATCAGCGACTACGCCGCGCAAACGGCAGTGCCGTGGATCTACGGCTCGGTTGAAGCCTTCAACGGTCAGGTCTGTTTTTTTGAAAAGGCCTCCTTTACGGAGCTTTTTAAAGTCACCAACCGCACCCCCTCAGGCATCGCTGCACCGATTGTGATGCACATCGCCTCGCTTCAGGCAAATCTGGCGCTGCGTTATCTGGCGGGCTTACATGTAAAGAGAGATTATCTCTATTACCTCTTCTTCAGCGAAGAGGGGGAGCTGATGACGCAGAAGTTCTCTCTTGCGTCTTAAGCGGAGGCGCAATCTTTTCAATCACGATGAGCGACTGGCTAAAGGGCCGGAAAAAATGCTCTTTGATATCGGCTAGGCTCTTCACTTCGAAACGCTCTATCATCTCCAATTCCTGATTTTTGACGGCGGCATCGATGTCATTGTGGTTGGCCCAATAGTGGAAGTAGGCATTGGAATAGGTGGCATCTACAAGGTATCTACTCACCATGTAGGCATCGGCATCAAAGTTTTTAATCTCTAAAAGCGTTCGATGCGTGGTTGTGAGCAGTTTTTGGTATCGGTCAAAATAGGGTTGTGCGCTGATGATATCCGCCTGCGTCGGTGCATCGGTTGTGAGACCATCAAGAGCGATTCTGCCGTCATAATAGTCCGTGAGGGCCTGTTGCCCTCCCCATGAATCGATCTCGCTCATGGTACGGCCTTTGTGCGCCGTAAGATGGTGCATGGCGATTGCTACGGGAGCTTCAATATAGTTACCGATCACCAGAGAGAGTTTGGTGCGTTCATCGTTGATGCCGGATAAGGCATACAAAGGGGGATCGATATCATAGGGATGGACGGTTTTGAATGTAGTTTGGACCATATTTCTTCCGAAATAGGGCGATGCGTACATCATGGCGACGTGATACATCGGTTTTTTGATGTTGTTGAGATGCTTATGGGTTTTTGCTCCAAAACCGTTTTGAAAATCACCGTTTTCTACTCTTCCGGTATCGCCCAGGCTCAGCGAACAGCCATAAATGCCCCCTCGATAGAGTTCGTATAACATTTTTCCTATGGCGGCACCGCCGACTTCTCCGTCTTTTAGGTTGGGCGGCGCAGGCTTGGGATCATAGGAGAGCGGGTAGTTTGAGAGGGGATTGTATTCGCTGACAATCTGCGCTAAATCTTCGTCAAAACCGTTTTCCCGTAGCCACTGTTTGATGGTGGGCACGATGTGGGTATTGATGAGTATCGGGACGCCGAAAAAATGCCAGGAGACAAAATCAAGGGGAGTATGATGGGCGCCGCAATATTCAATCAAGAGCTTGATGACGGGTTCGCCTCCATCCGTAAACGATCCTGCATAAGAGAGAACACCGGCAGCCCCAACCTTTGCTTGTGGGTCGATACTTTTAACGGCGTTCGCCGTTGCGGCATAGGTCAGCATGAACGCTTCCGCCGTTCCATGCCATTGCCATTCGCCTTTATTGTCAGGCTCATTGCTAAATTCGTACCAAATCTGATCGTTCAATCCTACGTTCTCTTTGAAGTGTTTTGCCATCTCTTGAACGATTCGATACCAAGCATCCATATCCGTAGGGGTTCCTTGCCAAAAATAGGGGCTTCGGTTTGAAGGCTGACGAAGCCATTTTGGGGTTCCGCTGATTTGCATCAGTACGATGCCGCCTTCTTGCACAACCTCTTTGCACGCTTTGGCCGTAGCGGAATCGCTGCGTATTTTTGCCAGAAAATCCTGCTCATTACGACTATTGAGCAGCTCGGTTTCTATGGACAGACGCACCATTCCGATCTCTGACTTGCCGGCATCGTCAATAAAATCGCTTACAATCTCTTCGTTCCATGACGTGAATGCCGACGGCTTGAGTACGCGCGGCATCCTGCCCGCCGAACGATCCGCATCCAAAGAGACGGAAAAGGTGACGTTATCATCCGCAACGACGGAAGCGCTTTCGTTGCCGCAACCGCATATGCTTACATGTAAAGCAGGCAGCAGAGCCAATAGCAGCCATTTTTTGATCTTTTGTTTCATGGTCTCTTTCTCCGTATTAAGGGTGCATCTTTCCATAAGTCCTCCTTTGGTCTCTCTGCAAACCACCGCTCGAATCGGCTTCGATAGCCTTGCCACGGTTCACTCAGCAGTGCCCTAGGATCGTTGCTAAGCGCATACGCCATCCCCTCTATAAACCATTGCGCAGAGAAGATGACCCCCATGACCCCCAGCTCTTCAGCCTGCCGATGGTGAATCATTTCGTGTCGGATATAATGATCTTTCCAACCGTTTGGACCAATGACGATCCCCCATTTGCCGACTGTTTTTGCGCTTGCCTGATCAAATCCGAAGGTTTTAAAACAGTCATGCGTGCTGCAAAAAATGGTATGCGGAGGCTCTTTGAAGTCTCCGACGGTTTGGGAGACCGCTTGCAGGGCATTCGCGTACAGCGTCATGGCTTCGGGTAACTTCGCCCTATCGTCAATGCAAATGTTCGGTGCGCTGCAGGTGATACCCTCAAGCCATTGGGGCGCGAGAACCCTTGCCGGTTTGTAAAAAAACCAAACGGCGACAGGAATTGAGCAAACAATCGGCATCGCCAATAGCAATAATTTTTTCAAATTTTATCCTTGTGAACAACCGCGCTGATGATTGACATGGAGCTTAAGACTTTTTAATCTTGATCTGGCTCCGGCACAAATAGTACGATGGCTGCCTCGCGCGGGTTTAGCTGAATACTGGAAATAGTCGTGTAGAGCAGAGTGCCGACACGGTTGAAATGATCTTTTAAGTCAGGGTTTTTGCTAATGATATTTTCCAACTTTTCATCTTCCAAAATAGAGGGATCTTCCATCCGATGAATGGGTGATACGTTGCCGCCAACGGGCTGGACAAGATAAACGCTTTTATCAAAATGATAAGCAGCCCGTTGTCTTTGATTGGTCGGATTGACGAATACCATACCGTTTTCATATCGGCGCACGTAGACCCCAAGATCGGCGTCATAATACTGCTGCAAAAGAAGTGTCGGATCACTATTTTGCTGCGCGTGTGGCTGTGGGCGTTCCAGAGCCTTGCCAATGGCAAGTTCCCATTCGGGAAGATATGAAAATTGTGCCCAATAGCCCAATCGCTCTGCGGAGAGTTCAAAGTCAAGTGCCTCGTAATAAAAAAGACTCTTTTCTCCCTGTCCAAGCAGATAGGAAGCCAGAGCATAGATGCGCCTTTGGGTATCAAAAGAGAGTCCGCGGGCAAACGCTAATGTGGTTTTGCCGTTAAGCTCGTTCCAGATCATCGTCCCGATCTGCCTAGACCAGACATCCTGCGGCTGATAACTCTCTTTGCTGATACCGGCTTGCGTGACAAACATTTTGATTTCTAAAATGTCAGCGACTGCGGCATATTCCTGATAAAACGCAAACGTACCGTCATAGCTTGGCCACATGGGATTCACCGCCAGCGGCATCGCATCTAGTCCCTCCTTGACACCTCCGATAAGCGTGAGCATATCAGCGCGGAAGTTTTTGGGGTCATAGGTTGATGGAAGACGATCATGATAGATGGCATTGATCGCATCGCCATACCGGTTTTGCAGCTCGGGTGATGCTAAGAGCTTCTCCTTGAGCTGGCCATACTGCTGTTGCGTCAACGCGACGGCCGGCTTTGTCCAGCCTTCAAGTTGTTCGTAAAAAACATCCATACGCACGCCGCTAAAAGTCTGCTCCTGAACCACTTGTTTTTGAACTTCTTCCTGCCAGAATCTTTTCCAAAATGGCGATGAAGGATCAGCCAGAGCGGTACTCCAAAGGGTATCGATCACACGATTATTCGGATGAAGAATGTATTGCGGATCAAAGCCGAATTCGATAGAAATTTCGGATACAAGATCGGTCGTTGATGTATTGTAGTGAGAGAACGCATCTTCTTGTATGGCATAACGCTCCTTGGTCCAAAATCCCAAGAAGGTCTGCTCATTAATATGTTCTCCTACATTGAGCGCGGTGCGAAACCACAACGAGGGTTTTTGCGGGTTGAGCTGTTTTAGCAACAGGGCATCGTCAGGGTCTACGTTGCCCAAACAAGAGACCAGTTTGATTCTGGGCTCGTTAGCGATGAAGTGAATCTCTTCTGAGCTGTAATCGCCCCAAACCATAGCGCCAATTTTGATTGGCTTGGCATATTTAGGGGAATTTTCATCCATTGTTTTTGAAGATGACGGGTTTGTGTTGCCTGCATCGCATCCTGCAATCAGTGCTGTAATCGCCGAAGTGATGAAATAGAGCCCAATTTTTTTCATGCGATCTCTCTCCTTGAATCGGCTTGATATTTAAAATCATTAGTTTTTGATAAACGGTAGTGTACAAGAGGAGTGTGTAGTGAATGTTTAGCGATGCGCGGTGAGAGAGGTTAAAAGAGTCTGTCCTCTTTTAAAAGTCGCAGCAGCGCTGAAGCCTCTTTCTCGCCTAGGGCTTCAGCCTGCTCAAACCAGCGGCGCGCGTGCTCCAAAGATGGGGTGCAGCCCTCTCCTTTGTAGTGTCTCCAGCCGCTCATCATCATGGCATCGACATCGCCAAGTTCAGCTGCTTTTTCATACCACTCGAGTGATTTGGTCTCGTTGCGCTCCGTATGACTCCCTTGCTCATACGAGAGTGCGATCAAAAAAGCGGCATCGGCATTGTTCGCCTCCTCGGCTTCTTGCGTGAGCGCGGAGATGGCGGCAGCGTCGTTTTGGCGGTTTTGGTCGTAATAGGCATTGAGCGCTTGAAGGTAGCGCGGCTCATCGGCGCTTAGTGTCAGTGCGATCCACAGACTCCACCACTTCATGGCCACACCGCCATCAGCGTTACATGTAACAAAGAGGTGTCAAATTCGAGCAGATCTTCCGAATCGACATCCATCAGGGCCCAAGAGAGCTCAAAAGAGAGCTGAGAATGCAGCATCATCCCTATGGTGATGTCAATCTCGCGTGCATCGAAACGGGCATCTACAAGGCTTCGCCGTTCGAGTTTTTTGCCGAGATAGTCGCTTTGGCCTGCGAGCACGCTGCCCCAATAAGCCTCGCCTTCATATCGATAAGCGAGAGAGCGGTTTTGTGCTTCGCGCCGATGGACTTGATTGCCCAGCACAAAGAGATCAAAGGGTTGCGTCCCCATCTGAAGCATGCGCCGCAGACCGTTTTTGCCGGTAGTGCTGCCGCCGAGCATGAGGGTGTGTCCATTGACGGGAAACCATGCTAGAGCGTAGCGCAGAAGCGCCTCATCGACCGGATCGACATCAGCTCTGAGGTCGCGCAGCGCGGTGTAGGCGAGGGTGAGTCCCAATGGTTCTAGCGGGCTGAGAGAGATGCTTAGATCACTCAGATCATACGTGTCGAAAAGGCGATGGTAGCTTGCTTCCGCGCGTAACCGCTCTGATGCGCGGAGGGTTTGCACGCTTGCGCCGACAACCCCTTGATGATCGGCGAGCGCCTCTTCGCTGAGCCGATAATTGGGGGCAAAGTCGTAGTAGTTGGCAAACCAGAAGAGGCGTACGTCGGCGTAGTCGTTGGTATGATGGGCGATAATACCGTCGATAGTGCCTGAGATCCAAGGCGTTTCAAAGCGATTACGCCCGAAGCTCAGTGCCGCCCATGGAAAGTTCAGATCGAGACTGCCTTGGGTGAGCATCGCACCTTGCGCCGATTGCGTCCCCTCTTTGCGAATATAAAGCGGGGTTGAAAAGGCCTCTTGCGCAAGATGGGTATTCGCGGCGGCTTCTACATTGAGTGCGTATCGCTCTTCGTCATCGCGGGTCGTGAGAGAGATGCGGTTGAACCATGTCGCCAGGCTTTGGGTATCATCTTCAAGGCGTTTGACGACGGTATCGCCGTAGATGACATTGTGTCCTTTGAGCGCTTGCGATTCATAAAAGAGGGTCGATTCGAGAGCGATATGCGTCTGTTGTGCTGCCGCAAGCGTCCAGAAACAACACAGAGACCAAAGCTTCATCGGCTGTGACGGATCGGCTTATAGTTGCGCAGCCGCTCATCTTGGCGTAGGAGTCGTAACCTTTCATGCTTTATGAGGTGGGGTCTATGCAGCGCTTTGGCTTGTTTGTGCTGAGCGATACGCCCTTCGAGCGCGACGCGTTTTTCGTTTTTGCTTTGGCGGACTTTTTCGATCAGTTCTGCTTTTTGCTCCGGCGTAAGTGCAAACACGCTATGGGTCAAAAGCAACAAGATCAGTACTAACCGATTCATGCGTGAGGCTCCTTGAGTGAAGAATAGTGTAACGTAATTGGCCTAAAATCGATCCGAACGGTCGTGCCTTCGCGCAGCCGACTCTCAAGATGCAGCGGTAGGTTGTAGTGGCGGCAGATCATCTGCACGATTCCCAGCCCAAGCCCCATGCCACTCATCGAAGAGGCTTCGCGGTAGTAGCGTTCAAAAACCCGATCGGGTCGGCGGATGCCGATGCCGTGGTCTTGGATGATCAGGGTATGCTCCTCAAGCCGCAACGTGATGCGGCGGTTGTCGCGGTTGTATTTGACGGCGTTGGAGGGAAGATTTTCGATCATACGTTCGATCATCGTACGGTCGGCGCGGATAGTGAGCGCATGTTTACATGTACAGTCGATCAGCTCCGAGAATTCACGCAGCTCATGCAGCAGTACGCACAGATCAAATTCGCTGTCGCTGTAGGCCGCTTCACTGCGCACCAGTGCCAGCCGCATCTGATCTTGAAGCGCACTGAGACGTTGCAGCGCACGTGTAATGCGCCCGACGCGCTTGAGTTGCTGTGGGCTTAGCGCCGTATCGGCGAGCGCGTCGATATTGATCCGCGCGGCGCTGATGGGGGTGCCTAGATCGTGGATCATGGCGTGTATAAAGGCGTCCATCATACGGTAGTTGCGGCGTATGGGGCGCAGTACCGCCAGCGCCAGCGCGACACTCAGTGCTCCGCCAAGCACCAATGTGATCAAAGATGCAATGGTGAGTTCACGGCGCAGTAGCGCTTTGGATGCGGAAAAATCAGGCGTTTCTATAGCGCAGGGCTTGCCCGTGGGATCGAGCTTTGTCAGTCTGGCGCAGCGACTCTCATACAGGCTCAACGCCACGCGCTCTTCGGCGTTGATGCGCCGCGTCTCTTTTTGGTAGTACCAAAAACCCACAAGGCTGTAGAGCAGCAAAATACCTCCGGTATACAGTGCGCTAAAGAGCAGAATCGAGCGGCGTTCATAGGGGTTCAAGACGGTATCCTTCGCCGCGTACGTTGATGAGTCTGGCATGCCCTTCGAGATGGGCGTTGAGTTTTTTGATATAGACGCGGAAGGTGGCATCGCTGATGTAATCGCCGTCGAAAAGCGCATTGCACAGCGCCTCTTTGCCGATGATGTGCCCGATGCGCTGAGCATAATAGTGAAGGATCATGAATTCGCGCTTGGGCAGGTTGATGGACTTTTGTGCGCATTCAAGCTGTTGAGCGGCGCAGATGAGGCGTACGTTCGGAGCGATGATCAGCTCCTCTTTGCGGCGTAGTTTGGCGCGTAGGCGAATGAGCAGCACCGCCATATCAAAGGGTTTGCAGAGATAGTCGTCGGCTCCGGCCTCAAAGCCCTCTTGCAGATCGCCTAGCGAAGATTTCGCCGTCAAAAAGAGTGCGGGGGTCTCATCTTGCGCCGCGCGAAGATCGCGCAGCAAAGAGAAGCCGTTTTGTCCGGGGACGTTCACGTCAAAGAGATAAAGATCGAAGCGTTCGCGCCAAGCGGCTTCGGCGGCTTGGGTACTGTTTTTGACCCAGCAGACATGATAGCCGGCCTCTTCAAGTTCATCGTAGAGCGTTTCGCCGAGTAAGAGATCATCTTCTAAGAGTAGTAGAGAGGGCATGGTCGTTTCGGTTGTGTGAAATGAGGTAAGTGTAGCGAAAAGAGGGTTACATGTAAGCGGGCTCCCGCAGGAGCCTGACTTACTGCGCGGCGCAAATGTCGCTGATCAGCGCTTTGAAATCGTCGCGCAACGCTTTGTGATCATCTTCTTGGGAGGCACGTAGGGCCATTCTGGCTTCGGCTTCGCTCTTCTCGCACGCTTTGTACGCTTCAAGCGTCTCAATGCTCTGGATGCAATCTTCAGCCTCTTCGAGAATCGTGATGCGCTGTAGATGCGATTCGCTCTCAATGGCGACTTTGCGCTCAAGCAGCTCTTCAAAGGCGAGTTGCTGTTCCGGGGTGAGGTTGGTCAAGTCGCAGTTGCTTGGGCGTGCTGCGCTGAGTTGAGCGGTACCGATAAGGGCGACTAAGGTGAGTGCGGTGAGGGTTTTCATTTGGGTTCTCCTTGTTTGGGTATGACGTATCATACGCAAGGAGTGTGTAGCGAGTGTGTAGCGCAGATCGCCTAGAGCGCGGCGATATAGCGGGCGAGGGCTTGGATCTCTTCGTCGCTGAGGTTTTTGACCTGAGCGCCCATGAGGGCCTTCATGGGCCCGCCGTAGGTGCCGTTTTGATAGCCTATGATCGCATCGATCGTCTTTTGAGCGTCCCATCCGGCAATCACCTGTGATTTGCCTAGAGCGCTCTTCTCTGCGCCGGTGCCGTGGCATGAAGCACATTTGTGGTAGAGCTCGCCGGCACTGAGCACTTTAGGCTCGCTTTCGGCGGAGGAAGTCTCTTCAATTGTGGCGGAAGAGATCATTTGAGGTGCCAAAAGCGTATCGGAAGCGGGAGCGGAAGTGCTTGCGGGCGTGGAGTTCTGGGTGCTTTGGTCGCTGCGCTTCTCGCCGCATCCATAGAGCGCAAAGAGCAAAATACCGGAGAGTATCAACGGTCTCATGGAGAATCCTTTTGATCTATTTGGTGGGATTGTAACACAACGAGCTTAGTGTGGGGTTGGCTGTTGAGATTGGCGCGTGAGGCCAAACCAACCGTAAAGTTTGCGGATCAGTACCATCAGCAGTAACCCGTCAAGCATACTGGCGATGATGAAGGATACATACTCCTCTTGAGTGATCATTTGATGCTCATAGGCCAAAATAGCGATCACCACCATAAAGGTGAGCGGCATCGAATCGCTCAGTGCAAAGAGGATGGTCTGCTTGCTTTTGAGATAACGGGTAAAGGTGAAAAAAGCGGCGATGAGACGGATGGAGATCATCACGGCGATGATAAAAAAGGCGTGCGACAAGATGTCGAGACTGAGCATCTCCAGCTCGATCGTGGTGCCGATGTAGATAAAAAAGATCGGCACGAAAAACCCAAAGCCAAACGAGGAGAGCTTTTCGATCAGTTCCTCTTTGTGGTGAAAATAGAGTTTGAGAAAAAGTCCTGCGGTAAAGGCACCCAGCACCACGTCGATTTTAAAGTAGAGCATGACGGCTACCATGATAAAAAAGAGCGAGAGCGAAAAGCGGATATCTTGATCAAGGCAATCGTGGTCGGGAATGATGTATTTTTTAAATTCGGGGAACCACCAAAAGAAGATGGTAAAGAGCTTGAGTAGCATCAAGATAGCGACGATGACGGCCAAAATCGTGACGATCGAGAGGAAAAATTCCATCGTAAAGCCAAAGGCCAGCCAGCCGCTAAAGACTGTCAGGATCAAGATACTCACAATTTCGCCCAAGACTCCTACGGCAAGTGCGAGATTGAGCCAAGGCTCCTCTTTGCCGAACTCTTTGATGAGTATCATCACCATGCCCAGCGAAAAGATGGGCAGTGCAATGAAGTAGGCGATGTTGAGCTCAAAAAAGAGACAGACGGCCCCTGCGATGAGATAGCGCAGCAGCAGATAGGCGATGACGTTGAGCGCCAGTTTTTGGCGGATCGCTTTGACCTGCTGGAAGTTGATTTCAAGGCCTGCAAGAAACATCAGGTACAAAAAGCCGAATTTGGAGACGAGGGCAAAGTTGGGGTCGTTGTGGAGCAAACCGAAAAAGCCCGCCAGCATCCCCAGAAAAATCTCGATGACAACGACGGAGATATTGGTCATTTTGGAGATCAGCGGCGAGAAGATGATGATCACGCTGACGGTGAAAATGATGAAAAACTGCTCCAAAGGCTCACTTTTTGGCAATATAGAGCGGTAGGGTATCGCATCCTCTCTTAATTACATGTAAGGGTGTTAACAACGAAAGGCGCTTCGGTCTCGTCCGCTTGTTTTGGCCTTGTAGAGGCAGCGATCGGCTTGCAATAAGAGTGTGTCGAGTCCGTAGTGGCGCGCAGGGTCGTAGCGGGCGATGCCCGCGCTGACGTTTAGGCGTATGGTCTCGCCTTGGGAGGTAAGGATTTTGATGGCTGAGGTCGCTTCGCGTACGGCTTCGACCGCTAGAATCGCCTCGTCATCGTTCGCGAAGCTATCAAGCCAGACGAACTCTTCTCCGCCTAGACGTGCGATCAGCGCACTTGGCGGACTCTCTTTGTGCAGTACGTGTGCAAAGGCTTTGAGCGCTTCATCGCCCGCGGCGTGACCGAAGGTGTCGTTGATCCGTTTGAAAAAATCGATGTCCAGCATCACCGCGTAAAGCGGCTGAACTGGCTGCTCAAAGCGTATAAGGGCGAGTTCGAAAAATTTGTGGCGGTTGTAGAGTCCGGTCATGGAGTCGTGAGAGGCGATGTATTCGAGATGTTCGATTGTCTTTTTGAGGCGAATGTGGGTGCGCACGCGCGCAAGCAGCTCTTTGGGGCGAAAGGGTTTGGTAACATAATCGACGCCGCCTACGTCGTAGGCTTTTTCCAGCGAGGCTTCGTCGGTTTTGGCCGTTAAAAAGATGACGGGCAGATCAGCGTTTTGGGGATCGGATTTGATCTCGGCGCAGACGCCATAGCCGTCGATATCGGGCAACATGATATCAAGCAAGACAAGATCGACTTTACGGCTACCGACGTATGCTAACGCGTCGGCACCGCACATGGCGACCAGCAGCGTATAGGGGCGAAGCAGTTGCAGCAAGATATCGACGTTGCTTTGGGCATCCTCTACGATGAGCACCGTAGGCAGGTCACAAAGTGGCTCTGCGCCCTTGAGTGCGCTCTTTGTTTCATTTGGTGGGTTGGCGCTTGGCGGAATAAGCCGATCGATCTCGCTGCAGACCCGCTCAAGCGCATCATGCAGACGCGGCAAAAGCGCATGATCTGCGGTGGCGTCGATTTGTGACGTGATCGCGTAGAGTTCGAACGCCCCGATATTGCCGCTTAAGCCTTTGAGGGTGTGGATGGCGTAGCGACGCTGCTTTTCATCGGCGTGATCGAGGTTAAACGCATGATATTCGTCATAAAATTGACGCAACACGCTACGGTAAAGCTGCGCACTTCCGCCTAGATGCGACAGAGCGGCTTGAACGTCGAGTGTGGCGAAAGAGGGTAGAACGGTTGAGTCCTCGGGGTTTGGCATTGATACGCCTTAGTTAAAAAGAGTACCCCATGGTAACAAAGGATGACTTAAGGATCGACGCTAAGGGCTTACATGTAAGCCTTTAAAGTGCACAAGCCGCCTCTGTGCGGTAGTGCGCAAGCTCTTTGCCCTTGGTGTCAATGATGTGTACGGCGCACGCCAGACAGGGATCGAAACTGTGTACGACGCGCAGCACCTCCAGCGGCATTTTGGGATCAGCCAAGCGAATGCCGATGAGTGCCTCTTCGTAGGCACCACGCTGATTGGCGGCGTCTTTGGGCGAAGCGTTCCATGTGGTGGGCACGACTGCTTGATAGTTTTCGATTTTGGCCTCTTTGATCTTGACAAAGTGCCCCAGCACGCCGCGCGGTACCTCATACAATCCGCGCCCTTTGGCCTCTTGGGGCAGGGCGGCAAAGTCATATTTGGTCCATGTGGTTTCGTCGTAGTATTTGATATTTTCGATCATATCGCTCATAAAGCTGAAGATATAGTCGCAGCAGATCTGCGCTTCGATGGCGCGCGCGGCGTTGCGTCCGACGGTACTAGAGAAGTCAAGCAGCTCCAGTCCCGTTGCGTCCATAAAACGCTGCATATAGGGCTTGATGATTTTGGACTCTTTAAGATAGCCGATGAGCATCCGTGAGAGCGGCCCCACCTCCATGCTCACGCCGCCGTAGCGCGGCGCTTTGACCTAGGTGTATTTGCCCTCGGTTTTGAGCGTGCCGTCATCGTTGAGATCGGTATAAAAGGGTTCGGTACTCCCCTCATAAGGCCCTTTGGGTGCATCGCCGACATACCATGATCGGCCCACCTCTTCGGTGATGTTGCGCTCATCAAAAGGCTTTACATGTAAGAAGTCGTGATTGTAGATCACGCCGCCCTCAAAGAGCTTTTCGCCGCTTCCCAGCAGATAGCCGCCGCAGGCCATGAAATTGCCCATGGCGCGTCCGTCGCCGCGTTTGATCTCTTCGCGGTAGGCATCTACCATCATTGTCATGTCAGGCAGATAGCCGCGCTCGATAAAGTCGCGGGTCTCTTTGATGATGAACATAAAGTCGTTAAGCCGCTGGGGGTTGAGCATATCTGCCACGCTGGTGACCCCGCCGACGACCAGATTTTGCGGGTGGGGGGTTTTGCCCGCGAAGATGGCCACGGCCTGTGAGAGTTCGCGCTGGATGCGCAGCGCCGTGAGGTAGTTTTTCATGTGCAGCAGGTTCTGCTCCGGCGTTAGTTTGTAAGCGCTATGCCCCCAATAACCGTTGGCAAAGAGCCCCAGCCTTCCGGCGTTGACGAAGTTGGTGAGCTTCTCTTTGACCGCTTCAAGGTGGCCGCGTGAGCAGTGGTAGGGGTTGGGGTGGTACTTTTTGGCCTCTTCGCTGGCAAGGTGCGGATCGGCCGAGAGGGCAGAGACCACATCCACATAATCCAGCGAGTGCAGATGGTAGTAGTGCACGATATGGTCTTGCACAAAGAGCGAAAGGGTGACGAGGTTGCGGATGATCTGCGCGTTGTGCGGCGGGATGATCTTGTAGGCATCTTCGACGGCGCTAATCGAGGCGCGGTAGTGCACATTGGTGCAGACCCCGCAGATACGCTGCGCAATCAGCGCCGCGTCGCGCGGATCGCGCCCTTTGAGGATGGTCTCAATCCCGCGAAAGAGCTGCCCCGACGCCCATGACTCTTGTACGACGCCATTGTCGTCGATTTCGACTTCGATTCTGAGGTGCCCCTCAATGCGGGTGATGGGGTCGATGACGATTTTTTGGTTCATTGGTGTTCCTTTGAGATGGCAAGTTCATAGAGACGTTCAGGGGCGATATCGATTTCATCGTCCCAGACAATCGTCCAGCCGTTGAGTTGGAATTGCTTAAACAAGGCAAGATCATGAAGCGGTGCGAAGACTCCGCCGCGCTTTGGATACGATGAGAGATCGACGGTACCGCTGTGACCGTCATTAAACTCGATGTGAAGTTTATAATCTCCAAGATAGTGTGCGTGTTTTACTAAATAATGCATCAACACTCCTAATACAACGGTGCTATTTTATGCGGTTTTTGGTTGCTTTGCGCCAGATCCCAGTCTGCACGCAGTTCGTCTTGATGGGCCAAGGCCCACTCTACAACCAAAGCAGCCGCTTTTGGCGGGAGTGTACCCTCAGTGATGGCCAAGTCGGCGATACGGATCACAGCTTTATGTTCATTGTATTCCACATGAAAGTGCGGCGGATTGTGCTCATCGTAAAACATCAAAATTTTGATGCCGTAAAAGCGGCTGATCTCAGGCATCAAGACTCCTCTGTCTCTACCATTCGATGGTTGGCGAGTTTGTCAAACGCGATCTTGCCCGCGCCGCAGGCGATACAGCCGTGCCCTGCTTGTACCGGCCAGCTGGTGCCTTCGTTGAATTTGACCAGCGAGCAGTTGAGGTCGGCGTAGGGGCCTTTACAGCCCATCTTAAAGAGACACCATCCCGCTTTGGCTCCCTCATCGCCCCACTCCAGTACGAACTCTTCAAGCTCGTAGTGGCCGCGTCGTTCGCAGTTGTCGTGGATGCGGTAGCTGTAGGCCCATTTGGGGCGGTTTTTTTCATCCAATTCGGGAAGCTCATCAAACATAATGTAGTGCAGCAGGGTGCCGACGATGTTGATGGGGTTGACGGGACAGCCCGGAAGGTTGATGATGTCGGCCCTACCCAGCGCTTCGGCGACGCCCACGGCCTGCGTGGGGTTGGGCGCGGCGGCTACCACACCGCCATCAAGTGCGCAGCTTCCGATGGAGAAGACGGCTGCCGCATCTTTGGCGCAGCGGCGCAGCAGCTCCAGCCCCGTTTCGCCTTTGGGGCCGATGCGCAAGTATTTGCCCTCAAGCCCCAGCGGCACCGCTCCTTCGACGAGCAGAATGTAGCGTCCGGCGTCGTTTTTTAAGATGGCATCAAGGGCGTGTTCGCTCTGATCGCCCGAAGCGGCCATCAGCAGTTCGTGGTAATCCAGCGAGATGTAGTTGAGAATCAGATCGTCCACTTTAGGATGCGCGGCTTTGATAAAGCCCTCGGAGTTGCCGGTGCAATCAGAGAGCTCCAGCCAGATGATGGGGATCTTGTTGAGCTGCGCGACGCTTTGATCTACCAGCGGTGCGTAATCGGGGTGCAAGCGCATACTTGAGGTGATCATGGAGACCCAGCGGTTATATTCGCGGTTCATGTCAAAGCTCTTGATGGCGACGTCGAGGTTGGCGGTGTCGAGCGGGTTGGCGGGGTGCAGGGCGTTGTATTTGTCGATGCGCTTTTGCACCAGTGCCATCTCGGCCTCACGCGCGGCGCGCTCTTTTTGGGCGCGGATGCGGGCAGCCTCTTCGGGATCGACGGGGGTAGCTTCGATGATGCGGCTGATCTCTTGCTTGCAGCGACCACAGACGCGTCCCGCTTCGCTAAAGGGTTTTAGCCCCGTAAAATCGGTAATGGCGTTCTCTTTGATGAGGTCGATGAGGTCTTGCTCATAGGTACTTGCGCAGCTACAGACCAGCTTGCCGCGCTCAGAGACAAGGCGGTTGTCGTAGAAAAATGATGCATCGACTTTGGTGTTTTTCTCGATCATCGTCTTAAGCGCGAGGAGGTCGATGTTGGTATTGAGCCCGATAAAGCGCACCAGATGGTCGTTGTTGACGATGTAGTGATCAATCCGTCGCTCTTTGCGCGAGCTGATGACGATGTCTTCGTTCTCCTCATGCTTGTGCACATAGTGCGGCGCGGTCACGTCGGCAAGTAGGAAACTGCCCACTTTGAGCCCGTCTAGCGCCACTTCATGCACATAGCCCTCATGCTCAAAGCCCAAGATGGAGGCCACCGTCGCGTCGGCTTCGAGGGTACACTCTTTGACCCGCCCTGCCACAAAGCCGCTTTCGCTCAGCTCCGCCGCTTCGCCGGCCGCGTAGATGTGCGGATCGGAGCTGCGCATGTAGCGATCAACCAAAATCCCTTTATTACATGTAAGCTCATGGCGTACAAAATCGATATTGGGATCAATCCCCACCCCAAAGACGATAAAGGGGTCTTCGATGGTTTCGCTGCGGGTTTGGACGCGCACGATGCGGTTGCCCTCAACCACCCGATCGACGATCTCGTCGTTGTATCGGATGCGGATGCGGCTATCACTTTTGGTAAAGGTGTGCTCAATGAGCTGCACGGCTTGTGCGGTCAGCTCTTTGGCGTAGAGGTGGTTGCCGCGTGAGAGTAGGGTGATGCTTTTGGGTCCGCTCATTTCGCTCAGCGTATCGAGCAGCTCCAGCCCGATGGGGCCCACTCCCAGCAGCACGACATTTTTGCCGACCATATTGTGTTCGATCTTGCAGCTATCCCCGGCGCTTCTGAAGGTGGCGGCATTCTCGATCCCTTCGATGTCAAAGAGCGCTTTGGGCTTGGAGCCGGTGGCGATGACGAGGATGTCGTAGGGGTATTGGGTATCAGCGGAGAAGACCTTTTTAGCCGCTGCGTCGATGTGGGTGATGGGCTGGTTGAGGATCAGCTCCACCGAAGGAGGGAGTTGAAGTTTGATCTCATCGATGCTCTTTTCGCGCTTCACGAGCGCACAGAGGTGGATGCGGTCATAAGGGGGATAGGCTTCATCGGAGATGATTTGCACCTGAGTGCGGGGAGCGAGTTCTTTGAGGCGGTTGGCCATATAGGCCGCGACGATACCGCCGCCGACGATCACGACGTTCATGTAGGACTCCTTGAGATGAGGACGTTACATGTAAGTGTAGCGAAACGCTCTTGCGGGGAGATTACGCGGCGGCAAAACGAGGAGTTATTTCTCCTCGCCGTTGCCGTAGTAAGTGAAGAGGTACTCCGCGATGCTCTGCACATCTTCGGGGGTGATGGGGGCTTTGAAGGCGTCTACCATTTTGACGGTTTTTTCAAGCCAGAAGGCGCGTGCTTGGGGCCCTTGGTTGATGATGTAGCCAAAAGAGTGGCAGGTGAGGCAGTTGGCTTGGACGGCGTCGAAGCCTTTGCCGGTTTTGATCTCGTAGGCGATATAGGGGACTTCGACCGGTTCGTTGACCTGAGCCATCAAGGCAGAAGCGGTGAGTACAAGGGCGGTTAATAGAATTTTCACGGGCGGCTCCTTAGATCACTTCGACGGTGACGGCGTCGATACCGTTGAATTTGTAGCCGCCGTGGTTCCACTTGATCTCGTGGGCGAAGGGCTGCTCCGCACCTAGGCGGTTGATCGCTTTGGCCATAATGGTGAGTTTGCCCATTTTGGTAGGCTTGATCGCGTAGCGAAAAGCGCGAAAGGCGTAGCGCCCCGCATCTTTATCAAGCAGCGCAGTGCCCCAAGTTTTGCCGCCATCGGTAGAGATGAGTACGTCGCGGATACCGTGGCCGTCGTCAAACGCGACGCCGCGCACGACCAGATGGGTGTTGTGATGCACGATGGTGTTGTTGGTGGGATAGCCGATGATCGATTTGACGTTCATCGTGGTGATGGGCTTGGTCGGTTTAAAGCGGTTTTCGGGGGTTTCGCACTCGCAGTCGTTATCGGGGACGCGGTAGGCCACGTCCATAAAAAAGAGCTTCTGATACTCCGTGGTGACGGTGATGTTGCTGAGCATCTTGACCCAACTGTCGGAGTAGTGGCCGGGGATAACAAGGCGCAGGGGGTAGCCGTTGAGATAGGGCAGATCCTCGCCGTTCATCTCATAAGCGACGATCACGTGGTCGTCGAGATCTTCAAGCGGCATTTCGCGCACGAAGTTGGGTGTTTCGTAGTAGGCGGCATTGTCAAGGCCGTTGAAGCCGATCCACGCGGCATCTTTTTTGAGTCCGGCGCGGCTGAGCAGATCGCGCAGACGGACCCCTTTCCATTTGGCACAGCCCATCGCACCATGCCCCCACTGGATACCTCCGGCGGTCGGGGTAAAGGCGGAGCGGGAGTTACCCCCACACTGCAGTACGGCGGTTACTTCGACCTGTTCAAAGTCTAGTTTGAGGCTATCAAGCGAGATGTGCAGTTCGCGCTCTACCGCACCGTTGATGTGAATTTTATAAGTGGCCGGATCAATGTGGGTAGGGATTTCAGGCATGTGCCAGCGTACGAAAAATTCATCGTTGGGGGTGATGGCGCGGCTGAAGGTCTCGCGCGGCGACTCAAGCAGCGGCGGACGGTCGGAATAGGTGATCAGCGGTCGCTTTTCGGGGAAGGCGATGGATGAAACTTTGCGGTTGTCGATGGGTTGTCGGGTCTCGCTTGCGCCGAGTGTATCGGCAAGGGCGAGCGCCGAAGCGGCGGCGAATGATTTTTTGAAAAATTCTCTACGCTGCATCTGGACTCCTTAGGGCATTTTGTGCGGATTTTATCACAATCCTCTTACATCTAAGGCGTTGTTATCTTCTTTATAAGCGTTACATGTAAGCAAATGAGAGGTCGTTTTGGTACAATGTAGCCTCTTGCATCAATAAGGAACGATAATGAAAATTGTGGTAGCGATTTTGTTGCTTGGCTGCGTAGTCATCGCCGATACCGTCGTCAAAATCGGTGTGCTGGCCAAGCGAGGCGACACCAAGACGCTCAGCCGCTGGGGCGCTACCGCTGATTATCTCAGCGCGAATGTAGTCGGTCAGCGCTTTGAAATCGTGCCGCTGAGCTTTGAAAAGCTTTCGGGGGCAGTGCACAAACACGAGATTGATTTTGTGATCACCAACACGGCCTACTATGTTGAGCTTGAAGCGCTTTACGGCGCCAGCCGAATCGCGACGCTTAAAAGTCTCTCCCTTTCAGGTGTCATGCAGACGCGTTTTGGAGGTGTTGTGCTCACCAGAAGCGATAGCGGTATCAAGAGTATCGAGGAGCTTAAGGGGAAGCGCTTCGGGGCGGTAGATCGGCAGTCGTTTGGAGGCTGGATCATGGCGCAAAAGGAGCTAAAGGATCACGGTATTACGGAGGAAGACTTTGCATCTCTACGCTTTTTGGGTAGTCACGACGCGGTAATTTTTGCGCTTCAAAAGGGTGAAGTTAATGCGGGAACGGTACGCACCGATACCTATGAACGGATGATCCACGAAGGATTGATCATTCCGTAGGCCTGCAGGGTTCTGGGAGTGAAACACCATGAGGGATTTCCCTATGTTGTCAGCACTGCGCTCTATCCTGAATGGCCCTTTGCCAAGCTTGCGCATACGTCCATGGCGCTTAGTGAAGCTGTGGCGGTTGCGCTGCTGGGAATGCCGCCGGATAGCGACGCCGCGCGCGTCTCGGAGAGTTCCGGATGGACGATACCGCTGGACTATTCGCCTGTACATGTAGTGATGCAGGAGCTGCATCTAGGACCCTATAAAACCCTGCGGGAAATCACATGGCATAATATATATGAGCGCTACGGCGGCTGGATTGTCGCTACACTAGGACTCTTTGCACTGGTTTTGGGGGTGGCACTTTATATTATCAGACTCAATGGAGTGCTTAAAACACAGCGCGCCGAGATTGAAGCCTTCAACCACGAACTCGAGCGAAAGGTGAGCGAGCGCACGTTGGCGCTGGAACACGCCAACACCCATGAGCGCTATCTCAAAGATATTCTCAAAACCATCATTGATGTCAACGAGATCCTTATTACCTCCTACTCGACCCAGAGTGTTGTCGAAAACGCGATGAAGGTGCTTTCGCATCAGAGCCATTACCGTCATGTCTGGATCGGATTGCTCAAAAACGGTGTGCTGGAGGCGATAGGCCATTTTGACGCTCCTCCGGTATGGTTTGATGAAGCGCGCTATAGATTGGGTGAAACGGCTCACAACGTCGCCGTAGAGGGGGCCAAAACAGCCCTGAAAGAGCGGCGTAGCATCTCCGTGGGTTTAAGCGGCAAAGAGGAAGGGGTGCACTGGATGATTGCCCTGCCGCTACAGATGAGCAACGCGCAGAGCCCTTTGGGGGTGATGAACGTCTTTTCGACCAACGCCGATCCTTTTGAATCCGAAGAGATTGAGATGCTTGAAAAGCTCGCTGCCGATATTGCCCTGACGCTACACACGATCACGCAGCGCAGTATGCTTGAGGCGATGGAGCTGGAGAAGATCTCCAACTACGAAGAGACCATCTTGGCCTTTGTCGATCTCATCGAGCAGCGCGACAGCTACACGGCGGGGCATACGGTGCGGGTGGCACAGTATTGCCGGTTGATTGCCCAAAACATGGGCATCGAAGATGTGCTCATCGAGAAGTTGGAGAAGGCGGCGATTTTGCATGATATCGGCAAGGTGGTCACCCCCGATGCCATTTTGCTCAAACCCGGCGCATTGACGCCGCTTGAGTATGAGCTGATCAAGCAGCATGCCGCCGCAGGCTATCGGATGCTCTCGCAGATCGACATGTACCGCGATCTTGCCGAGATTATCCGTTACCACCACGCCCGCTTCGACGGAAGGGGCTATCCCGAGACCAAGCCCTTTGATCCGGAGGCGATTCCGATGCTCTCACACATCATGAGTGTTGCAGACGCCTTTGATGCAATGACCTCCAACCGCATCTATAAACCCCGAAAAACCCTTGAAGAGGCGCTTGAAGAGCTCGCCGCGATGCGCGGGACGCAGTTTTTGCCCGAGGTAGTCGATGCGGCGCTGCCGGTGTTGCAAGACGTGGTGATCGACGAGACGTCGCAGATGCCCAAAAGCGAGCTGGAGGAGCGGCGCTTCGCCTACTTCTTCTCCGATGCACTTACCGATCTGTACAACGAAAATTACCTCAAAACCGTCTTGATGGGGCGGCTGGAGCGTCAAAACATCTTGTGGTGCGTGGATCTTAAAAATGTCTCTGCGTTTAACAAGACGCACGGTTGGGAGGCGGGCAATCTGTTGTTAGGCAACTTCGCCCGTGCCTTACGCGAGCGCTTTGATTCGGCGATGATCTTTCGCTACCACGGTGACAAGTTTATTTTACTCTTTGATGAAGAGCGACAGCTTGACACTCAGGAGATAGGGCGTTTTCCTTGTATTGAAAAGAGCGGCGTGGCGGTGCAGGTCTATAGGGTAAGCGTGGATGAGGTGTTGTAGGGAGCGCTTTAAAGGATCTGATAAAAGAGGCGTTTGTTGCTTTTTTCGTGGGGAAAGAGAAGCTTTTTGAGTTCGTTTTCGACTTTTGAGTAGTAAGGGTTTCCATAAAGCTTGCCGTTGTAGGCATTGATCGCTTTGCGGTTGTTGCGGTGTCTTTTGTAGCAATCGGCAAGAATCTCTGCGGCGACTTTGAGGTTGGTAGCGGGCATCAGCAGTTGGTGAAGCGTGATGCCCTCTTTTTGGAGACGCTCTTTGTGGATGTTGTTCACCTGCATCAATCCGATGTCGAAGCTGGGGTAGCGGTGGTAATCAAGAAAGGTGATCACTTCGAGCGCTTCGGCAAGGTTTCGGTTTTCGATCGAGATCACTTTGGTCATGGTGATATGCGGGATACCTTTGGCGCTGAGCATGGCAAGTAGGCGCTGTTTTTGATACGAACTCATTTTTTTGTAATTGGCCGAAACGGAGAGAGGACGGTGGTTGCTCTCGACGCTGGCGATCGCATAGAGCAGACGCGGATCGATGCCGAAGGCTTCACCGGCCTTGTTCCAAAGGCTTCCTGTGTTGGCGTGCAGATGAATCAGCGACAAGACAAAAAAGATGAGCAAATTTTTAATCATCACGTTCCGTTTTTTCAGTTTGCAAGGCTGAATTATAACACAGGGCAAAGGCCTACATCCCAAGTTTACTGCGCCTGTTGCTGTAAAAAGAGTCCCAGTTTTTTATCGGTTTTGTTGATACGGTTGATGAGCCATTGTGTCAAAAAAGTAATCAGATCGTCTTTGTTGATCGGCTTGTTCATCTTGATATCGTCGCGAATTTGGACAACCTTTGCCGAGAAATCGCGGTGCTGTTTCATGTGGGTTTCATACTCTCGCGGGTGAGTTTTGGCGTAGTCGTATTGCTGCATCTTCTCCTCTTCCGTCTCGAAGTGGTAGAGCGCGTAGCTAAGCAGATCCTTTGTGATACGCTCGAGCATAGCTTGAGAAGCATCGCCACTTAATTTTTCATCAGCCTCCTTGAGGGTGCTGACCAGAATACGGTGCTGCTCGTCGATGTCTTCGATGCCGACTTCATAACTTTTATCCCAAGCGATGGTGCTGCTTGCCATAGTGTCTCCTTTTTTCCATAATTTTATCGATAAGATTATTTTTTTCTTCACTGCTTCCACCTCTTGACGCATTTGGCGCAGTAGGTGATCGAGGCGCGCATTGGTCTCGAGGATCAAGAGCCGCTCCTGTTGATTCAGCGGTTTGCGTGTCGATGCCGCCTGATCTTGTAGGGTTGCGATGCGTTGGTGCAGCTCTTGGTGGAGGGCCTCAAGCGCCGCAAAAGTTTCAAATCGTCCCAGCTCGCCGGTTCGTTGCTCTTCAAGCCATTGACTCATGCGACACTCTTGGGAGGGAAGGTTTACATGTAGCTCCCTTGAAGTATCTGAACTGAGAGATTCTAAAGAGCGTTCTAACCAATGGTTGTGGTTGGTAGCAGCCAGCAGGAGTTCAAAATCGATCTTTGAAGGGAGGCTGTGGGCAACGATTTGCCAGCGTGGATCAGGAGTAAAGTGTCTAATGAATTCCGGAAGCTCCTCTTTGGGCATCGGTTTGGCGACGATAAAGCCCTGTATGTCGTCGCAACCCAAATCCAGAAGGGTTATAAACTGTTCGATATGTTCAACTCCTTCAGCCGTCACATGAATGTCAAAGGCATTGCCCATAGCGATCATTGCCTGAACGATCACCATGTTGGCACTCTCTTCGAGCATACCGAGGACAAAATGTTTGTCAATTTTGATAGTATCGATCGGAAGCTCTTTGAGGTGCATCATCGAGGAGTAGCCGGTGCCGAAATCATCAAGCGCGAATGAGATGCCGAGTTCTTGACACGCATGGATGATCTTCTTGGAAAGCGGCAGATTTTCCAGTGCGGCATTTTCGAGAATCTCAAACTCCAAAAAGGGGAAGATCTCTTTGCCTTCACCGAGTGGTGCGACCAGGCGTGTGAGCCACGGCACAAAGTCTTGTCTGCGAAAGAGGCGCACGGAGAGGTTGATGCATATTTTCAGAAAAAGGCCCTCTTTCTGCCATGCAATGATCTGTCGGCACGCCTCGGTAAGCACCCAGGTATCGAATGCGGCATTCAGTGTTTCGTCGCTTTCGATGAGGGGTAAAAACTCGCTGGGCGAGACAATGCCCAGTAGTGGATGGCGCCAGCGTGCAAGTGCTTCGACTTCGAGAATTTCTCCTGAAAGTGCGTTCACTTTGGGTTGGTAGTAGAGCGTAAAATCTCCTTTTTGAAGCGAGGCGGTGATTCTACTGATGGTTTGGTTGTTGGCGCGGATTTTGTTGTCGGTGTCTACGTCAAAGAAGGTGAAGCGGTTTTTGCCGCTTTTTTTGGATTTGTACATCGCTTCGTCGGCGTGGCGCAGCAGTTGATCGGGTGCGACGGGATCTTTGGGGTAAAACGTGACCCCGATGCTGGCACTGATGCTTTCGATGCGGTGCTCACCGATCAAGTATGGGCGGCTAAGGAGGTTGACGACGCGGTAGAGCATCATGGCGCTCTCTTCGCACTGCGAGAGTTTGGTCAGAATCAACACAAATTCGTCGCCGCCGAGACGGGCAACCGTGTCGTGTTTGCGGCTGATCCGCTTCATGCGCTGCGCTGCTTCGATCAAAACTGCATCGCCTACATTGTGGCCGTAGGTGTCGTTGACCTGCTTAAAACCGTCAAGATCGATCATGCAGACGGCGACGCAGGTGTTATCGCGTTGGGCGTATGAACAGGCGATTTCGAGCCGATCCGCGAGCAAGGTACGGTTGGGTAGCTTGGTCAGTGCATCGTAGTTAGCCAACTCTAAAAGGCGCTCGCGGGTATCATGCAACTCTTGAACGTGGGTGGAGAGCTTTTGGGTTACATGTAGCTGATCTTGGAGCGTTTGCATCTCATTGCTGAGTGTGCCATAGCGACATTGCAATGCATCATAACACTGAAGTAATTGATCCACTAACTCCTCTTCGCTTAGAGCGCTCAGTTGATCTGCACTCAGACAACCTGATGAGACTAAAATACTAAGGCGTTCACGTAGATTAGATGAAAATAGTGGCAAAACACTTCCTGTGAGCTGTTTGAATGTAATTTAAAATCTACTTCGATTATATCACAGGGAGTATAAAGATATTAGCCAAGCGTTTGTGCGGCTTGGGTAATGGCAAGCGGAAGCGGCAGATCAACTTTGTCGCAATCCTCTTCTAGGCAACATTCGCAAACGCTGCCGGCTTCGGTCGCTTCCATAACGGCCTCGAGATTAGCGCCGTGGGTACGCACCGCTTCAAGAATCATCTCATAGGTAACTTCTTTGCAATCGCACACGATCATTTTTGCTCCTTTGTATCGTTTGGTCGTACTTTAGAGCGAAGAGGCTTAGGGTGATCGCAAGGCGTCGGCTTAGTGACAATCCCTCAGCGTTTTGGTCGGGTCGGTGAGGTAGCCATAGCCGCTATAAAGGGTCATGCCGCCATAGGCCACTACGGCCAGTGCGGCGAGCTTGATCATCAGTGCGCGCAGGCTGCCTTGACGAAAAACCCCCACAAAAAAGCCCAGACTAAAGAGTGCGGGGATGGTGGAGAGGCCGAAGATGAGCATCACCAGCGCTCCCCACAGCGGGCTTGCAGTTGAAGCGGCGGTGATGGCGAAGAAGTAGACAAAGCCGCAGGGCAGCAGGCCGTTGAGGAGTCCCAGAAGGTAAAAGCTTAGGCGGCTGCGGCTACGCAGAGCGGCTTTGAAGGTGCTTTGATACCATGCGTTGGCCGAAAGAGAGTGTTCGATGAGGGTAAGAAACTTGATCTTGCCCAGCAGCGAGAGGCCCGAGAGGATCATCGCGATCCCGGCGATGAGCAGCAAGGTACCGTTAGCGGTGTTGCTAAAGGTCGCTACGCCGCCTAGAGCGCCAAAGAGCGCGCCTAAAAGCGTATAGGTCGTGACGCGGCCTAGTGAGTAGAGGATGTGGCTTTGCGCCTGCATGAGCCGGCTCCAACTGCCGTCGATCTTGGCCGTGGAGTAGGCCATGACGATGCCGCCGCACATGCCGATGCAGTGGCCGAATGAGCCTAAAAAGGCGATGGCGATGATGGATAAAAGATTAACGCTCTCCAAGCAGCTCTCTCCGGGTATAAGGGTTGGCGAGGTGTTCGCCGCGTAGCATCAGCAGTTGTAGGGTCTCAAAGCCGATCATCCCCTCCGCTTGGTGCGCATAGGCGCCGAAGCCGTAGTGCATGGGGGTGTTGTCGGTGCGGGTGTAGTAGGCCGCGCGGGCGTCGATCCATGTTTGGGTATCTTTGGTGTAGACCCACAGCACCAGTGCATCTTTGAAGCCTTTGTCGCTCATCCAGAGCGCTAGACAGCCCACGTCATCAAAAAACCAGGTTTTGCCATCAGGCGCAACGGCCTGCGCGGCGTCTTCGAGGTGCACTATCGGCATGCCGCACTGAGTGTCTTGGTAGCGCCCCAGTTCAATGGGCAGGGGCTTTTTCTCGGTATTGCCCACGTAGACGGTGAGCGGCTGCTGCTGCGCGGCGCGACTGAGAAAAAGGGCGGCAATGGCCGCTAGGATGAGGACAATGAGCACAAAGGGTAAGAATCGTTTCATAACCAGACTCCGTTTAAAAAGTAGTACCGTAGCACATAAGTGCTGCAGATGAGCACAAAAAGGGTGTTGCACAGGGCGCTGAGGCGGTAAAGCGCTCGCGTGGTGCTACCATGTAAGGGGGCAAAGAGCGCCGAGGCGATGCCAAAGAAGCCGCCAAGCAGCAGCGTTCCCCAGATGGCGTAGCCCACATAGCCGTATTCGCGCTGCAGCATACAAAAGGGGCATTGGTGGGTCGGCAGCTCGTAGATATAGAGACCAAAAAAATAGACCACCGCGTAGTAGCCGATATAGATCAACGCCGCGTTGGCAAAGAGCGAAATCCAGCCGATGCTGTAGAGTGCGGCGACCAGGCAGAGCGCATAGAGCAGATAAAAGAGAATGAGCAGCTCCTCTTTGGAGAGGCCAAAAGGGATAGGCGAACCCAGCGTGCTTGCGCCGTAGATGCTAGAGCAACACGACACGGGCGTTGTGGTGGCGATGCTCGAGAGGTAGAGCCAATCGAGTGCACTTTCAAAAGCGATGAGGGCAAAGAGGGCGAGAAAGAGGAGGTATTTTAATCTGGTGTAGGGATAATCGCTCGCTTGGAGGTCGCGGCGGTTGAGGATGATCCACAGCCCCACACCAAAAAGGATCGCTACTTTCAGCCCCAGTAAAAAAGCTCCGTAGTCATTCGCACCCAGCACCCCAGCCGCGCACATGGCACCCGGAACCATCAGTGAGAGGCCATCGATCATGTAGGCGAAATAGGGCAGCAGCGCGATTTTAAATGCGAGGGTAAAGAAGATGATGAGCTGTGCGAGATAGGAGCGCTTCTCCAGCGCGTACTGACGCGGCGAGGTGTCGGCAAAATCCCAGTGGCGGATGATGGGGATGACGTGATAGAGTGCGAGCAGCAGCAGAGAGAGCAGCAGTGCCTCCACCAGCAAAAAGACGATGACGGCGTTTGAGAGAAAGATCACGAGTCGATACGCCCCGAGACGATGGGCACTACGCGCACCCCCTCAAGCGTCTCGAAGATGGGGTCATGGGTGGCGACGATAATGGTTTTGCCAAGCGCGCGCAGCTCTAGGAGGTTGTCGCAAAAGGCGCGGGCATTTTGGCTGTCGAGGTTGGCGGTGGGTTCGTCGCACAGCAGCACTTTGGGGTCGCTAGCCAGCGCTCGAGCGATGGCGCAGCGCTGCTTTTCGCCGCCACTGAGCAGCGCGGCGCGCACCTTGCGCTTGTGTGCGATGTGGGCACGCTCCAGCGCCGCATTGATGCGCGTGGCGGCCTCATCGTGGGTGATGGGCGCATGAATGAGCGGCAACGCGACGTTGTCTTCGACGCTAAGCTCCTCAAAGAGGTTAAACGATTGAAAGATGAAGCCCAGCGTATCGCGGCGGTAGTGCGAGGCGTGCAGGTCGCTGAGCTTGGCGACGCTCTGATTCCCCACGATCACTGAGCCGCTGCTGGGTTTGGAGAGTGCGCCGATGATGCTCAGCAGCGTCGATTTGCCGCTGCCGCTGATCCCTTTGAGGATCACCATCTCCGATGCCGCTACATGTAAGCTGATATCGCGCAGCGCTTCAAACGCTTCGGGGGTTCCCTCGTGGAAGGTTTTACAGACGTGTTCGAGTCGGATCATCGCATCGCCTCCAGCGGCTCGGTGATGGCGGCGCGCCAGACGGGGATGAGCACCGCAGCCATAAAAGGGGTGAAGTACAGCAGCGCGACGGTAATGAGCGTCGCGCCCTCAAGGTGCGGCTGCAGCCACAGATGCACCCTTAAATTCTCAAAACCCATAAAGACCTCCCGCAGCAGCGGCGCTTGCAGGAAAAAGACGTACATGTAAGAAAGCACAAAGCCCAGCGCAAAGGCGCCAAAGGCCACGAGGGCGTTTTCGAGCAGTTTGAGCGAGAGCACCTCTTTGATGCTCCAGCCCACCGCGCGCAAGATGGCGATTTCGCGCCGCTCGCTGCCGTGAAGCCCCTGATAGCGGGCATAGAGAATCATCATAAAGCTCAGCAGCACGGCGGTAAAGAGCGAGAGAAAGAGGGCGCCTTTATAGTTGTAAAGCCGTTCATAGAGCTTCTCAAGCTCGCTTTTGGCGATGATGCGGGTATCGAAGTGCGCCATGATGAGCTTGTCGCGTACCGTGTCGCGCTCGAGCGGATTGGGCACAAACAGGGCGATGTCGGTGGCGTGATCGTGCGCGATGCCTAAAATCGTGCGCGCCCGTTCGGCGCTTAAAAGTACTGCATCGTTGCCCAGTACGGCGGCTTCGCGCGGTAGCGTGCCCATAATAGGTACTTCGATCTTGGAGCGATCGGGGGCGCGAAAAACGTAGTAGTCAAAAAAGTGGTGATGATCCAGCACCGCTTTGACCCCTTCGCCGATCAGCATCCCATCTTCGGCAATGAAGCACTTGAGATCCAGCCCCGCTACGAGTGTTTCTAGAAATTTTGAGCTTTGCGCCTCAAAGGGATCAATGCCGATGAGGGTGAAATGGGTCTCGTTGGGTTCATAAAAATAGCGCCCAAAGAGCCTCGGTGCGACCCGCTCTACGCCGTGGATGCGCGCAAACTCCTCCATCCACGCCGTCGGGGTATCCACGCTGCGTCCGCCGCGCACCTTTTGAACGATGAAATCGGGCTGCTGCTCAAGGGCGCTAAAGAGCGTATGGTGCAGGCTTTGGGCGGTGAGCATAAACGATAAGAGCACAAAGACAATCAGGGTAGAGAGCAAAAAAACGCCCATATGTTTGCGTCTGTGGCGATAGAGCAGTAAAAAGAGCAGATCGATGAGGCGTTTAGCGGGCATAGAGGGCGTCCATGGTGTCAAGCGGCGGCAGACCGATCATGAGCTCATCGCGCCCGTCGTCTTTGAAACGGTGGCGCTTTGTGGCAAACGAGACACCGAAGGCAGGGTAGCAGACGCCGCCAAGCGCGCAAAGCGAGCGCGGCACATCGTTGGTAGCGGCGTGGTGTGCATGGACAAAGGCTGCCACAACGCCAAGCGTGAGCAAACCCAGCAAAACCAGCGCCACTCTGGTGATCATCTAGCGGTCTAGCTCCGCGATGAGTTGCGGTGTAAGAGCGTCAAAGCGCACAATTGCCGTGCCAAAATGATCTTTCATGAAAGTTTTGGCGCGTTCTTCGCTCTCAAACGCGACCGGCTCTTTGCCCATGGGGCCGTAGACGTTCGAGCCGATAACATACCATGCGCTCTTGGCGTCGATGGCTTTGATATCATAATACTCGGTTACATGTAAGCGGCTCATCTGCGTTTGGATGAGCTCATGATGGTAGGCTTTGGGGTCGAAATAGAACTTCATCATGTCTTTGACTCCGTCAAAGTAGAGTGTTTTGCCTGCGTCGGTGGTGATGGCGGCGGCCCATTTGGGGTATTTGCTTACGAACATGCCGCAGACGGGGCATTTGGCCTCTTTGGGGACGTCAAGTGCTTGGTGCGCCCCTTTGGGCGCGGCGAGGTAGATGCTGATGGCTTGCGCTTTTTGATCGTCGATCATGCCGCAGAGCTTGTGCTCGGTAATGTAGCTTTTGGCCTGAGCGATGGAGTGAAACTCGGGAAGAGCGGCTTTGGCGTCACAAAGCGCGGCGTACATTTTGGCTCCTTTTTGAGCCATCATTTTGCGTTTGAAGTCGATCTCTGCGGTGTCAGTTGCAAAGTCGGCGTAGGTGGCTTTGAGCGCGTCGTCGAAGCGGCCAAGCGTGCCGCCGTGTTCTTTGATGAAGGCTTCAGCGTCCGCTTTTTGAGCGAAGGCGTATTTACTGTTCATGGTCATGGTCCCCGGTTTTTCACTGCCGATGACATAGTAGGCATCGGCAACGTTTATGAACTTAAGTGAGGTCACATCGACGACTTTGGCACTTTTAAGCTCACGATACGGGTTGGCCTCGATGAGGCAGTGAATGGAGCAGTACTGATGGGTGTGGCCCTCATGCTCGAGCGCGTGGGAGGTTTTGTAAAACTTACCCAGATGCATTCCGCAGCTGGGGCAGTAGAGTTTGGCTTCGCCTTGCTGGAGGAGTTGGGCTTTTTCGAGCGGTACGGTCTGGAACATCTCTGCCTGCGCCGAGAACAGCGCAAGCAAAGTCAAAAGGAGAAGGCGGATCATGGAGGAATCCTTAAGGAGTGAATGAGCTGAGATTGTAGCGGTCTAAGTGCTACGGAAGTGTTAAGTGCGCAATCTGCGCGTCGCTTACCACCTGAAACCCTCGCGCTAACCCTGCTTTATCAGCACAATTCTACCCATTCGGCACTATAGTACACCTATGAAACCTATATACTTTGTACTCATGATGATGATGGCGGCGCTGCCGATTTTTGCCGATGTGTGGGCGGATCGACCGCTCAGAGCGTTGACGCTCCAAGAGCGCCATGTCATAATAGACAAAGGCACCGAGCGCCCTTTCAGCGGTCAATACGACATGTTTTTCAAGGAAGGTATCTATACATGTAAGCAGTGCGGTGCGCCGCTGTACCGCTCAGAGGATAAGTTTGACTCGGGCTGCGGATGGCCTGCGTTTGATGATGAGATCACAGGAGCCATCAAACGCATTAGCGATTCCGACGGCCAACGCACAGAGATTCTCTGCGCGCAGTGCGGGGCGCATCTGGGGCACGTCTTTGAAGGAGAAGCTCTGACGCCCAAAAACATCCGCCATTGCGTCAACTCCATCTCGCTGGAGTTTGAACCCAAGGCAGTGCAAAGCCCGATCAAAAAAGCCTATTTCGCCGGCGGCTGCTTCTGGGGCGTCGAGTATTATCTCGAACAGCAGCCCGGCGTTATCGAAGCGGTTACTGGTTACATGGGTGGACATACCAAAAACCCCACCTACAAAGAGGTCAGCTACACAAATACCGGCCACGTCGAAACCGTCGAAGTCACTTATGATGCGAGCAAGGTTGATTTTGAGACGCTTGCACGCCTCTTTTTCGAGATTCACGATCCTACACAGCAAAACGGTCAGGGGCCGGACATCGGCGCGCAGTACCGTTCGGTGATTTTTTACAGCAATGAAGAAGAGAAAAAGACAGTCGAAAAACTCATAGCGCTCTTGCGCGCTAAAGGTTTTGACGTGGCCACGAAGCTTAGAGCTGCGACCCCGTTTTACAAAGCCGAAGCCTACCATCAAGACTACTACGAGCACAAGGGCAAACAGCCTTGCTGTCACGGCTACGTCAAGCGGTTTTAACCGCTCTGGGCCGTGTGCATCAGTTGATCAGTTGCAACGGATTGATGTGGTAGTTTTGCTGGGTGACTTCAAACATCAGTTCACCGTTGACGCGGCCGATGATGGAGCCTTTTTTGATCTTTTGGCCGGTTTTGATGGTGGGGGCGATCTGGTCGAGCTGGGCGTAGACGGTGTGCAGGCCGTTGTCGTGCTCGATGATGACGACGTGGTTGAGCATCGCCGTCTCTTGTGCCATGACCACCTTGCCGTTTAAAATGTTCATCACCTTTACGTCGCGCGCTTTGGGCTTGAGCGAGACCGATTCGTTGAAGATTTTGATGTTGTAGATCGGGTCGGTATATGGGCCGAACTTCTTGGTGACGCTGTAGCCCTCTAACGGCGCGATGGTTTTGGCCCCTTTATAGGGTTTGGTTTTGACGTTTTGGTAGCTGCTGCCTACTTGTTTCACATCGGGCAGATCGCGGCTTTCGACCATCATGCTTTGGCGTGTTGCACTGGCCTTCTGGGCCTCTTTTTCCGCCTCTTCTTGGGCTTTGGCGCGGCGTTTGGCCTCTTGTTCGGCCTTGAGCTCTTCGGCTTTTACGATATTGAGGCGCTTAAGGGTGCTTTGAAGTGCCTCTTGCTCTTTGAGGATCTTGGTGAGCGACGCTTCGTAGGCTTTGGTTTTGGTGCTGAGCTCTTTGAGTGCTTTTTGGTTGGCTTCGTAGCTAAGTTTAAGCTCATGTTCTTCGCGGTCCATCTCGGAGATGGAGCTGCGCAGTGCGGTGATGCGTTCCTGAAGCTCTTTGATCGCTGCATGGTTGCCGCTGTAGGAGGATTCGAGCGATTGGATCTCGTTTCGGGTCTGCTTGGCGATGAGTTTGAGTGCCTCTTCGGTGATGAAACTTTCGGCGTTTTTGGCACGTTCGTCACTGAGCAGCAGTGAGAGCGAGGCGTTTTTGGCGATGGCAAACGCGAGCTGCTCTTCGATCTCGTTTTGGAGCTTTTGCAGATCTTTTTGGGAAGATTGCAGGGTGGAAAGCTCCTCTTTTTCGGCTTCGTAGATGCTCTTTTTGGCTTCGATCCGCTCATGCAGCCGTTCTAGCTCCTGTTGCTGCTGTAAAACGGCGCGGTTTTGGGTGAGGATCTCTTTGGCGTTGGCGGCCATGTCGGCGTGCAGTTCACTGTAACTGCTCTTGAAACCTTCCAGGCGCTTGGAGGTGTTAGCAATTTTTTCGTCGATCGAGACATTACCCCATGCGCAGAGCGAAACGAGCAGCCAAAGCGGGAGTGTGCGCATCAAACCTCTTCTTTGTGTCCCATGATAATCATACTGGCTAGAACAATCGAAATGCCCATAGCAATTCCAAAGAGCATGAGTCCGTCTCGGATAGGATCGAAGAGGGTGAGTGTGATGGAGAGCGCCCCTAGCTGCTCATGAATCCAGCGCTGATGCTCGATGGCGCTAAAAGCAGCGTTGATCAGACCCGATGCAATAATCGCATCGACGATGGAGAGGCGAAAGAGCACGGCGGAACGCAGCCAGACGGGGGCACCGAAAAGAGCCATGATGTTCATGCGCTCCGAGTGCTGAAACTGCCACAGACGCATCTCTTTGATGATGAGCAGAGTGGTGACCGCCAAAATGGTGAGGGCGAAGACGCTTACGACATTTTTAAAGAGCAGCAGCAGGTTGTAGAGGGTGTCGTGCGACTGCGCGAAGCTTTCGATTTTACTGACGGAGGGGATTTTTTTCAGGGCGTTGCCGACACTGTCGATATCGCGCGGCGAAGGGTAGCTTTTGAGATAGATTCGGTAAAACTTGGGCAGCGAGAGTTTGAGCAGATCGACGTTTTTTTGCTTCATATCGCGTGTGAGACGCTCTAGCACGTCATCCACCGTGATGGTTTCACTGCGTTCAATGAACGGATGTGCTTCGATAAAGCGGCTGTTTTGTAGGGTGCTGTTGGCGATGACGATGATGGAGTACTGCTGCGAGAGGTTCTGTTCGTACGAGGCGATCGCGCGCTCTACGATGATAAAAATTTGAATGGTAAAGAGGATCGTAAAGAGTGCGGTGATAAGCGATAGATGGTTTTTAAACGACTTCATAGATGCTGCCCGCCTCGATGTGGTAGTGCTTGTAGTCGGTGGTGATCTCTTCGGGAATGTGGTGTGTCACCACGACGACAGTGGTTTTGAGCTGCGTGTTGGCTCCTTCTAACAGCCGCCAGATGAGGTTGGCGGAATAGTCGTCGAGATTGCCGGTTGGTTCATCGGCGAGGATCATGATCGGATTGTGCGCGAGTGCGCGCGCCATGGCGATGCGCTGCTGTTCGCCGCCGCTCAGCTCAGGGGGGTATTTGCCCGATTGATGGGTCATGCGCACGTGCTGCAGCAGTTTATCCACCTGCGTTTCGCTCACCTCTTTGGTGTAACCGGAGATAATGAGCGGCAGCATCACGTTTTTTTCAATTGTCCACTCTTTGACCAGCTTGTAGTCCTGAAAGACGATGCCCAGATGCCGACGCAGGAAGTTGAGCTTTTTAGAGGGGATATCCTTCATCTCTACGCCTCCGACGATCAGCGATCCGCTGCGCGGCTGGAGTGCGCCGAAAAAGGCTTTAAGCAGGGTCGATTTGCCGCTGCCGCTGGCACCCGTGATAAAGACGAAACTGCCGGAGTTGATCGAGAGGTTGGCATCGTTGATGATGCTCTCTTGGGTGTTGTAGGAGAGGGTGAGGTTTTGGGCGAGAATGACCTTATCCATGCAGGAGCGCTCCTAGGAGTAGGTGGGCACGGTAATTAGCGCGCGAGGGTATCGGCAGAGCGGGGACGTAGCGCGTCTGCGTGGGTGTGAGCAACGCATAAAGGTGTTCGGGACGATCAAAGCTTCCCATCGCAAGCCGCAGCAGCACCCCGCCGCCATCGACGCGGTAGATGCGCTCGAAGTGAACAAACCCTTCATCAAAGCGGTGTATGGTGCCGCTAAGTGCGATCACTTCATCGTCGCTTTTGCGCTCTATGGGCAGCTCGAAACGGTACTGTTCGCTACGCTGGGGGCTGTGGATCTGGTTATGCATGGTGACGTCGTAGGTGTTTTTGTGCATCCGTTTCCAGCGGTCTTCGTATTTGCTGCTGATACTTAGATCGCGGTTTTTGTGTACTTCAAATGAGACTTTTTGTAGCGCCGTAAGGGTCTCAAGTGCGTAGGCGAAATAGAGGTCGCTGTCGGTTCGTAGCTCCAGTGTGCCGCCTACAACCAGTGCGCGTTCGGCTTCGGCGACAAAAGCATCGGAGATGACGCGGCGGTGGGGTTTTTTGTCCCACGGGACGGGAAAATGCACAAAGATGCGCTCGATGCGGTTGGAGGGGATCAGCTCCAAAAAGAGGCGGGCGTCGTAGTCAAGCACCTGTATGTTGCTTAGATTCATGATGGTGATCTGCTTGAGCACCTGTTCGATGGAGGTTTTGTGGATCTCCAGGCCGATGATAAGGACATCAGGATTGTTTTTGGCCTGATGCAGCAGATGACGCCCCGATCCAAACCCCACTTCGATCCAGATGCGCGGATGCGCGGGGAAGTCTTGGATGAAGTCGCCGATGTGGCGTAGCGCACTGTTCTCTTCGAGATGGACGTTTTTGGGGGCTTCATCGACGTTGGAGGCAAGTACCTCCAGATCGGCGGCTTTGGCGTACGCGTTTAGCGCCTCTTTGATGACGTAGTTGGGTGAGGGGCGGGTGAGTTTATCGCTTTTGAGCAGCCCCTTGGCCTCTTTTTGGACGTAGAGCAAGAAGAACTCGTTGCCGTGATGGCGCACCGCAACGAGCTTCTCTAGTGGGTGCAGGATGTTCGAGGCGACAAACTCAAAGCGAACTTCGCCTTGTGTGTGGGGCATGCTCGGCGATTGAAAAGTGCTTACATGTAGGTGTGGCATCGGCGCTAATTCGCTTCGGTGATCACGGTGACGGGTTCGCTCAACTCAGAGCGAATACCGTACTGATTAACAGAGGCGATTTGGTAGAGATAGGCTGAGTCTGGTTGCAGGTCGTGGTCGCTGTACTGCTCGCTTTGGATGTCTTTGATTTCGGTGACGCTTTTGCTGAGCCAACCTGTTTTGCGGGTTTTCATCAGGACGTAGCTCTGCGTCTCATCATCGGCTTTTTGCCAGCGAAGTTGCACGGTGTGGGCTCTGATCTGTGCGCTTAGGCTCAGCGGGGTTTTGGGTTTGGCAAGGGTGGAGCCGCGCGTCGGCGCCGTTTCGATGAGGCTTTCCAGACCGTCGCCGTCTACCGCACTGACTTTGTAGAAGTAGTGCGCTCCGTCCTCTTCGATGATGTCGGTAAACGAGGTCTCTGTGAGTTTGACGTGGTAGCGGTATTGCCCCTCAGGCTCGTCGGCGCGGTAGAGGTTGTAATGGGTGAAATTTTCTCTGATGCTTGGATCCCATGAGATGATGATCTTGCGGGGAAGCTGGCTGGTGGCTTTGATGTTGGTGATGGGATCGGGCAGAGGCTTGGTGACCACCGTAACCACGTCGCTTGCCGTAGAGACGATGCCGGCGTGGGTGTAGGCGAAGAGGCGGTACTGATAGCTTTGGGCGTCTTTGAGATCGGTATCGATATATTCGGCCATCAAGCGCTCGTTGATCGTGGCGACGCGCTTCCATTCGGTCTGCTCTTTGAGCTTGCGTTCGAGATAGTAGCCCTTGATCTGCGTGTCGGTGTGCGGACGCCAGATCAGCTTGGCGCTACGGGGCAGATTGCCTAGTGAGGCGAAGAAGCTCACCGATTGCAGCAGCGGTAGGGTTGCCGCGCGGTAGGTGGCGCTGCCTTGAGACTCGGCACCTTGGGTATTATAGGAGGAGAAGCGGTACATGTAAAGCGTATTGGGTTGCAGAGCGCTATCAACGAAATGGGTGACGTAGCGCCCTTTGATGTTGGCGATGCGCTCTAGTTTCTCATCGGCTGCTTTGGGGTCAGAGCGATAGACGTAGTAGCCTTCGACGCGCGGATCTTGGATGCTCTTCCATTCAAAGGCGATGGAGGTCATTTCGCTGATGTGGCCGTTGAGCGATACGACGGGCAATGAAGTATCGATGATCACCTTGGGTGCGGGCTTGGGCTGTTGGCTACAGCCGCTAATAAAGATCAGGCTGGTCGAAATGACGGCTAAAAGTATCGGGAGAGAGAAGCGCATCGAGAGGTTCCTGGTCGAAATATTTTTGCAAATGATCACGCATCGCTTGCGGAATGTCCGCGTAAAACTGCATCCGTTCCCCGCTTTGCGGGTGGGTCAGGTACATGACGTAGGCGTGCAGCAAAATGCGACTGATTTTATCTTCTTTGCTCTTAACACCGTATAAATGATCGCCCAGAATATGACGGCTGATCGTTTCGAGGTGGACGCGGATCTGATGGGTGCGTCCTGTAAAGAGTTTGGCCCCGATCAGCTCCTCTTTGCCGTCGCGACTGCGCGAGAGGGCGCAAAAGAGGGTTTTGGCACTTTTGCCCTCCGGTACGGCGGCCATCTTGAGGCGGTTGTGGCTGCTACGACCTACGGGAGCTTCGATCACCGTGTGATGCTCTTTGAGCGGCGGTGTGACGAGGGCGAGATAGTAGCGCCCCATGCTTTTGTCCTGGAGCTGCTGCGAGAGCTTTTCGTGGGCTTCGTTGGTTTTGGCGACCACCATCACGCCGCTGGTGCCCTTATCGAGGCGGTGGACGATGCCGTGGCGCTCTTCGCCGCTGATGGTGGAGAGCGAAATCCCCTTGTGGATGAGCCAATCGACCAAGGTCGGCTCCTTGACGCTGGGGGCGGCGTGGACGGTGAGGTCGCTGGGCTTGTCGATGATCAGTATCGATGCGTCTTCATAAAGCACCGTCACGTCAAAATCGATGCTCTGCGCGACATGCGGCGTCACTTGGGGAATGCTTACATGTAAGGATTGCCCCGCTTTGAGTTTGAGGCCGGGTTTGGTCTGGACCTCTGCATCGACGCGGACGTGACCGCCTTTGATGAGTTGGGCGATCTGGTTTCTACTCTGTCCCAAGTGCTCCGCCAAAAAGGTGTCCAGACGCTCTGCAGCAGTGACGTCGATGGTAACAGGCTCATTCATTGGGGTTAACCTCGGCTTGGATATAATGGGGCAAATTTTCGCTGGGGAAAAGCGGTGTGGAAACTTGACAGGCGCATTTTAACACATTTCGATTTTCTCACGATGTTGATGATCATACCGCTCATCGCGGTTTCGGGAATGCTCATCGGTGAGATTCATCCGGCACTGGCGACCAAACACCTGATTTATGTTGGGGTGGGTGCGGGCGTCTTTGTCCTTTTTTTGCTCTTGCCTATTCGTCGCTTTAATTGGCTGATTCCCTTTTTTTATTGGCTGAACATTGCGCTGCTCTTGTCGGTCGAGCTCTTTGGTCACAGTCGTCTTGGCGCCAAACGCTGGATCGAGATCCCCTTTATCAACTTTACCCTGCAACCTTCGGAGCTGATGAAGCCGGCCTTTGTGCTCATGCTCGCCTACCTGATTGCCAGAAATCCTCCGCCTATAGAGGGTTACGATCTCAAAGCGTTCGCCAAGCTCTCGTTTTTTATTCTGCTTCCCTTTGCGCTGATCGTCAAAGAGCCCGATCTGGGGACTGCGACGATCATGCTGCTGCTGGGCTTCGGCATCCTCTTCGTCGCGGGGGTGCGCTGGCAGATCTGGGTGAGTCTCATCGCTGTCTTCGTGGTGTCGTTGCCGCTCATCTATACACAACTGCATGATTACCAAAAGCAGCGGCTACACGACTTTGTCAGTGAAAAACCGAGCCATCAGGTTTATCAGTCGATCATCGCCATCGGTTCTGGGGGGATGCTGGGTAAGAGCGTCGAAGAGGCGACGCAGACCCAGATGCGCTTTTTGCCGATCGCTTCGAGCGATTTTATCTTCGCGTATGTCGTCGAGCGCTTCGGTTTTTTCGGCGCTCTGTTGCTGATCGCTCTGTACGCACTATTGGTGCTACACTTGATGGGGATCGCCCTGTGGAGTGATGACATGTATATCAAGGTGGTCAGTTCAGGCATCGCTATGATGATCTTTATTTACATGAGCATCAATATCGCCATGACGATCGGTTTTGCCCCCGTGGTGGGGGTGCCTTTGCCGATGTTTAGCTACGGCGGCAGCAGTTTTGTCAATTTTATGGTGCTGATCGCCATCATGCAAAACCTGCTTACCTTTCGCTACCGCGACCTTTATGACCCAAGAGGTAAAAAGAGCTTTATGTAAACTCTTTTTTAGAGTTGCGAGCGTATAATTGCGCCTCTTAAAAGGGTCTTTAGCTCAGTTGGTTAGAGCTCCCCGCTCATAACGGGGCGGTCCACGGTTCGAGCCCGTGAGGACCCACCACCTTCGAATGCATCAGCAGAGATCGTCGTTTGTCTTTGTAACGACAACCTTTATTCACACTCTCTATCTCACAACATCAATTTTTCAGGCACCCTTGTCAACGCAGGTATGATCCATATCAAGAGCATAAGGCATCATTTATTTTATACTGTCAACAATTCCTGTCAAGAGGGAGTGTTCTGATGTCACTTGTTTTGTACGTACATATCCTTGCAGCTTGTGCCTGGATCGGCGGCAGTATCGTGCTCTTTGGTTTAGGCTTGGCCATTCGAGACCCAAAAGTGCAAAGTGCCGTATATGGAACGATTGGTCCCTTTTATGGCTATTTTGAGACCGTATGGTTGCTGATTTTGATCACGACAGGCCTTGTTTTGGGGGATCATTACGGACTCTTCTCGATGCTTTTTGAGGGTGAGACGCAGCTTGATCGGTGGATTACGTGGAAACTGATCTTGGTCTGCGCCCTGAGCATAGCTACCGTCATTCATCTCGTGATCGCCTTTAAAACCCATCAAAAAGAGCGCTCGCTCTATCAAAAGTTTCTCTCCAGAGGCGGCTCTATGGCCATCTTTATCCTCAATTTGGCCATCTTGTGGGTGGCCATGCAGATACGTTCCATACTCTAATTTCCCCACTGCGCTTCTTGATATAGGTCAAAGTATTACGGTGCGCAATCTTCTAAGATACGCTCCAAGTTTGATGACGCAAGGCCTAATATGCTCACCCGCGAAAAGCGTTTGAAACGCTGCTTACAATCGATTTTTCCTCTGCTGGATGCAGACGCCTCTGACAAAATCGCTGCATACACTCTCTATGGTGCGTATGAGAGCGGCGAGATCATCGTCTATGAAGAGGATGCACCGATTTATCTTCATCTTCTTTGTGAAGGGATGATCCGCATCTTCAAGATAGGTGCCAAAAATGAAGAGATTGTGATGCGCGACATCGACGCCATTCATCTCGTCGGTGAAATGGCCAATATCAAGCAGATCGGCTTTCCCGCCTCCATACGGGCACTTCAGTCTGCCAAACTCGCCAAAATAGAGTTTGCCAAACTCAAGCAGGAGCCCTTTTTCGCCGTTGCGATTCTGCCTGTTTTGCTTGACTCCATCTCAGATAAGCTCAACCATCACGTTAGCATCAATATTCAATATACCTTCTCAAGGCTCCCGGTCAAAGCGAAAATCGCGCGCTATCTGCTAGAGAACCTCGAGCAGTTCAATAGCTCCAAACGCTATCAGGTCGCCAAAACGCTTGGTATTGCGGCGGAGAGCCTTTCGCGTACCCTCAAAGAGCTTGAATCGCAAGGCTGTATTGCCCTGCGCGGCAAAGCAATCGTGATTACCGATCTTCAGGGCTTAGAGCAGATCGTGCTCACCAATTAAGCTTTTCTTAATGATAGAAATCAAAGTGTTAAATTTTTGTAACAGTTACAATCGCTGATGTTATTCATAACGCTAGCTTAAGGAGAATGGTATGAAGCCAAGTCGTTTAAAAAGAGTGGTCTACTCTTGCGCTGCCCTAGCGCTGCTGGGGATCGGTGCAGAGGCCAATGAGTTGCAAGAGGTGATGAAGAAGCGCGGTCTGAGTGAGACCGATCTGCTCGCCGCTGCCAAAACCTATACCCCATCGGGTGTGCATGATGAGTTTTACATCTTCTCATCGGGTGGCCAATCGGGTCAGGTGATTGTTTATGGGGTGCCTTCGATGCGTATCCTCAAGTATATTGCCGTCTTTACCCCGGAGCCGTGGCAGGGTTATGGCTACGATGAGGACTCTAAGGCGATCTTGCGTCAGGGCAACATCCGTGGACGCGAGATCAACTGGGGCGATACCCACCACCCCGCCGTCTCCGAGACTGATGGTAAGAGTGATGGTAAGTTTCTCTTTATCAATGACAAGGCCAATCCACGTATCGCCGTCATTAGTCTTGCCGACTTTGAGACCACCCAGATCGTTGTGAACCCCGTACTCAAATCCGAACACGGCGGCGCTTTTGTTACCCCCAATACCGACTTTATCCTCGAAGCGAGCCAATACGCCGCCCCTTTGGATAACAACTACTATCCTATCGAACTCTACAAAGAGAAGTACCGTGGCGGCGTAACCCACTGGCCGTTTGATAAAAAAGCGGGCAAAATCAAGGCCGACGAAGCCTTTACGCTGGAGCTGCCGCCGTATATGCAAGACCTCACCGATGCCGGTAAGGGTGTCTCGGACGGTTGGGCCTTTACCAACTCTTTCAACGCCGAAATGTACGTAGGCGGCATCGAAAAAGGGCTGCCGCCGTTTGAAGCGGGGATGAGCCGATTTGACACCGACTTCTTACATGTATACAACTGGAAGAAGCTCGCCGAACTGGCTAAAGACAAGAAGAACTATCAGCTGATTAACGGCCACAAGGTGATCCCCATCGACGTCGCGGTCAAAAACGACGCGCTCTTCCTGATCCCCGAGCCCAAATCGCCCCACGGTGTAGACGTCAACCCCACGGGTGAACTGATCATTGTCTGCGGTAAACTCGATACCCACGCTTCGGTTTATGACTTTAGAAAAATCAAGAAGCTCATTGACAATAAAGAATATGCGGGTAAAGATCCCTACGGCATCCCCATTTTGGATATGAAAAAATCACTACACGGTCAGCTTGAGCTGGGTCTGGGGCCATTGCACAACCAGTACTCCAACGTAGACGGCGAAGTCTATACCTCGCTTTATGTCGATTCACAGGTGGTGAAGTGGAACTATAAAGATCTGAAGGTGCTTGATAAGGTCAATGTCCACTACAACATCGGACACCTCACCGCGATGGAGGGCAAATCAGCCGATCCGCAGGGTCAATACCTGATTGCGCTCAATAAACTTGCGATTGACCGTTTCCTGCCGGTAGGTCCGCTGCATCCGCAGAACCACCAGCTCATCGATATTTCAGGGCCCAAGATGCAGCTGCTCTACGACATGCCTTTCCCGCTGGGTGAACCGCATCAGGCAGAGTCGATTCGTGCGAGTAAAGTCCATCCGCATGTCCGTTATGAGATGGGTACCAACCCCAAAACGGGCAAGGTGCACGAAGGCAAAACCCTCGCCGGTCAAGAGCGTGTTGAACGTAACGGCAACCATGTCACCGTCTATTCGACCTTTGTACGCTCACACATCAATCCTGAGCACATCACCGTCAATAAAGGCGACAAGGTTACGATCTACATGACCAACCTGGAGCGTGCCCAGGATGAGACCCACGGCTTTACGGTCGGCAGCTACGATATCCACGCTTCACTTGAGCCGGGCGAAACCGCCAAAATCGAGTTTATCGCTGACATTGAAGGGGTATTCCCGTTCTACTGCACCGAGTTCTGCTCCGCGCTGCACCTCGAGATGATGGGCTATATGATGGTCAAAGACCCCAACAAAAAGTATGAAGACGTCTCGAAGATGAAAATGGCGGGTATGACTCCGGAGCAGCTTGAAGCGGAGTACAAAAAGATCGTCGGCGTCAATGCCGCCACCGATGCCGTTATTCAATCCGTCGTGAAATTCCTCAAAGAGAACCATTACGAGAAGCATGACACTGTTAAAAACCTTGTCGTCGATGCGCTTGATCAGTACGGCAAGATCCCCGATGAGAAGAAAAAAGCTGACGCCGCCTACAAAGCGGGCGATGTTGAAAAAGCGGTTCTTTTTGAAAACATGATCTGGCAGTACATGGTTAAAACTGCCGACGTCGGTATCCGCGCCAAGGATATCCTCACCAAGATGGTGGCTACCAAAATGTCGCCTGCCGCAGCGGCCGGTGAGAAAGCCTTCCATGAGGGCGGATGTTCAGGTTGTCACGTCGTCGGTAAAGTCAGCTCAGGCCCAGACCTCACCGGCGTATTGATGCGTCATGAAAACGGCGAGCAGTTTGTCTATGACTTTATTCTTAACCCTGAAAAACATTACAAAAACCCTTATATCGAGGCGATGATCAACTCATTCAACCTGCGCATGCCTAACCAGAACATGTCGCCGCAACAGTCTAAAGATATCATCGAATACTTCAAGTGGATCGATGAGAACGCCAACCTGTTCTAAGATCAATACTCTTGCCTTCGGGCAGGAGCTTTGTTCCAGCCACCTTTTGGCGGTTGAACCAAAGCTCTATCTTACATGTAAGGATTGTTATGCAAAGTCCCTTTTTTAAATCGCGCCTGTTTGCCTCCATCGCGCTCACATTGTTGCTGTATGCTTTTACCGTTCCTTCGGTGCTCTTTCATGGCACTTTAGAGCGGATTGAAGATCAAAAGAGCGCGGAGATTCCCTCTTTTGTCTACGGGTTGTGGAACCACTACCAAAGCGGCCGCTACTTCAGCCACAGTGCCCCCAAAGCGGCGCAAAACGATCTGGCCAAGATGATCGAGATGCAAGCCGAGATCGGGGTCGCTTCCGCGCCCATCTGGTACGTCTCGCTCGAAGCGCCCAACTACCCTAAAGACGCCTTTCCCGAGGGGATTCCCGTTTATTACCACTTTGACGGTTTTAGCGGCGAAGTGCATGAGATGAACACCATCAACCACTACATCGGTATGGACCCTATGGAGCGCGGCGCGCCGCATTTGCGCGCGTTTGCCCCTTATGTGCTGGTGGCGCTGAGCTTCGCGCTGCTGCTTTTTATCCTCTATCCCATCAAAGTACTGGGCATTGTTCCGCTCATCGCAGCAGGGCTACCGGGGATCTTTTTAGGTTTTTACGCCTACTGGCTCTACTGGTTTGGTCACAACATGCACGACTACGGCGCTTTTAAGATCAAACCCTTTATGCCGACCGTCTTTGGGGATGGCAAAGTGGCGTAGTTTACCACCCATTCTTACCCGGATGCGGGCTTTTGGTTTTTGATGGCGATTGCGCTCTTTTGTCTGCTCTCACTGCTTTCACGCGCCAAAGCGTTCAAAACTCTTGAAGCGTCACATTAACGATGAAAATCGTAATGGTTCTGTTGGCGGCGGCCTTACATGTAATGGCCCAAAACACTCTGCAAGAGGCGATTGATGCCGCTGCGGCGGGTTCGATGATCCGTCTTCCCGAGGGGGTGTTTAAGGGGCGCATCGTGATCGATAAGCCTCTGCACATCATCGGCGCGGATCAAAAGAGCATCATCGACGGCGAAGGCGAAGGGACGGTCGTTACGATCAAAAGCAGCCATGTGACGCTAGAGAATCTGCGCATCCAAAACAGCGGCGATCAGCACTACAAGCTTGACGCCGCAGTTTTGGCCGATGGGGTCGAGGATCTGCGCATCGAGGGGTGTCATATTGAAGATACCCTCTTTGGAATCGATTTTCAGATGGTGCACCATTCGCATATCGTCGGCAACACCATCATCTCCAAAGATTTCGATTTAGGGGTGCGCGGGGATGGGGTGCGGCTGTGGTACAGCAATGACAACGTAGTGGCCAAAAACCGTCTCTACCGTTCGCGTGATATGGTGATCTGGTACAGCCACGGCAACCTGATTGAGAAGAATGTGGGCGAGGAGTGCCGCTATTCGCTGCACTTCATGTACGCCGGAGCCAATACCATCCGCAACAACCGCTACCTCAAAAATTCGGTGGGCATCTTTTTTATGTACAGCCGCGATTCGGTCGCTACGGGCAATCTGGTGCAGAGCTCTTTGGGATCTACGGGCATCGGTATCGGGCTTAAAGAGGTCTCTAACTTCACCATCAAGGGCAACACCGTGCTTTACTGTGCGCGCGGTTTTTATATTGACTGGTCGCCGTTTGAGCCTGAGACCACCAACACCATCGAGAACAACAAGATCCTCTACAACGCCGAGGGGATCCATTTTCATGCCTATAATAAAGGCAACCGCTTTGCAGCGAATAGTCTTATCGGCAATATCGATCAAGTCATCAATGACACCAAAAAAGCCTCCATCGTTGAAAATTTCTGGGAGGGCAACTACTGGGATGATTATCAAGGATTCGATAAGAATCAAGATGGTATCGGCGATACCCCTTATCACCTACACGAGTACATCGGGCGGCTGTGGCAATACAAGGAGGATGCGAAGTTCTTCTATGGTACACCGCTGGTCTCCTTAATCAACTTTCTCACCAAACTGGCCCCTTTTTCGGAGCCCGAGTATCTACTCACCGATACCCAACCCCGTTTTCACAGGAGTATTCATGTCCCATGAACCCAAACAAGAGCCACGGCGCGATTTTCTCAAAAACGCCGGCGGCATCGGTTTTTTAACCCTTTTTGCAGCCGCCGGAGTCGGGCTATCGCCCTATCTTAAATCCGACACCACAAAGCTCCTGCGCCCCCCTGCGGCAGTGAATGAAGAGGATTTTTTGGCGCTATGCGTCAAGTGCGGGCAGTGTCTTCAGGTCTGTCCTTACGACTCGATCCGTTTGGCCGATATCGCAACCGGTCATGGAATCGGCACCCCTTATATCGAAGCCCTTGATCGAGGCTGCTATCTCTGTCCGCTGCTGCCGTGCGTGCTGGCGTGCCCAAGCGGCGCATTGGATCATCATGTTGAGGATGTCAAAAAGGTGGAGATGGGGATCGTTGCCGTGCGCGCCCTTGATCGCTGCATCGCCAAAACAGGCGGCGCGGTACAAAAAGAGCATATCGATCGCCTCTTTGCCCATGCCCATACCTTAAGCCCCGAAGAGCAGCAAAGCCGAAATCTCGGCGAGGGAGCTAAATCCAACAAGCGCGAACTCGAAGAGGCGGAGCTGATCGAAGCGCAAAAGCTAGAGGGCAAGCCCTGCACGCTCTGCGCCGATCTCTGTCCGCTGCCCAACAAAGAGGAGGCGATCCGCATGGTGGCCTCCAAAGAGGGAGGAATGATCCCAAAAATCCTAGAAGCATGCGTGGGCTGCGGCGTCTGCGTCGAAGTCTGTCCGACCAATGTATTAGAAATCCAACCAAGGCTGAGTTATGCAGATATTTACTAAATCCCTTCTACTCTCCTTGCTGCTGCTGAGCGGCTGCGAAGAGAAAAGCCAAGAGCGTGAAGCGCCTAAAGCAGCCGTACCGGCCGGTATTGTCGTTGAGGCGCCACACCCCGACGCCGCGCCCAAAGCCAAGCAGACGCAAAACAACCGCCCCGATGGGGAGGGGAACAAAAGCTTTTACTACTCCTACGCCAAAGAGGCCAACGCTACGGTTGACGAGGATTACTACAAAAGCCGTGTTGAAGCCGAAGCCAATGTGCGTTCGCCTTATGAGCGGGTGCGCATCGATCTGCTCAAGGGTCGTCTGAGCAACCGCTTTTTTCAGCTCTGCTCCTCTTGTCACGACGACTACGCCAACGGCATTATCGGCCCATCGCTGCTGAGACGCGACGCCGAATTTATCTATACCGCGATGCAAAACTACAAACACCAAGAGAAACCCAACGTGCTGATGGTGGAGCTGATGAACAATCTCAGCGACACCGAACTGCGCACGCTGGCCGATGAAATCGCCACCTTCAACAAGGCGGTACGCGAACTCAAAGAAGAAGGATCACACTAATGCTACGACACATTATCGCAGGGCTCGGAGGCGCGTTGTCGCTTGCCGCGTTTCTTTACATGTACGCTAACGACACGAAATTTGACAAGCTTGGCAAAATCCAGGCGGTGCTGGATAAATCGGAGATGATGGCGACTATGGCCCAGACAGAAGCTCAAGTAGGCGATGTACCCCAACAGGTGATCGGCTCAGCCGTGACACAGATGGCCGACAAAACCGACGAGAGCGCCGAGACGCTTAAGGCACTCAAAGAGAAAGCCGGCTCTATGGCCAGCTTCAAGGTGAGCCCCGAATACAAGGTGCGCTGCTCTTCGTGTCACGGCAACAACGGCGAAGGAGGGGTGGGACCCAAGATTATCGGCCTCTCCGAAGCGCATTTGATCCAAAGCCTCACCGACTTCAAAACCGGTAAAAAGCAGAACTACGTCATGTACGGACTGCTTGCCAACATGAGTCAAGAGGAGCTCGATGCCTTAGCCAAAGAGATCGCCACCTTCGAGGCCAAAAGCAAAATCGCACAGTAGGTTGATGCAATGAAACTGATGGACAAATACAACGACTCCCTGCGCAAGGTGATCTCGCACCGCTTCTACGCAACACTGCTGGGTAAAGACAAAGCGGGCAAAACGGTGCTCACCTGGCGCGGTTGGCGCTGGATGGCGATTATTGCGCTGCACCTGCTCTTTTTTCTCTCCTTTCATATCGATATTCAGATTTTAGAGGGGACGCTGAGCGCCTCACGCATCTTGGGTTTTCATCTGATCGACCCTTTTGCAACGCTGCAGGTGGTGCTGGCGGAGCGTGTGTTGCCGACCAATATGCTCATCGGTACGGCGACCATCGTTATCTTCTATCTGCTGATCGGCGGGCGTACCTACTGCGCGTGGGTCTGCCCTTATGGGCTGCTCAGCGAAATCGGCGAGTGTATCAACAAGCAGCTTGTCGCCAAAGGCATCCTCAAAGAGCGTCGCTTCGACCACCGCGTGCGCTACGTCTTTTGGGCACTCTTTGCCCTCTTTGCACTGCTGAGCGGCTATCTGGTCTTTGAGACGCTCAACCCTGTGGGTATCATGAGCCGTATGATCGTCTATGGCTGGAGCCTTGCGGCGGTGTGGGTGGTGGCGGTGCTACTGATGGAGATTTTCTATTCGCGCCGCGCGTGGTGTACCTACATCTGCCCCATCGGCACCACTTATGGTTCGCTGGGGTGGGGTTCGGCGCTGCGGATGAAGTGGGACAATGACAAGTGTACCCACTGTACCGCCTGTATGCGGGTCTGTCCCGAGCCGCATGTGCTGGACTTTGCCAAAAAGGAGCATGACGCGGCGCGTAAAGAGAAGGGGATTGTGACCGAGCATGTTATCAGCGGCGACTGTACCTTGTGTGGGCGCTGTATTGACGTCTGCGGGGATGATGCCATCAGCTATGAGTTTCGCCTAAAGGATTTCCTATGATCGAAGCGGTCGAGCTGAGCAAATATTTTCAATCCACCCCGTCACTCGAGGGGGTGAACCTGAGCATTGCTCAAGGCGAGAAGGTGGCGATTCTAGGCCCTAACGGTGCGGGTAAAACGACGTTGATGCGGCTCATGCTGGGGCTGTATGCCCCCACTTCCGGGCAACTGCGCATTCATGGTTTCGATCCGTTTAAAGAGCGCAGCCAAAGCGTCGCTCACATTAGCTTCGTGCCGCAGCTCTCCCCGCCGATTCGCCTCAGTGTCGATGCACTCTGCGGCTACGCCCGCCAAACGGCCCAAACCGATGAGGGGAAGGTCGCTGCGATTACGGAGCGTATGGGGATGGATCTTGAGTCGGTACGCCACAAAGCCTTCTATACCCTCTCAGGCGGGATGCGCCAAAAGCTGATGATTGCGCTGGCTTTTGCCCGATCCAGCAAAATGATTCTGCTCGATGAGCCCTCATCCAACATCGACCCGGCCTCGCGCAGGGTGCTGCTGGAGCTGCTTGAAGCGCTGGATGAGACGCAAACGGTGGTGATGATCAGCCACCGTCTCGAAGAGCTCTCAGGCATCATCCGCCGTAGCGTGACCATGGATTTAGGAAGGATCGTCGATGATCGTGCGCTTTAGTCTGCTACTGCTGTTTTTACTGCTGGGGTGTGATGGCAAAAGCGGCGCAGGCGTGCCCAAAGAGGTGCATTGGGACCGCGACATGTGCGTGCGCTGCGCGATGGTGGTGAGCGACAAACCCTACGCCGCGCAAGTACTTGACCCGAGCAGCGGCAAGCATTACATGTATGACGATATCGGTTGCGCGGTGCTGTGGCTCATTGAAGAGAAGATCCCTTGGGCCGAGCAGGCCAAGATCTGGGTCAAGAATCTGGAAGATCAAGAGTGGATCGATGCCAAAACGGCGCGTTACACCGCGATGGATCTCACACCGATGGGTTTTGGCTTCGGGGCGCACCGCAGTGATTTTAACGCTACAGAGACCATCGACTACGCCGAGATGGCGCGCCGCGTGATCGCTTTTGAGCAGAGGAGGTAAGGGCATGAAAACCATGATCCTTTTAGATATTGTTGAGTCGCTGCGTTCGCGCTGGTTTTTGATCTACACGCTCGTGTTTGGGGGTTTGGTGGTGCTCTTTTTTACCACCGGCGTGACCGAATCGCACGTCATGGGTTTTTCGGGACTGAGCCGATTGCTGCTGGCCTATCTGCAAGTCACCATCATCGTGCTGCCGATTTTTGTACTCATCTCGACGGTACGCTCTATCTCCGCCGAGCGCGAGAGCCATGTGCTGGAATATATGCTCTCCTTTCCCGTCTCCAAACGCGACTACTACTGGGGCAAGTGGATCGGCAGGCTGATTGTGGTCTATCTGCCAATCTTCGGTGCGATGGTGCTGGCGGTCTTTATCGGCCTCATCAAGGGTCTGCCGATTCCGGTATCGCTGCTGCTGCTTTACAGCGCACTGCTCTTTGCCTTGTGCCTCTTCTTTCTAGGGGTGAGCTTCATCCTCTCGACGATGCTTAAAAACAGCGAAATGGCTATGGGAAGCGCCTTTTTCATCTGGCTGGCCTGCATCTTGCTCATGGATGTGGTGCTGCTGGGGGTGATGATGCAGCAGGGGGTGAATGAAAAACTCATCGTACTGCTCTCATTTCTCAACCCCATTGAGGGCTTTCGCATCGGATCGTTTCTCCTCTTTGATCCTGAACTCACCGTGCTGGGACCCAGTGCCTACTATGTGCTTGATACCTTCGGCGCGAAGAGCTTTTTGGCCTTTGCGATTCTCTATCCTATACTCTCGGGGCTTGGGCTCTCGATGTTGGGATATCGCTATTTTGCTACCAAAGATATTTTATAGGAGTGTTCAATGAAAATTCTGGTCTCTCTTCTAGGCTGTGCCTTACTGCTGGGAGCCGCCGATCTCGGCGGTAAACTTAAACTCGACAAAAGCGTTACATGTAATGTGACCCAAAAGCCGCTCTATCAGCACCCCGAGTGGGTGGCGATGGCCAAAATGGAAGACGGCAAGGTCTATTACTTTGCCAGTTTTAAAACGATGATGCGCTACTTTTTTGGCATCTCCCCAGAGGAGCAAGCAAGCATCAAAGATCGCTACGTCGTGGACTACGCGACACTCGATATGATCGATGCGACCAAGGCCTATTATGTTTACGGTTCGCATGTGGTCAGCAGCGTTGGAGATGATCTGATTCCCTTTGCCACCAAAGCGGAAGCGGAGAAGTTTATGGAGAAAAACGGCGGCAGTAGGGTAATGGCATTTGAGCAAATCAACAAAGGTTTGATTGATCTTTTGAATATGAATTTTTAAAAAGGGCGCTGGGTCAAGCAGCAGCGCCAAGGCGGAATGTGTAGGGAGGAGTGAAACAATCGCGTGCTGCTTGAATCAGCCCGCCGAGGCGGGCTAGAAGAGGGTTACTTGATAATAAACGCTGCGATGGCGTCCATCTGCTCAGGAGTCAGGTTTTTGACTTGACCGACCATGAGTGCTTTAGAAGCGCCGCCGTAACTGCCGTCTTGGTAGCCTTTCATCGCGGCGACAAACTCCTCTTTACTGAGATCTTTAATGATCTTGCTCTTGCCGAGCGCCGATTTTTCGCCGGCCGCGCCGTGGCAAGCCGCGCATTTTTTGTAGAGAGCCGCACTGTCGTTAGCCGAAAGAGCGGCGCAGAGGCCGAGTGTTGCCAAGGTGAGTGTCGCGAGTGAGCGCATGGATGTCCTTTACGTTTGAATTGGGACATTGTGGCATCTTTGCCGATCAAATCTTTTGATCTTGGTCAAAGGTTTGGCGTATCGGTGCTCAAAAGAGAAGAGGGGGGTGTGATTTATCCTTTACAAAAAGACCAATAATATATATAATCATCCTTTTGTATAAGGACGATTATGAAAAATCTCTTCAAAAAGATCATTACCGATTTCATCGAAAAAGAGATCAAAGGGATTGTGCCAAGAGCATATGCTATTCCTCTTGAAAGCAAAAAGGTGATCTCTTTGATCGGCGTGCGTCGCAGCGGCAAAAGCTCGATTCTGTTTGACTGTATCAACAGGCTTCGAGAGACGACCTCAAGAGAAAATATGATCTACCTCAATTTTGAGGATGACAGACTCTATCCGCTTAGGCTGGAGCATCTGGATCTGATTTTAGAGTCCTATTTTGAACTCTATCCCCGTAAAAGAGAGGAGAAAATCTACCTCTTTTTGGATGAGGTCCAAGTAGTCGAGGGGTGGGAACTTTATGTCCGAAGGGTTCATGATACCTTTGATATCTCCATTTTCGTTACCGGCTCAAGCGCCAAACTCCTTTCAACCGAGATTGCAACAAGCCTGAGAGGTAGAACGATCTCTTTTGAGATCTTTCCGTTTTCCTTTGCGGAGTATCTGGCGTTTAAAAATATCGAAGTGAATCTACACTCATCAAAGTCGCTGAGCTTCATCAAAAACAGTTTTGAGGTTTATCTGGTTGACGGAGGATTTGCCGAGACCATCGCTCAAGAGCGTGAGATAGCCAGAAGAATTCTGAGCGATTATCTTGAGCTCATTGTCTTTAAAGACATTGCCGAGCGTCATAACATCTCAAACACCGCACTGCTCAAGCATCTCAACAAGTACTGTTTTACCAATATAGCGACACTGCTTAGCGTTACAAAGCTCTACAATGAATTTAAATCCCAAGGGTACAAACTCAGTAAAGATACGATTTTTAACTATATGGCCTACCTTGAAGATGCCTATGCGCTCTTTAGCGTACCGATTTTTCGTAACTCCATCAAAGAGGAACAGCGTAATCCAAAAAAGATCTATGCGGTGGACAACGGCTTTAAAAAAATGTACTCCATCGGCGACGATAAAAGTAAACTCTATGAGAACCTCGCGTTTTTACACCTAAGGAGGCAGACGAAGGAGGTCTACTACTACAAAGGGACGCAAGAAGTAGACTTTTATGCCAAACTTCACGACAAAGCGCTGCTGGTCAATGTCAGCTATGAGATCAAGGAAGAACAAACCAAGCGCAGAGAGATCAACGGACTTTTGGAAGCCATGGCGTACTTTTCGCTCAACGAGGGATACCTTGTCACGCATGATGAAAAAGAGGAGATAACGGTTGAGGGCAAAAAAATTATGATTGTGCCTATGAGCGAGTGGCTGCTGTGTACGTAGGGTGTGGTCAGTTTCGACGGCAACGCCGAAGGCTCCCGGATGAGACCCGAGGACTACGGCTCTAGCATCTGCTTTTGCTCCTCAAGACTCAGCACCCGCGTATAGTAGTCTTGATCTGGCTACACTTCTTGGTACAAAGAAACGATCAAAAATCATAAATGTATCAAGGAATCCATAGATGGCTAGAGGCGGAAGAG
>JAFGUB010000026.1 GCA_016938735.1 Campylobacterales bacterium | reverse complement strand
TCAAACGCTTACTCAGTCCCTCTACTTAGAGCGACCTAGACGCTCTTTCGAGGTCTCATCGTTTGTGGACGGGAATTATAGGAGAATAAGAAGGGAATGTCAAGAGGGTTTTGAGAGAAAGTGCAATAAATTTGTCATTTAGTTCAAAATATGGACGTAACCTGTCTCTGGCTCGATTGCAATCGTCACTTTTTCTTCCGACCCTGCGCTATTGCAATCACCTACACTGCAAAGTGTAATTTGACATTGAGATGAGATTAGCCTATGCCACCCGCCTGTACCTATTTGATAAGGCAGTCCATTATTCGGGAATGAGTTAAACGGACGCCCTAAATGATCAAAGCTTACGTAGCGGACATTACTTCGGCAGCCGCCTGAGAAATCTATATCTTTGATATCGAATTTCATTCCTAGCCTCATCTCAGCCATTGACTGCGCATCATCTGATTTATCCTTGTTATCAACACATAAGATATTGTTGTAACCACCAGATAGGAACTGATTAGGATTTATTGGATTTCTGGCCATTTCACTAAGATCTGGATTTCCCGTAAAAGCTACTTGATCTGAAAAAATTGAATACGACCACACATTTGGATAATCATCGTCAGAACAACCCGAGCTGCCCGATTCAAAAGACAAGTTCTCATAGAAACGTATTGTCCATCTACCCAAATACCAATATCTAGCATGACATTCATCTCGAGTATTAATAGTTGGATCGCCTTGACAGTTTGCGATCTTAACAGCTGGTTCATCAGAAAATGATGTGTCAGGTATATACTTATCATCCACTATTGCCAAATGTTGCGTATAACGTATATGTGATGCAACCTGAAGTGCAGCCTCCCGAAGCGAGTCACGTTCCATCCTCGGAATCAATACTGCAGACAATATCCCTATCACAACGATGACAAATACCAACTCAATCATGGTTAACGCGCGACGTATCATAGACAACCCTTTTGGTTACATGTAAAGGATTATAACGCAGAGAAGAAAAAGAAGGAGAATTTTTTAAAGAGAGGGTGGAAGAGATTAAATCTCTTCCGCTTTTTCGACATTGTAAAGAATGTCATCCATGGGGTGGCGGTACATCGGCATACCCAGACGTTTTTCATCAAGGATATGACCGATAAAGCCAATTGAGCGACCTACTACGAAGAAGGCATTGAGTGCGCCTGCATCGATAAAGCCGTCAATCTCTTTTTCGCAATAGCCCAAAGCACGCCACATATCGACCATCAAGATACCGATGGTGCCGTCTACGTTGAGAATCAGGTTGTCTTTTTTAGACGTGGTCAATTTTTCAACTTCCAGCGCATAATCAAGTAGCGGAGTCGCAGGGAAGAACTCAGCCGCATATTTTTTCAGTCCGCTGACGCGCAGGTCCGGGTTACGTACCGATTTGATACGGTGCCCGATACCTGAAATGGGAATCCCCTCTTTTTTCATATAATCGATGAACTCTTTGGGACTCATACCATTGTCGTTCGCGTACTTGAAGTATCGCGCCGCGTCGTCGATCGCACCGCCAAAGCGTGGGCCGATGGTAAGCAAGCCCGTCACCAGCGAGCTGATCACGTCTTTGCCTGCACGCGCCGTTACTTTCGCATTGTGCGCGCCGGATACGGCAGGGCCGTGGTCGGCTACTGTTTTGATGACCGTTTCAATATAGTCGGTTGCCCATTTGGGGTAGCGTTTTTTGAACCAGAGCAGTGACATTACGTCGCCGATACCAAAGCCGGTATCGGGCGTCGCGACAGAGCTGATCGGATATCCTGCGTAGGTTGCTTCATCGCCACGGTCATCGGAAATGGTACAGATAAATTGCTTGGCGCGGCGTACGCTTGGTACTTTGCGCAGTTCGGGCTCTTCGATCTCACCGATCACGCCTTCTGCCTTGAGCTTGTTATAGACTTCGTTGATCTTGAGCGGCAGGTCGTTAAATGACTCAGGAACATAGATACCGGCTTCCGCCATCGCTGTGTTCTTGGCTGCTGCCGTTTCAGCATCGGCATTGGCCGAAGCACCCGCGTGACCAAACTGTACACCCGAGCTAAAATGCTTGGCAATCGTACCGATACACCATGCGATGATCGGTTTGGTGATTTTGCCGGATTTGACGGCTTCGATCACCTTATACTCTTCAGTACCACCCACTTCACCCAGCAGTACCATGTACTTCACCTGAGGGTTGTTTTGCATACGCAGCAAGTTGTCGATAAAGACCGAGCCGACAAAACGGTCTCCGCCGATGGCCACACCTTCCGCGATACCGTCAGCGTTGATACTGATGATGTTAGAGAGCTCATTAAAAAGACCACCGGATCGCGTCACAAGACCACAAGAGCCCGCGCGGTGGAGTTTAGAGCTGACGATGTTTTCAATCGTACCACCGACATTGGCGATTTTGAATGCACCCGGAGCGATACCGCCGACCGTAGCCGGACCGATCACGATTACGCCCGCATCGCGCGCCGCTTGGTTCATTTTGCGCGCCAGACGCTCGGGGATCCCTTCAGCCGTCACCATCACGGTTCTAAACTGTCCTTTGATAGCAATCGCTTCCATGGTAACATCATAAGCGGTACGAAACGATGCGAAGTTGAGCAGGACGTCCGCTTTGGGATGCGCTTTTGCGGCATCGGCGGTGTTTCGGTAGAGGGGAATCATGATCTCGTCAGGACCATAGAAAAACTTCTCGAACAGATTGTTAGAGGTCGGCGCGACAATCGCGGCTACCGAAGGCTTTGAACGGTTGATAACATAGTCATAATCGAGCATACGCTGGATGGCGCTGGCATTGTTGTTCCAGAAAATGGCTTGTGTCTCTTTGGTAAATAGTGCACCCATAAATATTCTCCTTACTTCGCTAGTGCCATACGCACGATGTCGGTGACGTGGGTTTCAGGCCCGTACACTTCGATATAAAGGCCGAGTCGATCGGCAGCCGCTTTGATGTCTTTGAGACCCTTTTCGAAGTTGGGTCCGCCGCGACGAACATAGATTCGGGTGTTGTGCGCTTTCATCTTTTCAGCGTACACTTCAAACGCTTGAATGATTCCGGTAAAGGTTTTGGCCACATCGGTAAAGTTAGCGATCGCACCGCCGATGATGAGAATTTTATTCCGCCCTTTGGGGTCTTTGTGGCGGGTCATAAGATCAAGCACCGTCTCGGCATAAAATTTGGTCTCACCTGTGGTCGGTCCGCCGGAGTATTCGCCGTAGTTAGCCAAATCTTTAACGTCACCTGAAAGGTCGGCGATAGTATCAGCATACACGACCGATGCCCCACCGCCGGCGACCATCGTCCAGATGCGCCCCATGGGGTTGAGAATGGTCAGCTTAAGCGACGCGCCCGATTTGGCGTCGGCTTCGGCAATGGCCTTCTCTTCAGGTGACTGATCTTCCATACCAAAAGCGGTTGGGAACTCGATCTCGCCCCACGCTTCGCCCATCATAAAGCCTGCCGTATCGTCAAGACGCGCAACCAGGTCAAGAATCGCCATCTCGTTGTTGGCAAGCATAACGATAGGGTTGATTTCGAGGTAAGCGAAATTCATATCGCGGTAAAACTTAAAGAACTGGATTGCAAACGAGGTAAAGCTCTGGCGGGTTGCAGCCGGAATATCGGAGGGGACATTGGCTTTGATCGCGTGCTCCATATCGGCATCGCTCATGTTGATGGGGATGCGCACTTCGTTGACCTTCTCATCCCAGCCCTCTTCAACTTCCATGCCCCCTTCGGCAGACATGAAGAGTACGTCGTCTTCGCCGACGGTAGTCGCGGAGATGTAATACTCCTGCTCTTGGGTGTGCGGCGTGAACGGCTCGACGATAAAGTGGCTCAGCGTACCGTGTTGGCCTGTGAGCAGCGTGGTCGTTTTGGAGATCTTCTCATCGATCCATGCCGCCGCCTCATCCAGCGTTACGTCGCCCGGTTTGTTGGTTTTAAAGAGTACCAAATTGTTCTTGCCGCGCTTTCCGAAGAGCATATCCGGCTTCGCAACCAGGGGCTCCTGACTGAGCCACTCAAACCCGTGCTCTTTCGCTTTCGCTTTAAGTTCCGCACCACTGGTAACCAGAACCGATTTGAAACCGTAATGAAATCCACTGAAATATTTGGTCCAGTGCTTCGCGAAAATAGCTTTGCCGTCGTATTCACGTATCGCTCTTTGAGCCATTGCAACCCCTTCGTATGATTAAAGTTTGACGAAGATTATAGCATCTAGTAGCCGTGCAGACTTCATCGAAGGGAGAAATGTGACATTAAACTCTAGTTTTTGGGTATATTAGTAACAAATGCTGGGTAAATTGGCTTTTGCATGTATCTTATTGTAACATCTATATCGGTTTCACTCTGCCGATCCGAAGCCAAAACGTAACCGTTACAAGCCTCGATACCGTAATACTTGAGTCGAAGCGACATATGTGGATGTCCCGCATCGATACATGTAATACCGTGAGATTTAAGCTTTGCAGCCAAATCGCCGGCTACATGTAAGCGATAGGCAAAGAGTCTCGAAGGCTTGTCCAAAAAGAGATAGATCGTCTTGTGAAAAAAGACCACGACGGTATGCAGCAGCAAAAGTGTGAGCGCCACCGTAAACCAGATGCGGTATTTTCGGCGGTGTACACGCAGACGTACGCGGTAAGAGTGGAAAAAAGCCTGCATCGCCAGAGGCAACGAAGCCATCACGTAAGGGGCGAATACGGAAAGCTCGACCCGCTGCCGAAACGACAGCAGCAAAGAGACGGCAAGCGCAACGGCGGCAATATAATAGAGGTGCTCTCTAGGACCCAGAAAGGTTCTGCGGTAAATGATGTAAAAAAGGTAAAAAAAGATAATCGGAGAGAATACGACCGCATACAAACCGAGCGTATCGAGAAATCGGCTTTTAGGTACGCCGCCCACATCCACGCCGTACCACCAAAAACCCGTGCTCAGCAAAACCGCACTGAGCCCAAAGAGCAGTCCGTCGCGCCGCTGGGCCGCATAGAGCAGCAGTGCCGTATAGAGGATCATAAAGCTTTGATCGACCAGAAACAGCAGCGCCAGCACGCCGTACGAAAAGGTTCTGGCGCGTTCAAAGAGGACCAAAAAGAGCATCAGCGCAAAAAGCACCAAGCCGGCTGCATCGACCAGCAGCGCCGAACTGCTCACCCCCGGCAGCAATACAAAGATCCCGACGAGCCAGATGCGGTCGCGTTCATAACGGATATAAGGCTTGGCCAGCAGATAGAGCAATAGGGTTGTGCCTACATGTAAGAGCACCATCGGCAGCCGCAGGGCGTAGTCGTTTTGCCCGAAAAGCGACGTCGAAAAGAGAATCAAACGGCGTAACAGGTGCTCACCGTGGAAAAAGAGCTCCGCTTCGCGGTAGCTGATGGATAGGTCGGGGATTTTGAGGACTAAAACAGCCGCGTCGATGAGCAGCAGCGCAAAGAGCAGCAGCCGAAGCTTCATAATTTCAGAAAGTTATCCAAAATCTCATGCCCAAACTCGCTCATAATCGATTCGGGGTGAAACTGCACCCCGTAGATGGGCAGGTCTTTGATCTTGAGCGCCATGATCTCATGATCATCGCTGCTGTAGGCTTTGGGTTCGATGACCCCGGGCAAATCCTCTTGTTGCACGATGAGCGAGTGGTAGCGCGTGGCGGTGAAGAGTTCGGGGAGTTTGTCGAAGATAGCGCATTCGCCGCTGCGCTGCATCAGTGACGTTTTGCCGTGCATCATATTTTTGGCCTGCACCACCTTGCCCCCAAAGACCTGCGCGATGCTTTGATGCCCCAGACAAATCCCCAAAATCGGCAACTTATCTTTGAAATAATCAATCACGCTCAGCGTCACACCCGCATCATCGGGCGTGGCGGGGCCGGGAGAGATGATGATCTTCTCAGGGCGCAGCGCTATGATCTCTTCAAGACTCAGCTCGTCATTGCGGATAATGCGCAGATCGGCTCCAAGCTCGCGGCAGTACTGCACGATGTTGTAGGTAAAACTGTCATAATTGTCGATCATCAAAACCATAAGGCGTTCACTCGTTTCGAAAAATTTTTGTCATTATAGCAATAACTCCTCTTGGCTTCATCAATCCTCCCCATCGGGGCGCACATCGCTCTCTTGACTGCGCAGCAACACATAGTTGACGACCAACGGCCCCAGCAGTTCATGGATAAAGGTAGCCGCAATAATCACCCCAAGCACCATTGAAGCCACAGGGGCGAAGAGCGGGTTTTGCTGCAAAGAGAGCACCAAGCCGATCGAGATACCCGCCTGCGGCAGCAACGCCCAGCCCAGATAGCGGCGGGTAAAAGGGAGGCTGTGCGCACTACGCGCCCCAAGGTTTGCACCAAGCACTTTTCCCGCCAGACGCAGCAGCACATACGCCGCGATCATCCACGGTAAAGCCAGAAGCGCCGCAGGCTTGAGATGCATCGCACTCAGAATAAAAAAGAGGATCAAAATGATGTTGAAGAGATGCTCGTCGATCTCACGATGGATCAGATCGAAGCCCCTAGAGCCGTTGCTCATCACCACCCCCATCGCCATCGCCGCAAGCAAGGGTTCCAAACCCCACGCACGGCTCTGCTGATAGACGATGAGCACCAACCCCAACGTAGCAATCGTCTCCATCGCCTTGTTGTTCGCGCACAGACGTTCAAAGAGGAGATTGAGCAGCGCCCCGCAGACGCCAAGCAACATCGAAAGCGCAATCAGCCCCAGACTCTCCGCCATCCCAAAGAGCTCAAAAGGGATCGAACCCGTCAAAAGTGAGCCCAGCGATACACACAGCGCGAACATCATCAGGCTCAGTGCGTCATCTAGGGCGATCACCGCCAAAAAGGTCGATGTAAAAGGCCCCTTGGCGCGAAGCTGACGGATAATGGCCATCGGCGAAGCGGTATCGGTTGCCGTCGCAATCGCTGCAAGCAACAAAGCCGCGCTGAGTCGATAAGCCTCTTCAATGCCCAGCCACGCGCCCAAAAACCAAAAACCAAGCAACACCGCCATAAAGCTAAAGAGCGATTGAAAAAGCGTGATCAAGATCACCTCTTTGGCATGAGCGCACAAAAAACCCCACTTGAGCGTTGCACCGACCAACACGGCGATGATCGCCAGAGCGATATCGATCACGATCTGCGACGCATCTACAAAGCTCTGCGGCACGATCCTCAGCACCTCCGGTCCCATCACGATACCCGCAAGCAGATACCCCACCACCTCAGGAAGGCCGATTTTCGGAGAGAGCCACTGCATCAGCGCACCGACGACAAAAATCACCCCCAGATACAACAGTGCGTCCATCCGCCCTCCTAACATGTAACGCTTATTCCTCTAACGCCGCACGCTCTTTTTTGCTCAAACCCGCCACCACCAGACCATACGACTCATCGATCATCCGCTCCAGCACCCTATCTTCCATCGTACCGTCAAGCGTAACGGTGTTCCAGTGCTTTTTGTTCATGTAGTAGCCCTCGCGCACGCAAGGGTAGATCGCGCGGTACCCCAGCGCATCTTCGGGTGTCGCCTTGAGCGTGAGGCGCAGCGGTGTCTCTTGATGCGCCGCGAGCGCAAACATCTTGCCCGCCACCTTGTACACCATCGCCTCTTCGCCGAAGGGGAACTCTTTGCAGGCACCTTTTTTGGCGGCGAGGTAGGATTCTAGCGCTTCTAGGTTCATTGTTTTGCTCCTTTACATGTAAACCTTACCAGATTTTGATTTCATTATAAAGACTGTCGCGTTCTACCGGCGTAAACCCGCTGTTTTTGATCAAGCCCACAAACTGCGCCAGATCGATCCCATGTGCACTCGCGGCTCCGGCGGCGGAGTTGATGGATTCGCGCTCGATGGTGCCGTCAAGATCATCCGCCCCGAACTCCTGCGCCACGAGGGCGAGACTCACGGTAGAGGTGACCCAGTAGGCTTTGAGGTGGGCAACGTTGTCCAGCACGATGCGGGCGATGGCGTAGGTTTTGAGGATCTCGTGCGCGGTGATGAACTCCTTTACATGTAAGAAGTTGTTTTCGCTCTGATAGACCAGCGGGATAAAGGCGTTGAAGCCACCGGTCTGATCTTGCAAATCGCGCACGCGCATCATGTGATCAATCCGGTGCTCTCTTTTTTCGACGTGCCCAAAGAGCATCGTGACGTTGCTCTCGCGCCCGCGCTCATGCCATTTGCGGTGAATCTCCAGCCACTGCTGCGACGTTACTTTGCCTTTACAGATGTAATCGCGCACCGTCTCATCGAAGATCTCCGCGCCCCCGCCGGGCATGGAATCGACGCCGTATTCGATCATCAGATCCAAAATCTCATCATAGCTCTTGGCGTACTGCTCGGCTAAAAAATGCACCTCCGCCGCCGTGAGCGCCTTTACATGTACGCTTGGATACTTTGCCTTGATCTTGGCAAAAACCTGCAGATACCACTCCAAACCCGCCTCAGGGTTATGCGCGGAGACGATGTGGACCTCTTTGATACCCCGATCCACGATCCCATCGACAATGCCCAAAATCTCCTCATGGCTCATGGTGTAGGGGTTGGGGTTTTTGCGGCTGGCGGAGTAGGCGCAGAATTTGCAGACATCCTTGCAGACGTTGGTGGGGTTGATGTGGCGGTTGATGTTGAAAAAGCTTTTGTTGCCGTAGCGCTCTCGGCGCTTGGCGTCGGCGAGTTGCCCCAGCGTAAAGAGATCCCAGTCATACAAGCTCAGCGCTTCATCAAAATTGATGCGCTCTCCTACGCGAATCTTCGCTTCCAAATCCCTCATAGTGCCTCTTTTTTTTGCCGCCATTATAACCAAGCCCCTTACATGTAAGCTACAATAACACCCAAAAAGTAGCCCCAACATGCTCGAAGAAAAGATCGAAGACCTCATCGAACAAAACGCCCCCGACTTTGCGATTTCCAAGCTTTTCAAAGCCGAAATTGCCGCCTACCGCGATTCGCTACAGCAAATTTTTGAGGTCAATCAGGGCAAAGATTTTTTGGTCAAGCACACCAAAACCCTCGACTCTCTCATTGCCGCCATGTACAAAACCGTATTGCGGCGCACCTTCGGCAACTATCTGCCGATGCGCGGCTCCATCCCCATCGCCCTTATTGCGCTGGGCAGCTACGGGCGCGAACAGCTCTGTGTGCACTCCGACATCGACCTGCTCATCGTCTATGAACCCTGTGAAGGCTACAACACCCAAAAGATCATCGAGAAGTTTCTTTATATGGTATGGGATACGGGGCTCAAACTCGGCCACCGCGTGCATGAGACAAGCGATCTTCCCAAAGCCGCCGGCGAAGATATCACGATCCGCACGGCGCTGATGGAGTCGCGGCTCATCATCGGCTCGCCTTTTACCTGGAGCGCCACGCAGCGCCAACTGGGTATCATCCGCCACACCAACCCCAAAGGCTTTATCTTAGAGAAGATCGAAGAGGCGCACCAACGCCGCCGCAAATACCCCCAATCTATGCAGCCCAACATCAAAGAGAGTGTGGGGGGGCTGCGCGATTCGCAACTGCTCTACTGGATCGCCAATACGATCTATGGCGTCGGCAACCTCAAGGAGCTCTCAGGCACGCTCTTTAGCGATGAGCAGTACCGCGACTACCGCGTGGCGCTGGAGCTGCTCTTTAGAGTGCGCAGCGCCTTACACCTTATGAGCAAAAAACAGCAAGACCAGCTCACACTCGATCAGATGCACGAAGCGGCGCGGATGCTGGGCTTTGAAGATGAGCGCAAGCTCGTGAGCAAACTACTCGAAGCGCAGTGGCGCATCAACAACTTCACCCAAATCTACGTCAAAAAGATGATCCGCCCGCTGCTCGTCGGCGAGTACCCCTTTAGCGCTTTGCGTGCAGGGCGTATCGCACCGCACATCTACCGCATTGACACGCGTCTCTTCGCCACGGCCACTGCCCCGGTGTTCAAGATCGAAGCGCTGCTGGAGCTGCTGCTACGGCTGGAAGATCGTGTCTGGCAGTTTGATCCGAGTTTTTTAGCCCTTTTTACCTACGCTGCTATCCGTCATCCGCTCAAAAAAGCAACCTACACACTGCTGCGCGCCCTTTTTGAGCGGCGTTATATGTACTGCTTCTTGGAGCTCTTTTACCATGCGGGCATCTTGCAGCACCTCATCGGTGCCTTTCGCAAAGTCGCCCACCTGCCGCAGTTTGATGGCTACCACCACTATCCCGTCGATCTGCACTCCATCAAGTGTATCGCCGCGCTCGAGCACATCGGCGATCCGTATATTCTCGCGCTCTACAACACCCTAAGCCCCAAAGAGCAGACCCTGCTCAAGGTGATCGTCTTGCTGCACGACACCGGCAAAGGGCGTAAACAAGACCACAGTGAAGTGGGCGCTAAACTGATCGTTCCATTTGCAAGGCAACTTGGCTTCAATGAAACCGACCAGCAGCTCTGCGCCCTTTTGGTGCGCTACCATATCCGCATGTCGGGCGTGGCGTTTAAAGAGAACATCTACAACGAAGAGACCTTGTACCGCTTTATGTCAAGCATCCAAAGCGCCCAAAACCTCAAATTGCTCTACATTCTCACCTACGCCGACATCAACGGCGTGGGCAGCGGAATCTACACCTCGTTCAACGCCAGACTGCTGCGCGAGCTCTACGAAAAAGCGCTCGAAGTCTCCCAAAACGCCGAACGCATCACCGATGCCAGCAAGCGCCTACGCATCGAGAAGCGCCTCGCCAACGCCGACGCCTTCACCGAACTGCCCAAAGCACTACAAAAGAAGATTCTCAGTGTCGAATCGAACCTCTTTTTTCTCAAATCGAGCCAAAACGAACTGCTCGCCATCTGTCAAAAGGCGCAAAATGTGGAGCGCTTCTACTTTGAGATCTCCGTTGAGAAGACCTTTATCATCAAAATCTGGCGTAAAATCCCACTCAACCTGGGCTTTTTGCTCGGCAGCCTCAGCTATCTCGATGTGGTCGCAATGGACATCTTCACCCTCTTTGACGGAGTGAAGTACTTCAAGCTCGAATTTGCCCTGCTTCCGGCAGAGGAGACCCTCGGTGAAATCGAGCGGATCATCGAAGACTCTTTCGACATGAGCCGCTCCATCGCCCTAAAACAGCCCATCATCAAACGCAGCGAGATCAGCTTCGACTGTGAACACTCCAAAACGTTTGCCGAAATGATCGTTAATACCTCCAACCAAAAAGGGCTGCTCGCCTACATCATGAACTGCTTCGACGCCCTACATGTCAACGTCGCCACCGCCAAAATCTACTCCACAAAAACACGCGCCAACGACCACTTCTTAATCGAAAAAGAGAGCGGCATGTGCGATAATGCCGAAAAAGTGATCGATCTTCTCATCAAAGGAATGAAATAATGTGCGGCATCGTAGGCTACATCGGAGCGCGTGAAACCAAAGGTCTCCTTCTTGAAGGACTCAAAGAGCTCGAATACCGCGGCTACGACTCAGCAGGCATCGCGGTACTGCAACAAGGTGCGTTTAAAAGTTTCAAGGCGCTGGGCAAACTGGTCAATCTTGAAGAGAAGTGCGCCAATTACGCTACCGAGGGGTTCGCGGTCGGCATCGGCCACACCCGCTGGGCGACCCACGGCAAACCCACGGAGCTCAATGCACATCCGCACATGGGGCAGTTTTCGTACGTCGTCCACAACGGTATCATCGAAAACTACCAAGAGCTCAAACGCGAGATGATCGAAGCGGGCAAAACTTTCCTCTCTCAAACCGATACCGAAGTGATCGTCCACCTCTTCGAGTACTATTTTGAGCAGGGTATGGAGGCGTTTGAGGCGTTCCAAGCGACGCTCGCACGGCTTGAAGGGGCGTTTGCCATTTTGCTCGTAACCACTTCGCTTAGCGAGCGCATCTTCTTCGCCAAGCACGGCTCGCCGCTCATCATCGGCATCAATGCGCAGCATGAGAAGTTTTTTGGCTCCTCCGACGCCGCGCTGATCGGCAAGTGTGATCAAGTGATCTACCTAAACGACGGCGAATACGGCTACCTTGATCCGGAGACCATCGCCCTATTTAACAAAGAGCACAAACCGATCACCCCTGCTCTGTGCGCCCTGCCCGAATCCAAACTCTCTGCCCAAAAAGAGGGCTACCGTTTCTTTATGGAAAAGGAGATCTACGAGCAGTCCACGGTGCTTAGCGATGCGATGCTCGGACGATTGGGTGATGGCGAAATTCTCTTTGAAGAGCTTGATTCCGCCATACTTGAGGGCATAGAGAACGTCACCTTCTGCTCCTGTGGCACCAGTTACCACTCAGCACTCGCCGCCAGCTACCTCTTTGAGCGGCTCGCCAAAATCGAAACGCACGTCGCGTTTGCGAGCGAATTTCGCTACCGCGAACCGCTGCTGCGCAAAAGCACCCTTTTTGTCGTCATCAGCCAAAGCGGTGAAACCGCCGACACCCTAGAGAGCCTCAAAATGGCCAAAGCCGCCGGACTGCGCACGCTGGCCATCTGCAACGTGGACAACTCCTCGATGGTACGCCTAAGCGACTACACCATCTTGGCGCGCGCCGGCATCGAAAAAGGGGTCGCCTCGACCAAAGCCTTCGCTACACAGGTGGCCGTACTGTGGATGCTCTCGCTCTACTTCGCCAAAGCGCGCGGCACCATGAGCCGCGAGGCGATTGCCGCAGAGATTACAACATTGCGTGAAGTACCCGCCAAAACCGCCGTGAGCGACGCTCTGCACGAACGCACCCGCCGCCTCTCCAAACGCTACCTCCACGGACACGGCTTCTTCTTTATCGGCCGCGACGTTTTTTATCCGCTCGCACTCGAAGGGGCGCTCAAACTCAAAGAGATCAGCTACCTTCACACCGAGGGCTACCCCTCAGGCGAGATGAAACACGGCCCCATCGCCCTGGCAGACCCCGAACTCTTCACCATCGCCTTGCTGCCGCGCCACATGCTTTTTGACAAAGCCAAAAGCAACGTTGAAGAGCTCAGCGCCCGCGACGCCACTATCTGCGTCATCTCCTCAGAACCATTTGAAAAAGCCGATGACTTTATTCCCATCTCTACATGTAATCACTATATGCTGGAGTTTTTCGAGATGATGGTAGCGCTGCAACTGCTCTCGATGGAAATTGCGGTACGCTTGGGCAACGATGTGGATATGCCTAGAAATCTGGCCAAAAGTGTCACAGTAGAGTAGAAGAAGACGCTTACATGTAAAGGTTTTACATGTAAGCCAAGGGGTTTAGTGGCAGCCGCAACTTCCGCCCTGATGGGCGGATTGCGCGGGTTGTGCGGGGGTCGAGCAAGCGCTCACGCCCGGAGGCGTGGTAGGTTGGATGGCCTGGTTGTCCACGCCGCCCTCTGCGTTGATCTTCTCGATCTGCGCCCACATCTCTTCAGCCGCTTTCATATAGCGCTTGGCCGTCTCGGACTGCGGTGCGAAGTAGACGACCGGTTTGCCGGTGTCGCCACCCGTTCGGATCGCGGGTTCGATGGGAATCTGTGCTAGGATCTTGGTTCCAAAGGCATCCGCCATCGGCTGGGTCGTCCCCATGCCGAAGATGTCATACTCCACGCCGGTATCGGGCGCGATAAAGCCGCTCATGTTTTCGATAATTCCCGCGATGGGGATGTGCAGCTTTTTGAACATATCGAGCGATCGTTTGGAGTCATCGAGCGAAACCTGCTGCGGCGTGGTGACCGTCACACCGAGTGTCACGGGCACGCTCTGAGCCAGAGTGAGTTGCGCATCGCCGGTACCCGGAGGCATATCGATCACCAGCACATCCAAATCCGACCACAAAATATCGCGCAAGAACTGCTCGATCGCCTTCATGATCATAGAGCCGCGCCAAATCAGCGACTGTCCCTCTTCCATCAGACTGCCCATCGACATCATCTCGACACCGTAGGCTTTGATCGGAAGCACTTTGTTGCCAGAAATCTCAGGCTTGATGTTCTCTACACCCATCATGCGCGGTACATTGGGACCGTAAATATCGGCATCGAGCAACCCCACTTTTTTGCCCTGCATCGCAAGCGCTACGGCAAGGTTGACCGAAGAGGTCGATTTACCCACCCCGCCTTTACCGGAGCTGACCATAATGAAATTCTTCACATGCGGCGCGATGTTTTTACCCTTGGAAGAGCTTTCGCGCGGTATTTTAGGTGCATTGATCGTGACAACGACCTCTTTGGCACCCGCGCGCTTCAGCTCCTCGGTTGCCTCAAGGGTAATCTGGTGGGCCACTTCAGGGGCACTGGAGGTGATATCGACGTTTACATGTACATTCGTACCGGTAATCTCGATATTCTTTACAAATCCAAAAGTGACGATATCCTTGGTAAATCCGGGATAGGTCACTTTGCGCAGAGCGTTTTCGGCAATCTCTCTTGTCATATTTATTCCTTAAATGTAATAGTGTTTAACTGGCGTTTTTTGCTTCTTCGGCGATACGTGCAATCGCTTCGGGGTTTTCCATAATCTGCTGCGTGATTTTGTACGAACAGAACTTCGGCCCGCACATCGAGCAGAACTCCGCCTCTTTAAAGACTTCTTGCGGCAGGGTCTCGTCGTGGTACTCACGGGCGCGATCCGGATCAAGTGCGAGCTCGAACTGGCGGTTCCAGTCAAAAGCGTAACGCGCATCGCTCATCGCATCGTCAATATCGCGCGCCCCTTTGCGGCCACGGGCGATATCGGCGGCATGCGCAGCGATCTTGTACGCGATGATACCGTTACGGACATCTTCGGCGTTGGGCAATCCCAGATGCTCTTTGGGGGTAACATAACAGAGCATCGACGCCCCGTGCCAGCCGCCCACCGCCGCGCCGATGGCGGAGCTGATATGGTCATATCCCGCCGCAATATCGGTGACCAGCGGCCCCAAAATATAAAACGGCGCTTCATGGCAGAGCTCGCGCTGGATCTTCATGTTGCGCTCGATCTGATTGAGCGGCACATGCCCCGGACCTTCGATCATCACCTGCACGTTTTTCTCCCACGCCCGAAGGGTGAGTTCGCCCAGCACCTTTAGCTCGCCTAACTGCGCATCATCGCTGGCATCGGCCAGACAACCCGGACGCAGCGAATCCCCCAAGGAAAGCGACACGTCATAACGTGCGCAGATATCGAGAATCTCGTCATACGCCGTATAAAAGGGGTTTTCACGGTGGTAGTGCATCATCCACGCAGCCATAAGGCTTCCGCCTCGGCTCACGATCCCCATCTTGCGTTTAGCGACTTTGGGCATCGTCTCCAGCAAAAAGCCCGCATGAATGGTGAAATAGCTCACCCCCTGCTGCGCCTGACGCTCCAAAACCTCCAGCATCTTCTCAATGCTCAGATCTTCGATCTTGTTGCCCACGTCGTGCAAAATCTGATAGATGGGCACGGTGCCGATGGGGATCTTGGAGGCGGCAATGACCGCTTTGCGGATCTCGTCAAGGTCACCGCCGGTGGAGAGATCCATCGCGGTGTCGGCCTTGTACTGTTGCGACACCTGCACCTTCTCCACCTCGCCTTGGATGTCTGAGGCAAGCGCCGAAGAGCCGATATTGGCGTTGATCTTACAGCGCGCCGCCAGACCGATCGCCATAGGCTCCAGAGTCGTGTGGTTGATGTTGGCGGGGATGATCATACGGCCGCGCGCGATCTCGCTGCGCACCAGCTCCGCATCCAAATCCTCGATCTTTGCGACGTAGGCCATCTCCTCGGTGATGATGCCCTGCTTCGCATAGTACATCTGGGTGCGCACTTTGTCGTTTTGGCGTTTTTGAACCCAGGAAGTTCTCATGATATCTCCTTCATTTCTACAGCCTTCAACCCTTATTTCGGCCTCTGTCCGTATCGATGGCGTACTATAGTTTGCCCGACTCAAAAAGAGACCTACATCTAAAATTCGATTGAGATTTTTAACTATTTTTAAGCCCTTTGGACCCTGTTGCAATAGTACTGCAACAAGATAAAAAAAAGCTTTTTGCCTGTATAATTTCGTAACAGTTTTCTAAAAACAGGAGTTTTTTTGTCCGATTTAACGCTGATCCTGCTCTCTGCCGGAGAATCGAACCGTTTTAAGCTTCCTCTCAAAAAACAATGGCTGCGCGTCGGACATGATCCGTTATGGCTTTTTGTTACCAATAGACTCAAGGCCAGCGGTTTTTTTAAAAAAATCATCATCGCCGCTCATGGCGACGAAGTCGCCTTTATGCGTCTTTACAGCAATGAGCAGATTGTCACCGGCGGCGAGAACCGTCAAGCCTCGCTGCGCCATGCGCTCGAAGCGGTCGATACCGAGTTTGTCATGGTCAGTGATATTGCCCGCGCCTGCGTCGATGAGGCGCTGATTGAGCGGCTGATCGAACACAAAGGCGCAGCCGACGTCATCGTCCCCGCACTGAGTGCCGTCGATACGATCGTTTATCAGGGCGAAACGATCGAACGTGCCGATGTACAACGCCTGCAAACGCCGCAGCTCTCCAAAACCGCCCTCTTACGCGAAGCATTAAAAAGCGATACCCTCTACACCGACGAGAGCAGCGCCATCGTCGCAAGCGGCGGCACTCGGCTGCTTATCGAAGGCGACGAAGCGGCACACAAAATTACCTTCGCCGAGGATCTTGCCAAAATCCCCTGCCTCCAGCCCCCAGCGCGCACGACGCTCAGCGGCAACGGCTTTGACGTCCACGCCTTTGAAGAGGGGCGCACCATGGTGCTCTGCGGCGTCACGATTGATTCCCCCTTTGGCTTCAAAGCCCACAGCGACGGCGACGTCGCCATTCACGCCCTTATCGACGCCTTACTGGGCGCTGCGGGTCTTGGCGATATCGGAATGCTCTTTCCCGATACCGATGCACGCTACAAAGATATCGACTCAGCAGAGCTCTTAAATGTAACCTTCCAAAAACTGCGCCATTTCGGCTTTGAGCTCATCAACGTCGATCTCACGATCATCGCTCAAACCCCACGACTTCAAAACTATAAAGAGGCCATGCGCAGGCGTATGTCCAAGCTTTTAAACATCCCCATGGGACGCGTCAACATCAAGGCGACCACCACCGAACATCTAGGCTTTATCGGCCGCAAAGAAGGCGTAGGCGTACTCGCCGGTGCCACCCTCAACTATTTTGACTGGACACAAGCATGAAAATTTTGATACTGGAAAACGAAATCTATCTGGCGCAAAGTATCTCCGCCAAACTCACCGAACTGGGCCACCAGTGCGATAACTACAGTACCATCAAAGATGCCTTCAAAGGAACCGCCTACGACGTCGTATTGCTCTCGACCAATATTAACGGTCAGGATTTTTACCCCATCATCGACGCCTACAAAGAGTCCGTCATCATCTTGATGGTGAGCTACATCTCCAACGACACCGTCTCTAAGCCGCTCAAAGCCGGCGCCAAAGACTACATCCAAAAGCCCTTCATGATCAAAGATCTGATCCGCAAAATTGATCACTTTCAGGACTACGAACGACTCAAACGGCTCAACACCACTTATGAGCGCTACCTCAGTTACACCTTCCACACCGTCGCCATCGACAGCGAACTCGCCGGCGCATCGCTGCCGCTCTTTATCTCCGGCACCAACCAAAAACAGTGCGACGCTTTTGCCTTTAAATACGCCTCCACGCGCAAAAAAACCCTCTACTTTATCTCACTCTCAAGCCCCGACGCACTGCATCAGATCACGACGATCGCCCCATCGGCCATCATCTACATCACCGATTTTCAACTGCTCAAAAAGAGCGATTACCCCAGCTTTTTCAACCTGATCGCCAACCGCCAGATCATCGTCGCAGGTACTGAGAAGATCCACGACATCGACTACCGCGTGGTGGAGCTTAAAAGCCACAACCAGCTCTTCGATCAAGGCGACATCATGCCGATTGAGGATTATGTCAAATACATTGTTTTACACTATCAAAACAAATTTCCGGATACCGAACTCTCCAAAAAATTGGGCATCTCTCGTAAAAGTCTATGGGAAAAGAGAAAGAAATATGGCATCGTCAAGAAAAAATAGAGCACTTTACATCGATGAACAGGCCATCTCGGCTTTAGGCCTGCTCAAAGCAGGGCTGCTCTACCCCGTTACGGAGCTGATGAACAAAGCGCAGATGGAGGTGATGTGCGAAAGCCGTCTCGTAAACGGGATCAGCTTCCCTTTTCCCTTTCTGCTCGCCCCCAGCGGCAAGGTCAATGAAGAGGTGCTCACCAGTGTTGCCGTCGGCGAAACGCTCGATCTCGTCTGCAATAAAGAGCGCGTGGGCAGTATCATCATAGAGGAGGTCTTCGAGATCGATCCCAAACGGCGCCTACTGACCATGTACGGCACCGATGATATCAATCATCCGGGCATCCTCTCCAACTTCGAGCGCATCGGCCGCTACGCGGTCAGCGGGCCGCTTCAGATCAGACACGAAGAGCTGCTCGCCACAAAAGCCCAGATCGCGGAGCTCAAAGCCGCAACGGGGGCCAACATCACCAACGCCCTCGTGATGGCCGCCAATCCCTTCCACCGCGCCCATGAGCGCCTCATCCGCCAGACGCTCGAAAAAAGCGATCTATTGGTCATCTTCCTGCTCAAGCCCTACCACAACGCCGATCTCACCTTTGAGCTTCGAGCGAAGGTGCTAGATTACTTCATCCACCACTTTCTGCCCAAAAATCGTGTTATTGTGGTACCGCTCGAGAGCAGCTACATCTTCGGCGGCTACAACGAAATCATCCTTGATGCCATCATTGCCAGAAATTACGGGTGTAATATTCTCACCATCGGCCAAAACCACGCCGGAGTCAACCTCTACTATGACCGCAGACTCGATCAGTCGCTCCTTGAAAAGATGCAAGGTATCGACATCCAGATCGATATCGCTAGCGAGTACGTCTACTGCAACATCTGCACCACGCTGGTCAGCACCCACACCTGCCCGCACGGACGCCACCATCACATCTCTTATGCCTCCGATTCGATCCTAAAGCTCTACAAACTGGGAATTTTGCCTCCTGCGGTGCTGGTACGCAAGGAGATCTCCGCGATCATCCTAAGCTCGCTCTATCCCAATCGCCTAGAGGGAATCGAAAAGCTCTACAACGACCTTATGCCCCACAGCGGGCTGCTGGAGAGCCACTCGGAGCGCGACTTTTATGTCGAACTGACACGGCTACACCAAACCACCTCCCTCACCTAAAGGCGCATCATGAACCGTTTTTTCATTACCGTCGGCTACAGCGGGCTCTCGCCTGTCGCACCCGGCACCATCGGCTCATTGGTCGCTTTGGTGATGGGTGTGGCACTGCTGCTTTTTGCCGGAACACAGACCCTTTTTCTGGCTACCTTGCTGGCTACGGTTGCCGGCATCAAGATGATTGATGCCTATGAGGCGCATAGCGGCACCCATGATGACAAGAGCATCGTCATCGACGAGCTGGCGGGAATGTGGCTGGCTCTGGGTATCGCACCCGGAGTACAGATCAGCACTGAATCACTTCTGGATCTCTCCAGCGGCCATGCTTTGATGATTCTCTGCGCTTTTGGATTTTTTCGCCTCTTTGACATCGCCAAACCCTCTTACATCGGGCGTATCGACCGCGACGTCAAAGGAGGACTGGGCGTCATGGGCGACGATCTGCTCGCAGGTGTTGCCGCAGGAGTGTGCGCCGCTCTTTTGTGGCAAGCATGGTTGTGGCTTGCTCATCTATCGGGCATCGCATGAGCCAAAATCTTCTTAGCGCCATCGACGCCATCGCACCGCTGCCCGAGTCGGTCTTTGAGATCGAACGGGTCTACCATGACGAGCAGAGCACCTTTGAAGCATTTGTGCATGTCATCGAAAAAGACCCGCTGCTCACCGCCGACATCCTGCGCGCGGTCAATGCCCCTTTGTACGGGCTCAAAGCCCATATCAGCAGCATTCATCAGGCGATCTCGCTGCTGGGCCGCGCCGTAGTGCGTACTCTGGCGTTGCAAAACGCCATCAACCGCTCTTTTGTCATCAATCTCTCACCCTACGCCATCACCAAAAGCGCCTTCGCACTTGCCAGCGAACGTACCCTTGCACTCTGTATCCACTGGCTCATCCGCCGTGAACCCACATGGCTGCATCTGCTCGCGCCAAGCGCCTTTTTGATCCATCTAGGCAGGGTCGTGATCGCCAAATGGCTCATCGAAAACGGCTGCCCCTCCGCCTTGCAGCTTGCGCTGGAACACCATCGTTTGCTTGACGACGCCGAACGTGAGGTCTGCGGCTTTAGCGCCGCAGAGGTCAGCGCTCTACTTTTTGAACGCTGGCGTTTCGATCCTGCAATGGTTGCGCTCATACGCCACAGCTGCGATCCGTGGACGCTTGAGGGCAAAGAGCGCCGCCAAGCCGTCGCCTTACATGTAATGAGTGTGAGTTTTAAAAGTGACGGCAGTATGGATGAAGAGGCGATCGAATCGCTCTACAGAGTGCTCGAGCGCGAAGGGCTTTACGGCGCAGATTATCGGCGCGCGCTGGAGCGTATCCGAGGCTAGATCATCATCGGATCGGATGTCGGCTCAATCTCCTCAAAATCTTGAACGATCTGATCGAACATCTTGCGTGTTTTATCAATCTTGGCGCACCATGCCTCAAAGAGCGCGGAGGATGCGGGAAACTCTTTTGCCAGTTCAAGATAGATGAGCCGTCGCCCTTCGAGGTGGCGGTTAAACTCGTCAAATGCGCTACGCAGATAGGCTTTGGAAGTGGTATGACGAAAAAGCGCTTTGATCATCTTCTTACGCTCCTTCACCGGCAGCGACTCATCAATCGCCTCAGCAACCCTTTTAATATCGAGCCGCGAGAGGTAGACGCCGCTTTTGGACGGCGCCAACAGCTTGTCGGCCAAATCGTCTACAAACGCCGGTACCGGCTCCTCATCGACCGCATCCCCTCCATCGGGGTTTTTGGCCTGCTCCTCGGGATTGACGCTGCACTCTTCGCGCACGAACTTGTCAAATTCCGCGCGCAGACTCGCTATATCTTCAGGCTTCATTTCACCCACTCCTTCAATAAAATATGATACATCGTCTCACAATAAGGCTCAAGCAGCCCGTACGCCTCAATGCTCTGCCTGCCGCCCTGCGCGACCATACGGTACAGATCCCTTTGGGGCGTAGCGTCGATCACAAGATCAAAACCGCTCAGATCGCTTTGCGGCGTGATGCGGTTGATATCCACCTCCAGATCAATTTTTCGGCCCAGCTCCAGCAGAGACTCCACCTCAGGATCGAACATCGAGAGTTCAAACTCACCCAAGCGCAGTGCCAAAGCCGCCGCCAAAGCGTTAGAACCCAAAAGGGCGATACGCCTTACATGTAAGCCTCTCGCCTCCGATAAAAGCACTTCGGGCAAAACCCAAAAGCCCTCAAGGCGACCGTCTCGAATCATCAGCGCGTCGCAAAATCCGCTACGCGTCACCTCCGGCGAAGCGTTATCGAGCATCGAAAGGACCTCTTCTTGATACTCTGCACCGATCATGACGCCGCACAGATGCGAGTGACGCATGTTGCTGATGGTGTAGTAAAGATCATCATGCCGGATGTTCATCGGTATCATCATCGCATCGTGCCCGCCCGCTTTGAAAAGACGGTTGAGCGTTACGCTAAAGCGGTTGCTTTGCGCCTTTTCGGCAATAAAGCCATAGAGCTTCGTTGTCTTGCTGATCGCATTGTGTTCATTCATCTTCTATCCCCCATAACGCTTTGGCCTCATCTTCTTCGATATCGCAGCGGCGGCAGTAATTCTCGCCATGCAGGGAGACGAAGTGGCAACCGCACTCATGGCACATCTTCACCCGAAAATCGACCAGCCGCTGCGGCTTTGATTGATAGAGCGACGTCAACGCATACACCCCCGAAAGGCTCAGTGCGTCGCTCTCGCAAACATCATGACACAGGGCACACTTGATACAGAGCATCGGATCGAAATCAATCTTGGAGTGGCGCAGATCGGAGCTGAGCGCTCCGGTCGGACAGAGCCGGTAGCACATCTGGCAGGCGGTACATGTAGAGAGATCAAACCGCTTTTGCGAGGTAAACGTCAGCGCCTCAGCCTCAACCACATGATAGACCTTCGGCTCTCCGGCGCGCCGCAGTGCGGTCAGCAGCATCTTGCGCTTTTCGCCCACCTCTTTACGGCGCAGTTGCGCGATCTGATCCGAATCGACACTGTGTGTGATCAATTCGTCGCTGCACAGCTCCACTTCACGCTCAAAACGCGCCCTCGCCTCCAGTGCTTTGGCCACGTTGAGGTTTTGCAAAAAAGCGCGCCGATCTACGGAGCTCTCTTCGGGTTCAAATCCTCTAGCCTCCATTCGCACTACAGCGCCCACATGCAGCGCCTCAAGCAGATACGACGCCTCTTCGCAATGGCGCTCGATCAGCGGCTTACATGTAGGCCCCAAAGCACAAGCGTCACAATGCCCCATATCGAAAATCACCTCTTTTTTGAGCAGTGCCAACGCAATAATGTACTCTACATGTAAGATGCTCAAACACGGCACCAAAACGCGACAGGAGATCAGCGGCTCAGGCTGCGACAACTGCGTAAAGAGAAAATCGACGCTCTCAAATCCGTCCACCTTCAGCGCTTCACTCGGACAGACACCGACACACGCACCGCACCCCACACACTGCGAGAGATTGATCAACGGCAGTGCGCCTGCTTCCACTTTGATCGCACCGGTCGGACAGGCGTGCATACAGGCGTCGCATGAAGAGGCCTTACTCAACGCACGCACGCACTGCGGCGCACTGAGCGTCACACCGATACGGCTCATGCGTGCATCGAGGCGCTAAGGTATTCGTTGTCGCTGAGCAAAAACTCCAGCGCCATATCCGCCGCATCGGCATAGAGCGGCGTGCGCGCCTCATACTTGACGCTCAGCAGATAAAGCGGTGCCCACTGTAGCAAATGGGTATTCAAAAAGCGGTGCTGCACCTCTTTTAGCTCACTTACCGCGTCCTCATCACTTTCCATCATCGCTTTAAACTGGGCTTCGCAGAGATGGTGCATGAACTCCAGCTCTACACCGATATGATCGGTCGATACAACACGCGCAGCCTCATAATCGACAATAAAGTCATAAGCACTGTAGATATCCGTCACCGGATTGGCACCGCCTGTTTCGATCATCTGATCGTCACGTACATAAAAGGTCTCATAGGGAATCAGATGCAACAGCGAGATATTGACGAAATCAGGGTTGAGATACTCCTCTCGCAAAACGCGGTTCTCCACGCTTCTAAGCGGTTCCCACGCCTGAAGATTGGGCATCAGCTCTAGTATCGCGTCATCATTGCGGATCATATCGAGCATCTCGTCGTCGAGCTCTTGGAGAAGGATTCTAGAGAGCAGCGCATAGAGGTTGCTTCTGGCTTGAATGTTTTGCATAATGTCTCTTGTGTACGTAATGTGGATGGGCGTGATTGTAACCAAGGCGGCTGAAAGACCGCTTGGTAGGCAGCGTTACGCGTCTTTGATTGTGACGCGGTAAGCTTTTTCAGAGAGAGGAACCCATGGGCGTTTGATGTGCGGCGGACGACGGAACTCTGAATTGCTGTCGAGTCCGCGCGTGAGCTGATCGCGCCACGCTTGATAAGTCTTGAAATTGTTTTCGTAATTGACGTAGATGTCGCCGATCTTATCGCCGCTTTGCGCCGGCTCCAAGATCACCTTTTGATGCCAGCAGTGCATACCGGAGATCGGGTCAGGATGGGCCGGAGCCACGGCATTTTGCCATGAGCCTGAAAGTCCATCCCACCAAATGTTGTCCGAATCGCGGTTGTACGCGGCAAAACGAGAGGACTTGAAGGGCTTGATCCCCTCTACATATTTCATTTTACCCTCTTTGCCATCCATCGAAATCTCAGCTGTAGGAATACCAAAACCGTTCATTCCTGCCGTACCGTCATAATCTTCGATCTTGATCTGCGCACCCTCTCGTCCGGCATTTTCCGGTGAACTCTTCAGCCATGCTTCATCGTTCATATCGGCACCCGCCATCGGTACGTTGACCTTCCCGTCGCTGACGCCGTTGGGAATGGTGACCGCATTTTTAAGCTTCCAGCGTCCGCCGTGGTGCGAACACGCCAAAGTACCCGGAAGCACCCCCTCAGTAGGAACAGCCATAGCAACGAAATAACCGCTCTCAAGACCCGAAACAGAGTCTACGATCCGCACGCGGATCGCATCGCCGCGCTTGAAGCCCTGTCGTTTCGCATCTACGGTATTGATCCAGATCGGATCGTGGTTTTGGGAGATCTCCATCAAATGCTTGGAGTTCGCCGAACGGGTATGAATGTTGTAGGGCAGACGAAACACCGTGTTGAGCGCATAGGAGTTCGGCTCCGTCATGTACATGTGGTTGACATGCGAAACGATCTGAGGCATCGCCTTTTTCTCCGCTTCATTACGCGGATAGAAGGGAATCGCGTATTCAGGCCATTTCCATTCATCGGCCAACCATTCAACGAAAAAGTCGAGCTTCTTATCGAGTGTCGCAAAGCCCTCCATAATCTCCCCATCGACTTCGATGGCTACGGGTTCTTTGTGGTCTTTGTACTTCCAGCCGTTTTTGTGTGCGGTCGCGTAAACCACTCCGGTCTCTTTATCGATGCTGATCTCTTCTTTATGGTACTTGTGACCGTGTGAAATCAGATGCTCACCGTCATCTTTGACCAAGCGCTCTTGCGCATGGTATATGTTGTTCTCTTCCATCCAAACGCCATGATCGCGCAGATACTCATAAACAGGGAATTCACTGTTTTTGTAGCGTGCATCATTGGTTGCCGTCTTTTTAAGATTGGGCAGATTATCGCCAAACGCGGCGTCATACCACTCTGCAATCGTCACAGGCGTACCGGGATGGCGTTTGGACTCCCACATCTGACGGATACCGAGCGATCCATCAGGATCGACGTAGTTAAAGCAGAGTTCAAACCAGAACTCATTCTCCTCCCACACCTCTCCAAGACCCGCTTTGATATGTGCTTCAAGCGTTGCGCGGTTGGGGTTTTTGGGTTTCCAACCCATCTTCTCAAGCGCAACACGCATAACCGGCTGGCGAAAACTCGTCCAGCGGGCCGGCATGGTCGCTTCGGAGTGCTGATCGTGACGCTCGCCCGCTAGTCCTACGGGCAGTACATAGTCCACATACCAGTTGGTCTCCGACCAAACCGGCGAAAGGTTCATCGTGAGCTCCATTTTTTGCTCGTTTTTGAGCACTTCAAGCCAGCGGAATCCGTCTGGATTGATCCACACAGGATTATACATACGCGGAATATAGACGGAGAGTTTTTGCGGTACATTCAAACCGCGCTTGATCCATTTTTGCTGCCACTCCGTATCGCTCATTAAATGTGGTAGTAGATAAGACATTTCATAGGTTGAGAGCGGCCATTCAGGTGGCCATGTCAACTCATTCCATACATCGACAGGTGCCACGTTGGAGCCGCTTTTGCCTTGTCCTACGGTCGCGCTTCCACCTTTACCACCTACTGAGATAACATGCCAGTGGTGAAAGAAGGTACCTCCGACCGTACCGATGGCACCACGCATCGCCAAAGCCAGATAACCGGTTCGACCGCTTACCCATCCACCGCGATTCCCTGCAGCGGTCGCACGCCAAAAGTAGGTCGAAATAGCATCACCGGCCCAGATAAACATCTCATAAAGCTTCTCAAGCTTATAGGCGGGAACATGCGTCTCTTTGACGGCATAATCGAGTGTATAAGGCGCATAAAGCTCTTTGAGCATCTCCAAAAAGGCATTAAAGTCACGCTCTTGCGGAACTTTCGAGATATAGCCTTTTTCCACCATAAACTCGAGGTACTTCGTATTGCGCATCATCACTTCCCAGTTGATCCAGCGACGTACGAATTTTTTGTTGACTTTACCCTCTTGCAAGATTCGGTTGACCAGATAGAGATAGATCACAGGCTCCGTACCCGGCCATGCCGCGATCCATAAATCCGCCATACCGGCCGAGTTAGACATACGCGGGTCCATAACCACCAGCTTTGCCCCTTTTTTACGCGCATCAGCGATGAATCCTGCCGACTGCTGAAAGTAGTGTCCTGCATCCGCAGCATGTGAGGAGTTCAAAAAGACCAGTTTCGCATTCGCCCAGTCAGGTGAGGTACGGTCGTCATTAGCCCATTGAATTGTTGGCGTGCGTCCGTTGGCCGAGCAAATGTTGGTATGAGAGTTGTATGCATCGCATCCCAATGAATGCCACACCGATGGTACAAACCCGTTTTCATTCGGACGACCCACATGATACATCACCGATTTGCGCGAAAGCTCATCACCTTTGCGCAGCATATCGCCCATCTTTTTGCCGATGGTGCTCATCGCTTCATCCCAAGTCGTGCGAATCCATTTACCTTCACCGCGGGCAGAACCCGGAGCGCGCTTGATCGGAAACGCCAAACGATCGGGATCATACATTTGTGACTGGGCAGCATAACCTTTGGCACAGTTGCGTCCGCGAGAACCGGGGTGTAGAGGGTTACCCATATATTTTTTGACGGTGAAGCTCTTTTTATCGATCCATGCCGTCAAGCCGCATGAGGCTTCGCAGTTGGAACAGGCAGTCGGCACGATCATATAATCATGCACTTCGATACCATTAGGATTATCGGCGCTCTGCACCCCTTTGCGGTTAATGCCTCCACGTTTCCAATCTTCGCCGCTTAGCTCTTGAAAATCACTCCACTGCTCCAACGGAGGGTAAAATGAGAGGGTATCAGGCGTATTGGTGAATTTACTCTGGCTGACCGATTCAGCCACTGCGTCCGTTGAAAAAACGCCTTTGGCAATCGCAGCGCCCGCCACGGTAAAGGCGGCGCCTTTCATAAATGATCTTCTACTTTCCAAAAACATAAAAACCCTTTCCTTAACTCATTGGTAGTAGCTGAGGAATCATCAGCCACACATGCTTGACTACCCAAAGACCGGCAAGCGCCAACAATGCTGCCAGCTTTAGAATACTCTCGGATTTACCAACCCGACTAAGCATCACAAACAACATCGGCAACAAATAGGCAACCCATTGTCCGACCCAAAAGAGCGTCGCGTACTCGCCGTCACCTTTGATATACGCTAAAACTGCACCAACCTCTTCAGCTTTCATCGGACCAAAAATCAACTCGGCCATATAGAGGATGAAGGCAAAAAGTGCACTCAGCCCCAAAACTACCCCCAACGTGCTCTTGGCTTCAAAAGAGAGCTGTTTACCGCCAAGCAAAATCATGGTAGCGGAACCGGCAAGCAGCGCAGCAAGCATCATTTGAGCCGACTCCGTGGGCATCTGCCACAATTCACGCGCTGTACATTGTGACATCAAACCGGCAGTATAGAGCGTTACCGGAATAGCCAAAATAGTGACCCACATCAACAAACGATCAAACGCCGCATTGTCTTTTTTGATGAAACTGAAAAACGCGAGCAAAAAGAGTAAGCCGACAAAGAGTGTCGCCATCCATGCGCCCACGGTAATAGCCGAAGTCCAGTGCGGATAGAAAAAGATGTGCCACATTCTAAAGGGCTGATGCAGATCCGCGAGCGTGAAAAGCAAAAAGATGTGGATGAATACGATTGAAACGACCGTTGTCGGGAAGCGTAGATCGCGGGCGTCGTGAGGATATTTTCTCAACAGAAAAAAGAGCATGAAAATCACGCCCGTTCCGATACTCTTAGCCCACATATTGATGGTGACCAACCAAGGCCACACGATCCCCGGTAGCCCCACGTCAAGTGTAACAACGGCATTGGTAGCCGATAGTGTTTCATGTACCATTAGTGGTGTCCTCCGATCGGCATCTTGCTGGTAAGTTTATTGAAGAGCGAATGGCCCTCTGCGCGGTGTGATGCCAGTGGATTGAGCGTCACGTTACCGCCGCCGACATAGAAGTGATGCGGATTGGTTCCCTTCTCAGGTTTTCGCACTTGCACACCGCCTTGATACGACTGTATATACTTACTGATGTTTGAGGTCGGATCATCGAGATCGCCAAAAATATTCGCTTCAACCGGACAAGCCACTACGCAAGAGGGCATCATGGCACTGGCAATACGGTGGGCGCAATAGGTACATTTATCAGCGGTATTGGTCTCAGGATCGATATAAATGGCTCCGTAAGGGCAGGCCATCACACAACCCGCACAACCGATACAGCGCTCTTTGTCGATGTTGACGATTCCATTTTCGATGTAGTGCAGCGCACTGACCGGACAGATGCGCTCGCACGGTGCATTTTGGCAGTGGTTACAGCGAAGCGGCGTAAAGGTTCGCTTGGTTTCGGGAAACGTTCCCACATCAACATACTTTACGCGAAGACGCTAAGTGCTCAGAGGAACTTCGTTCTCCACCTTGCACGCGATTTCGCACCCCTTACATCCCATACAGAGATGCAGGTCAACGAGGAAACCCAATTGCATAAACTCTCCTTGATATGACTGAATTATAATAGAGCATTATAATCTTCAGAAGATGCCCTAAACTAGGCGTTTTAGAGCACCTTAACTCAGCAGATGTTAGCCAAAAGAGTATTAACGCAAACTAAAAAAAATTATATTTCTATCACTGGTTCCAAGGGGTGTGTAAAAAAGGAAAGAGGCTCATCCTGCATTACTAAAAACTATATTTAAGATAAATTTTTATGCAGGATAGAGGTTGTTTATTTTATAAGAAATTACGATTTCATACGCACACGCACGGAGTGCTCATGCGCCGTCAATCCTTCAGTGTGGGCAATCAGTGCGCACGCTTCGCCGATCTCGTTAATCGCTTTATTGGAAAAAGCGATAACGGATGATTTTTTCAGAAAGTTCTCCACGCCGAGCGGTGAGTAAAATCGTGCCGTCCCACCGGTAGGAAGGGTATGATTGGGTCCCGCAACATAGTCGCCGATCGCTTCGGGAGTGTCAGGTCCCAAAAAGATCGCTCCGGCGTGTTTGATCAAAGGCAGCAGACCCCATGGATTAAGCGTCAACACCTCTAAATGCTCCGGTGCAATCTCATTCATCAAATTGAGTGCTTCTTCCATATCTCGGGTGATGATCATCGCACCGCGATCAGCAATAGATTTTCGTGCAATCGCCTCACGTGGCAGGCGCTGAAGCCACCGCTCAATTTCATCCGAAACTGCTTCAGCCAAAAGTCCTGACGGTGTGATCAAGATCGAACTGGCCATCTCGTCATGTTCGGCTTGCGAAAGCATGTCGATGGCCACATGTGAAGGATTGGCCGTTTCGTCGGCCAAGATACCGATTTCACTCGGACCTGCAATCATATCGATATGCACGTCACCAAAAACCATCTTTTTAGCCGTAGCCACAAAAATATTGCCGGGGCCGGTAATGACATCAACCTTTGGAATCGTCTCCGTTCCGTACGCCATCGCTGCGATAGCACTGGCTCCGCCCACTTTGAATACTTTAGTGACGCCGCAGAGGTGGCACGCCGCGAGCAGAAGGCTGTTGGGTTCATTGTCGGGTGTCGGCGTACACACAACGATCTCTGCTACACCCGCCACTTGCGCCGGAATCACATTCATCAATAGAGAACTTGGATAAGCTGCCTTGCCTCCTGGAATGTATAATCCGGCGCGCTCCACCGGTGTCACTTTTTGACCTAAAATAGTACCGTTTGACTCCGTATCAAACCAGCTGCGCGGCATCTGTTTTTCATGATAATCCCAAATACGTCGGTGTGCCAGATGCAACGCATCGCGCAAAGGTGCATCCAGCTCTTCATACGCCTTTTTCATTTCGGCAGGATCAATCATCAGCTCACAATCCTCTTTTGGCTCCCATCGGTCGAACTTCGCTATGTGGTGCTTCAAAGCCGCATTTCGATCTTTTTGGATCTCTGCGATTATGGTGCCGACAATTCCCGTTACCCGTTCGATATCCATTGCCCCGCGCCCAAGTAACTCTTGAAATCGGCTCTGAAAATCGCTCGCGCTCGTATGTATGTGTATCACGTACTATCCTTACATGTAAGACTTTAAAAACTCACTGCTTGTATGTTTTGAGCACAACGCCCAAGGCTTCCAAATAGGGTTCTACAGGCAAGGCGCCCATTAGCGGTTGAAACATCGGCTCTCCATCTTTAACAAACCAAGTTCCCGGAGTTCCCGGTGTTATCAGTTCTGGCGGCACTTCACCGCGGTTGGTAAAGGCTTCGACACTGACAAAATGGCTATTGAGTTCTTTAACGACTGCTGGATCGCGCAGCGTATTCTCGCGCAGATGATCGCACCATCGGCATCCGTCTTTGCTCACTAAAATCATCACCGGTTTTCCACTTTTCTTACCTTTTTCAACTGCCAAACTAATGCTCTTTTCCCACACAACACCTTCAGCATGTACCATAAGCGTCACAACAATGGCTAACCACAGTATCCTAAGCATGGCTACTTCACCTTTTCTAAAATTTCAAGCGCCACCTCTGTAGGGCTTTTCTCTTCTACATCAATAACAAAATCGGCTACTTTACGGTAAGCAGCTTCACGTACTTCATAGAGCTTGCGAGCCTTGTCAAGATCGTGCAGCAATGGGCGCTTTTTCAGCTTACGCTCAGCATTAGGATGGGCTTTGATCCGCTCAAGAATCGCATCGAATGAAGCATGGAGCAAAACTACCGTACCCACTTTGTTGATATTCTCAACTTTGTAAAAGCCACCACCTGTGGAGATGAGTGTGTGGGTCACACTCTTTTGGATCCAGTGTGCTACGCGCTGTTCTAACGCCCGAAAATAAGCTTCGCCCTCATCCTCAAATATCTTTTTGATCTTCCGATTTTCCATACTCTCGATCAAGTCGTCCGTATCAATAGAAATCATCTCTGAATGCTTGACAATCTCTCTCGCCGTTGTGCCCTTACCGACACCCATAAAACCGATCAATACAATATTTTTGTTTTTCATGCGCGCATCTTAACATTTAAAACATAATAAAATAGCGCAGCAGGAGGAGCCATTGCAGAATATTTTTGACGACCAAATAAGCCTCGAAGAGGAGACAGAGCACTTTACAACACTCTTTCAAAACAAGATGCTCCACATCGAATACATTCAATCCAGACTCTCTCATGCGGGTGAATGGTACGATCAGGAACATGATGAGTGGGTATTGCTGCTTCAAGGAGAAGCGACCCTAGAGATTGGAGCACAAATGATGCATTTACATGCAGGTAGCTATATGTTGATTGCCGCGCATCAACGACATCGCGTACTGTGCTCCTCAGCAAACGCCCAATGGCTTGCTGTACATATGCACCAGCCTAACTTTTGAATTCATTGATTCTCGCCTGAAGCGACTTAGCGACGTCAAGCAGACGGTTAAGATCGGAATCAATTGCTTCGACACGTTGCTGATTAGAGTGTGAGTGTTCATTGATTTGAGAGATCCGATCAACGATCCACTCTGTGTGCTTAACCACCTGTTGAGTATCTTTGAGTGAGGCTTCCGCCACATCACGTGACTGATACATCGCACGGGCCGTAGTACCGATTTTGTCTTCCACATCAGAGGTAACCGAACTTAAGCGCTCCATGTGCTTCGCATTTTCACCCATCTGATCACTAACATCATTGATTGATTGTACGATTGTATTGACACTAATCTCTATCTCGACAAGACTTTTTGAGGTACGTTCGGCAAGCTTTCGTACTTCATCGGCCACCACCGCAAATCCCCGACCGTGCTCACCCGCGCGCGCCGCCTCAATCGCAGCATTGAGTGCAAGCAGATTGGTCTGATCGGCAATATCTTTGATCACACTTAAAACATTACGTACCTGATCAGCATCACTGCGCAGATGCAGTAACTGCTCAGATAGATGCTGTTCCGTCTGGATGTAACCGTTAACGTCTTCGATGAGCACAACCAACGAATTTTTAGCCTCATCCAAATCTGATGTAGCAACACTAACATTTTGCTGGGTCTGCTGCGTAATGCGCAATGTCTCATTCAATATAGCATGAATCGAAGAAGCCCGACTGGTTGTTTCAGAGACGATTTGACGCTCTTGATCGATACTTTTGCTGATGTGCTGACTTGATTTGGTGATATCCGATGCAATCTTCTCGTTTTGTGTCCCCAGCTTTTTCACCTCATTGACCGTCTCTTGTACCATAGCTACAAATTGATTGACCGCCTCAGCCGCATCGGCAAACTCATTTTTACGGCTGGTATCGAGTCGTTTGGTCAAATCTTTGTCACCGTCTACAAGCCCACCGATACGGATTCTTAGCTCCTCTAGCGGTGTCAAAATTTCTTTTGAAAAGAAGAGGCTGCCTATGACCATAAAAAGCACCATCGCAACAATGAGCATCAACAGAAACGTTGTCTGCGTCGAAGCGATAGCGGCGTCGTTCTCTTCAAGCGATATCACCATATCCATCACTCCAAGTACGTCACCTTGGGTGACGTTGGCATGACACACCAGGCACTCCTGTGTCGCCAAAAGCGGACGCAAAAGACGCACTACGTGTTTGGGTTCACTGCTCTCGATCAACGACTCCTGCTTGGTCTCAAAAATACGACGAATGAGCGGATCTTCGGTGAAACGTTCTTGCGGTGCGAAGAGCTCGATCACCGAAGATGATTTAAGCACCTGCAGCGAATCGATCCCCTCGATTTTACGCGCATCATCAACCGTACGCATTACTACGGCCGCATCTCCGGCAAACATACTCAGCCTAAGTGTTTGAAAAATCGATTCACTCAACATCGAAAGCGAATCTTTGGCTGTTTTATTGGAGAGCTCATGAAAGGTCGAAGAGAGATAGTAATTAATACCGACTACTCCGAAGATGCTCATAATTAACGCCGACGCGATAATGCGGGCCTTGACGGTTCTAAACATTTAAAACCCCTTCTCAATTTGTTTACTTTGGTCTTTTCACTATTCTAGCGTAATTCTCCACCACGCAAGCATGCCTTATTCTACCATGCAAGTGCTCTATTTGGTGCGACGTAATCAAAACCTAATCGCGCTCATCTTATAATCACGTCACATTTTATTTTGAGGATGGTGTCATGTCACAGAAAATTTTGGATATTGTAGAGCCTGGTGTTGTTTGGGGAGAAGATCTCCTAAAAATATACGAAGCCGCCAAAGCTTCGGGATTTGCCCTGCCCGCCGTTAATGTCGTCAATACTGAATCTATCAACGGCGTGCTTGAAGCAGCCAAAAAAGTCAACTCTCCCGTCATCATCCAATTTTCCAACGGCGGTGCCTCTTTTTATGCCGGCAAAGGTCTTAAAAACGATGAGGAGCAAGCAGCGATCGCAGGGGCTATTTCGGGTGCAATGCATGTCCATCAAATGGCTGAACTCTACGGCGTACCGGTAATCTTGCACACCGACCATGCGGCGCGTGAACTGCTTCCTTGGATCGACGGACTGCTGGATGCCGGTGAGGAGTTTTTCGAAGCCTATGGCAAACCGCTTTTTAGCTCCCACATGCTTGATCTTTCCGAAGATAGCCTCGAAGAGAACATCGCTACATGTAAGGAATATCTGGAGCGCATGAGTAAAATCGGGATGCATATCGAAATCGAACTGGGCGTCACCGGAGGCGAAGAGGACGGCGTGGACAACACAAATGTTGACAATGCCCTGCTCTACACCCAGCCCGAAGATGTTGCCTATGCCTATGAAGAGCTCTCCAAAGTGAGCAAAAATTTCACCATCGCCGCCTCATTCGGAAACGTTCACGGCGTCTACAAACCCGGCAACGTCGTCTTGACACCTAAAATCCTTGACAACTCACAGCAATACATCTCTAAAAAGTTGAACCTCGGTGCCAAACCGGTCAACTTTGTATTCCACGGAGGATCAGGTTCTAGCCTTGAAGAGATACGCGAAGCGATCAGCTACGGCGTCATCAAAATGAACATCGACACCGACACGCAGTGGGCAACATGGGAAGGAATCAAAGACTACTACGAAGATAAGCAAGCCTACTTGCAAGGCCAAATCGGCAACCCCGAAGGCGAAGACAAGCCCAACAAAAAATACTACGATCCGCGCAAATGGCTCCGCGCCGGCCAAGAGTCGCTGGTTAAGCGCGTCGTTCAGGCCTTTGACGACCTCAACGCGATCAACCGCAACTAAACCATCTTCGCGTACATGTAACGCTCCATCATGGTAGCGTTGCCGTACACCCCGCCTGAGTGAATATACATAATCTCTCCGTCAATCTGCGATAGATGCTCCAATAAAGCCAACCACATCTTCGGTGCGTAGAGCAGATCAAACACCACTCCAGTCTCTCGTAACGTTTGATGAACCGATAAAAAAGCTTGATAGGGTGTACCGAATCGATAGCGCTGTTTCGTCTCGATGAGATGAAGGTTCGCACAAGGCGGCCCTAATGCGTCCATTTGCGCTCTAAGGTAGACCGCGTCGCCGATGAGCGGGGTTGTCAGCACAGGTAGATCAAGATGCTTGGCAAGAAAATAAGCCGACGCTCCGGTACCGGAGGGAATGGCGACGCTTAGCTTGTCAATCCCCTCTTCACGCTGCCACTCTTTGATCTCATCAGCCAAAATCGCCATCCCACGCTCTGCCATTGGGTCTGATCCGCCTTGAGGAAGCAGCAACTCATGCGGATTGATGCGGCTAAATAGTGCTCTGACCGTAGCTTCATAAGCACCATGATCAATCTCGTGTAGACACATGCCAAGCTCAAGTGCAGCTTTTAAATTGCCCTCTGGCATCTGCTTTACATGTGCAGGTGCTCTCTTTGTGTAATAATCAAAGCGCCACCCTTTTTGATGTGCCAAAGCAGCCATTGAAAGCATCGCATTCGATTGAATACCGCCGTAAGAGATGACCGTATGAATGTGTTCAAGGGGAGATTGGATAAGAGTGAAGAGTTTTCGAAATTTATTGCCGCTGAGCAGCGGATCGATGAGATCGTCGCGTTTGATATAAAAGAGTCTGCCGTCCAGACGCAAGTGCGTGACGGCAGAGGGGAGCATACGCTCTATTTGGCGTAGGTGATTTTGGCAGCTTTTTTGAGCGCTTCCATTTTATCGCGCAAATGAGTTTCGAATTTCTGTGTTTTCAAGCGCTGCTCAATAAACTCTTTGACTTCATCAAAGCCTAGAGTTTTGGCCTCTTGTTTATCTTCGAGATAGATCACGTGGTATCCAAACTGGCTTTTAACCGGAGCTGTTGTCATGGTCGCTTTTTTCATTGCAAAAGCAGCGTCATTGAACGAAGGCACCATCTGTCCTTGGGCGAAATAACCCAGATCGCCACCCTTAGGCGCACTTGGACATGTTGACTCTGCTTTAGCAATCTCCATAAATTTCTCTTTAAGTGCATCGCCTTTGAGCGTACCTAGACGATTGATGACCGCTTTGGCTTCATCTTCGGTTTTCACCAAAATATGACGTGCATGCACCTTCTCTTTTTCAACGAACTCAGCGCTGTTTTGCTTGTAATACTCTTTGATTTCGGCTTCGCTGACGGTGATTTTCTCAAGCTCCTTCTCCTGCCACACTTTACCGGCAAGCTGCTTTTCGATACGACTCATCACGTCGGCAAGTTCGCTCTTATACTCAGGAGTATTCATCAAACCGCTCTTTTTGGCATCCTCAAAGATCAGCTCTTGCGAGACCATACCGTCGATGATGCGGTTGCGCAACTCTTGCTGCTTCTCTTCAGGGAGGGTGCTAAAGCGTCCCTGCGTACCTTCCATCAAGACACGGTTAATCTCTTCTGAATCAATAGCCGTATTATTCACTGTGACAACGGGAGCAGCCGAAGCGATTGCGGCAAGTAGCGCGGAAGCCGCCAAAGATCTAAGTGCAAGTTTCATTAATATCCTTATGTAGTTTCTAGGGACGGGCATTATAAAGCGGATTGTCAAACAGACAAGAAACCCTATCGCTGGCCCAAACGCTCTTTTTTCTCCAAAAAGCGTTCGATGGTATGCAGTAGCAGCTCTTTATCGATCGGCTTGGAGAGGTGTGCATCGAGCCCAGCACCCAAAATCCGTTCTCTATCCCCAGAAAGTGCATGGGCGGTCAGTGCAATGACGGGCGTGTAGGGTCGGTTATCGTGACGATCGATCTCTTTGATCAAGCGATTGGCGGTCACACCGTCCATTACCGGCATGTCGATGTCCATAAGCACGATGTCAAAGGGCTCTTTAAGATAATGATCAACCGCTTCTTGACCGTTTTTGGCCAGCACTACACCATAATGCTCATGTGCCAATATGGTTTCGATCAACTTAAGGTTGATAAGATTGTCTTCGGCCACCAGAATCCTGACATTTTCAAAAACCTTCTCTTTGTGGGTTTTGAGCAGCCGCTTGAGGTACTCCCTAGGCATTTTGCCCCACAACACGGAAAGGGTTCGGTGTAGTCTGTGCGGCAGTACCGGCAACATCACCGTTGCGTCATAGAGCTCTTCGTTCGTCTCAAAAAAGAGACGATTCTCCGGCGCATAGACAGGAATAACCTTGAGATGCTCAAACGTGCTGCGCAGCATCTTCAGTCTTGAAGGAGAGATTTGATCCGTAATGATAAAAAGCATTGTGAATTTTGCAAGTTCTGGTGTCGCCAAACCGTCAATCTGAACCGTGTTCACCTCAAAAAGCTCAAGATACGCGCGCAAGAGCTTTCCTTGCACCGCCGTTCTAGGCTCCTCTGCCCAGATCGCCGCCGTCGTATTCTGCACAAACTCAAACGATCCGACCTCCACAACGGGCACTTTTAGGACAAATGAAAAGCGGCTTCCTTTTTTCAACTCACTGTTGAGTCTGAGTTTGGATTGCATCAGACCCAAAATCTTGTGCGACAGCGTCAAGCCGATTCCGAGTCCGTTGATGCCGCGTTCACGGTTCTCCACCGCAGAACCGAAGGGGCGCAAAAGCGTATTAAGGCGTTGCGGTGCGATCCCCGGACCGCTATCAGTAACCGCACACTCAATCTCTACCCACTTCTCTTCACTTGAGCGCAGCTTCACCTCGACATAAACGCTCCCCTCATCAAGGGTAAATTTGAGCGCATTGTCGATCAAAGCGCGCATAACGGTTTTGATTTTGCCACTGTCGGCATTGATGCTCTTGGGCAGATGCGGATCAATCAAAAACATCAACTGAATCCGTTTGGCCTGCGCATATTCGCCAAACTCTTCACTAAGCTGCTCAAACTCTTTAAGCGGATCGAACACCGTATGCACCAGTTGCATGGAACCGTTCTCAATCTCCATGAGCTGCAACAGATTGGCGATATTTTGCATCATCGAAGAGGTGCTCTTCTCGATCATATCGAGATATTCGTTTTGCTCTCTATTGAGTTTCGTATGCTCAAGCAGATCGGCGTAGCCGATAATGGCGTTCATGGGGGTGCGAAACTCATGCGAGATACTGTGCAAAAACTTCTGCTTGAAGGTTTCAAAATAGCTCTGCGCTTGTCTGGCCCGGTCCAGCAGCGTCGTATCACGCATCACCAAAAGATAGTACATGTAACCGTCAATACGACTTGGTTGCACATCGATGGTAAAGATTTTCAAAGCCGCATGTGGTATCTTTAACTTTACTTTTTGCTCACCCAGCGTGCTCACTTTTTCAATCCACTGATCACGTGCTCCTTTGAAGTAGGGACTCTCATCGACAAAATAGTCCCAAAGATCAATGCCTTTCTCATGCAATTGTGCCAAATTCGAGACTTCAAAGAGTTTTAGTGCCGAATCGTTACACGCCTCAATTGCACCCGACACTCCAAGACAAAAGAACGCTTCATTTTCAAGATTGGAAATGGCCAACAGAAGAGAAAATTGGGTTTTAGTCTGTTTTTGAAACTCTGCGCTGTAATGCATTCCAAAGGCTCCGTATCAAAGATATTTTTCAAGTACCAAACGCAACATTTCGCGCGTCAACGGTTTTGCCATGTAGTCATCCAGTCCCGCCTCAAGCAGCCGCTGTTCATCTGCTTGCATTGCAAGCGCCGTCACAGCGACAATAGGAACAAAACGAGCTTCTCTAGGGCGCTTGGCTTTGATCTGTTTTGTCGCCTCGATACCGTTTTTGATCGGCATATCGATATCCATAAAGATGATGTCGAACTCTTTTTTGGCTGCAAGTTCTACTGCTTCCTCACCGTTATCGGCCAATGTAACATCAATTTCATAACCTTCAAGCATCAACCGCATCAGGTTTTGATTGATACGGTTGTCTTCTACAACAAGAGCCCTACGTCGTTTAACCTGTTCGCTCGAGAGCTTGACCGGCTGCTCGATCTCAAAAGAGAGCTCAAAGGCCAATGCAGCTCTACCCTCATCACTGCTTTTGATCGTCAAAGACCCCCCAAGCAGAGAGATCAGTGTAGAAATGAGGCGCATGTCGTCTCTAGCGGGATCAGCGATCGTTTGGGTGATGAGCATCCCAAAACCGACCGACACACGTTCCTGAGTACGTTCATGTACTTTTAGGCTTAAAATCAGCTCACTTCTGGGCCGACTCACCTGTATCGCATAGGTCAAAACCGAAAAGAGCAGCTGCTTGAGCCGTTTAATATCGCCGCGAAGCACTGAAGGCAGCAGCGGATCAACCTCTCCGCTCAGCGTCGCCCCGCAAGACATCGCCTTGGGAACAAAGACATTCAGTAGATTTTCTATTTCGACTTGAGGATGAAACCGAGCGATCATCAGTTTCGGCTCTTGAAGCGTCTCAAGTTCTGCCGTATCGAGGATGTTTTCGATATTGGTCACCAGCTCCCGCGCGCTTTGCGAGACCTGCCTCAAATAGCTGCTTTGCGTCTCGTCCATGGGACTCGATTCAAGCATCTTCACAAAACCCAAAATGCCCTGCATGGGGGTACGAAACTGCATACCGACTTCCGAGAGAAAAGCCTGCTTGCCGGCATCGCTTTGCATCAGCCGCAATTGAAGCGCATCAATCTCGTCTGCCTCTTTGAAGGTGAGATAGTAAAGTTCCTTTTCCTCTTTTGGAAGCTTTGATACCACCATCAGCAAACGTCTACGCTCGCCGTTTACGCCTTTAAACTCGACGCCGTATCCTTTGGGATGGTTGCGGCGAACATATTCGAGCCAAACTGTGTCATTTTCGCTCAGCAGCACATCCTCTTCGCGTTCAAACAAAGCACGAAGCGAGCCGTATCGCGCATTAAAAGCATCCAAAGAGTCAAGTCCGAAACAGCTCAAAAAACGGCTGTTGGCACCGACAAGTCCACCCTCTTGCAGATAAAAAGCGATGGCGTCGCAGTTGAGGTCAAGCAATTGATAGTAAAGCGCTTTGTCGATACACTCCTCTTCATCGTTTGAACCAAGAGAGAACCATTTGCGCAACCAATCAACAAACATAACGCTGATCCTACATTTTTTTGTGGCTCATTGTAGCACAGTTAACTATCTTTAAGGTCAAAAGGGACCGGAATGAAAAAAGCGACCAAACGTGACGTCGAAGCGATACGCACCCTTTTGCTTGAGCGCTACGGCGAGGCCGTGAGCGAACTACATTATACCAACCTCTACGAACTGATCATAGCCGTCGCCCTCTCCGCGCAGTGCACCGACAAAAGGGTCAATCTGATCACTCCGGCGCTTTTTAAAGCCTACCCGAACGTTCAAACGCTCGCGTGCGCCGATCTTGAATCGATCAAGAGCCTCATTCAGAGCTGCTCCTTTTTCAACAACAAAGCCAAAAACTTGCTGGCAATGGCCAAGCGTGTGGTGGAGGTTTACGGCGGAGAGATTCCTTTGGATGAGGAGGCGCTCATTACCCTGCCGGGCGTAGGGCAAAAGACGGCGCATGTCGTGTTGATTGAATACACCGGCGCCAATGTTATGGCGGTTGATACCCATGTTTTCCGCGTCGCACACCGACTGGGGCTTAGTCAAGACGAGAGTGCCTTAAAGACCGAAGCGACCCTTACCAAAGTCTTCAAAACCGATCTACACCGTCTGCATCAGGGAATGGTACTCTTTGGGCGCTACATCTGCACCGCGAAAAATCCTAAATGCGAGAGCGAATGCTTCTTGCAGTCCTACTGCAAAAGCAAAGAGAGCTTCAAAGCGCGATAATGCGCCGCACGCACGCAAAAACGCGCCCAATTGAGGCGATATTGACCTTTTCGCGGATCGAATGCGGCGCAACGATGTCGGGGCCGATGGAGGCCATCTGAATATGAGGATAGCGCGTTTTGATCACGCCACACTCCAGTCCCGCATGAATCGTCTCTACATGTACCGATCCCAGCTCTGCCGCCACGCAAGCCGCGACGTGATCGCGCCACGCTCCCGCTTCGACCTCCCAAGGATCGTACCATCCCTCATCATGCACCGTACAACCATAAGCGCCGTAATAGGCACGTGTTCGCTCCAGTAGCTCCAAAAGGGCATCGCGGCGCATTGATCTGGCACTGAGATGAACCCTTAAAGAGGCTTCAAGCGTTTCGACCATCGCCAGATTAATACTGGTCTCGACGCTGCCATCAGGTGCATAGGCGATCACCCCGTGCGCCGCGCCGCGCAGCATCGCTAGAATCGTATCGCTCTGATCGATACGGCGACACATCTGCGCGTCGCCTTGTGTACATGCAAGCCGTGCGAACGCCGATCTGGGGATGGCATTGCGCCGCTCGCCGCCGCGAAGTTCGATCAAAGCGCCTTCAAACGGTTGGCGTAACAGCTCTTGCAGGGCATTTGGGATCTGCTTGTCGATATCGATCCCCGAGTGACCGCCGGGCAGATCGCTTACATGTAAGGTTTGTGTGGGGACGCAAGAGGAGGTGTAGCTGATAGGCAACTCGGCAATGATATCGACGCCGCCCGCACATCCGACCGTCACGACCCCTTCACTCTCACTGTCAAGATTGAGCATATAAGGGGTTTTGAGCCTTACATGTAAGGCCCTAGCACCCAAAAGTCCGATCTCTTCATCGGCTGTAAAGAGCAGATCGACCGCGGCGCCTTCGCGCATCAGCGCAATCATCATCGCTACCGCAATGCCGTTATCGGCACCCAGTGAGCTCTCTTTGGCGCGTAGCCACCCCTCTTGCTCATAGCATTCAATCTTTGGCGCATCGCCGATGCAGACCATATCGTAGTGCGCCTGCAAGGTCACACGGCTTCCAGCGCGCGAACAAAGCAGATTGCGCGCCGAGTCGCTTTGCGTCTTATAGCCGCATCGAAGCGCTTCAGCTTGCAAAAAAGCCAACATCGCCGACGCCTCACCCGAGCAGTGTGCAATAGTACAGAGCATCTGAAAAATCTCGATCACTTGCGCGCTTTTGTCTGCTTTGGATACAATCACCGCCATGTTCCGTCTTATCCTTTCATGCATCATTCTTCTGCTGCTTGCCGGCTGCGTCAACAAACGAGGCGTCTCCGCGCGCTACTACAACGACTGCGAAGAGCTCTACGACTATCAAGGCTATTATCACAAAGTCTGCGACGATAACCTGATCGAATTCCAGTAAGCTACCTCAGCGCGATAAACGTCGCAAAATTTCCCCAGCGAAAGACACTCTCGCAATGGCGAAAGCCGCACCGTTTGGCCATGGCAATATTCTCGGCTTCGGTGTAAGGCACCAGCACGTTTTCAAGTGCTTCGCGCTTTTGCATAATCTCGTACTCGCTGTAGCCCTGTGTTTTTTTGAATTGATGATAGATGTCGATCAGTTTCTTACTCAACCCTTTGTTATCACTGATGATCTTTTCGCTAAAGAGAAAAACACCGCCTTCTTTGAGTGCATCGGCGATCCGCTGTAGTAGTGACTCACGCATCAACGGACGGATGAACTGAAGCGTATAGTTGCTCACCACAACATCACAAGCAAGGTAGTCAAAATGCAGTACATCGGCATGACACAACGTGACCGAAGAGCCAAACGCTTCAATCTTTTTGCGCGCCTGAGAGAGCATCGCTTCGGCGTTATCAATGCCGACAAGCTCTAAAGAAAAAGGGGCCGATCGCTCGATTTCAAGCAAGAGCGACGCAGTAGAGCAGCCCAGATCGTAGACTCTCCCCCCCTCCGCTAAGTAGGCCAGAGCAAGCGTCTTCGTGATCTCCATCGCGGTCGTATAAAATGGAACTGAGCGCACCAGCATATCGTCAAAAACAGCTGCGACGTCGGCATCAAACTCAAATTGCTTGGCGATCGGTTTTTCAAAAACTCTGTCTTTCATAGCGCAATTGTAGCGCAATCTACTATCATGCTTCATTCTCAAAAAAGGTCTCTTGGCAATGCCTCGGCTCAAAATCACCCATAAGATTTTTCTTCTGACACTGCTTCCTATCCTCTTTGCCCTTTACCTAAGCAGTCAAAATGTCCTTGAAGCGCTGCACACTTATCGCGAAGCACAAACAACGGCACACCAAGAGCACAGCGCTGAAGCCGAGCGCCATTTTCAAGACACCTTTATGAAGCAACTCGCCTTTAACCTCTTCAACTTGCTACTCATGGCCATTTTGGCAACGCTGCTTGCGCGCCATATCCTGCATCGTCTGGCTGCGCTGCAGTCCGGACTGGAACGCTTTTTCGACTATCTCAATTTTCAATCCGACAGACCCCAGGAGATCGTGCTCTCTGCTTCCAACGATGAACTAAGCGAGATGGCTGCCCAGATCAACGCCCAAGTAGAATTGATCCGCCTACGTCGCGAGCAGGATGAGGCTTTTATCGACGAAATCACCCAAATCGTCACCATGATGCGGGAGGGCTACTTTGGCGAACACCCCTATTATGAGCCCTATAACCCATCGCTCAAAGCGCTGCACAAAGTTTTTAATGACCTTATCGTCATCATTCAAGATAAAATACGCGTTCAGACGCGAGAACTAGAATCGATCAATTCGACCCTCAGCGATCAGGTCTATACGCAGACCATCGCCCTGCAAAACCAGCTTCAAGAGCTAACCCAATTCAAATTCGCCATCGATGAAAGTATGATGGTCACCCATATACGCCCTGATGGCAGCCTTTCAAGAATTAATGACCTCTTTATCAAAACGGCAAAATTCGATCCGCAAACCGTCTTGGACCGTGACGCATCCCTGCTGCTTGCCACAGACAGTAGGGAGAGTAAACTCTTTGAGATCGCATCCGCACTTCAAGCTCACAAAGTCTACAAAGGGGTATTGACGCTACAGCGTGAAGATCAAAGCCTCTTTTACACCAATGCTACCATTATTCCAATGCTTGACCCCTATGGTACCCTTGTCTCCGTTTTGGGACTGCATCACGATATCACCCCCATCATCCGCGCCCGCGACGAAGCGATTGCGGCGGAACAGACCAAAGACGATTTTCTCTCCAACATGAGCCATGAGATACGCACTCCGCTCAATGCGATCATGGGATTCGTCACGATTGTGCGCAAACGCATCAGTGATGAAAAAAGCTTACACTATCTCGATATCGTCAACAAAAGCGGTGAATCCCTGCTACGTATCATCAACGATATTTTGGATTTCTCCAAAATTCAAAGCGGCACCTTCACGATCTCTGCTGCGCCGTTTGAACCGATGACGGAGCTGAGTCAAACGGTCTTGCTCTTTGCGTCTAAAGCCCAAGAAAAGGGATTGATGTACTATCTCTATATCGATCCGCACATGCCTCAGTGCCTTGAGGGCGACTACACCAGAATCGCCCAGATTCTCTCCAACCTCATCGCCAACGCGATCAAGTTCACCGACACAGCCGGACAGATCAAAATCAAGATCCACTATGAAGATCAACGTCTACATATCGCCGTGCAAGACAGCGGCATCGGGATGACAAGTGAACAACAGCAACGCATTTTCAAGCCCTTTGAACAAGCCGACACCTCCACCACAAGGGAGTACGGCGGTACCGGATTGGGTCTCTCGATCAGTCTCAAGCTGGCCCAGCTTATGCGCGGCACCATCAGTCTCAAAAGCGAACCGAAAAAGGGTTCCGTATTTACCGTAGAGATCCCCCTCCCCTCCTGCGCCTCGCTCAAGCGTCCCGTTTTTGAAACAGAAAAAATACGCAATCTTCGCATTGCGCTCATCAATGCAGAAGCACAAGACGCATCTGCCATCAAACTGATCGGAAAATATTTTCGCGATTTTGGCGTTTCCTATCAAGAGTGTACCTCTATCGACGAAATGGATGCCGATCTTGTCGTCACTTATGCGCATACACCCCATGTAACCTATTTGATCGCACATGAAGTGGAAGCCATTTTATTGGAAATGACACCTTCGGGACGCTTTGACGACTACCCCCACATGCATATGCTCAGCGCCCCTTTTGCTCCGCTGGAGCTGATGCGTGTTTTGGATGAGGCTACCGTAGAGAAGCTAAGACGTAGCGAAGAGGAGCGATCCGTGCCGACAGAGGCGCCGCATTTTGACGCACATCTTCTGGTCGCCGAGGACAATAGTACCAATCAAATGCTCATCACCTCCTTGCTTGAGGGGGTCGGCATTACCTACACCCTCGTCACCAACGGCCTAGAAGCCGTAGAAACCTTTCAAGCCGACCCGGCACGCTTCGATCTCTTTTTGACCGATGAAAATATGCCCAAACTCAGCGGTATCGGCGCCCTCAAAGCCATCCGCCAATTTGAACGGGAGCACGCACGCACCCCTATCCCCATTGTTGTTTTGACCGCAAGCGTACTCGAGAGCGATCAGGAGCGCTTCATCAAAGCCGGTATGGACGGTTTTATCGCCAAGCCAATTGAAGAGGAGCGCCTCTATAATGCCCTGAAGCGTTTCTTGAAGATGCGCATTGCATCGGAATAGCCTTTTTTGGGCCATGTTTCTTTACATGTAAAGCAATTTAGACTATACTGAGTCCACTATTTTCGACCTAAAAGGGGTTCTTATGCGTAGAAACGGTTTCACTCTGATCGAGTTGATTTTCGTCATTGTCATCATTGGAGTTTTAGCGGCTACGGCGATTCCGAAGTTTAAAGATCTAAAGCAGAATGCGGAAGCAAACAGCGTTGTAAAACTAGTAACTGACAGCGCTACTTCAGCCGTGAACGCTGCAGTGAATTATCAAGATCTTGAAAACAACACTACGTTTACACTAGCAGACATCCTCAAAATCAGCGGAAAGGGATGGACCTACACCGGGAATACTTACTCTTACAATGACCCAGCCGATGGTGATTTGGTAGCTGCAATCGCCTTGAATACAACCGACAGAACTGTGATTTACGGTGTCAACTGTGGTAATTTCAACGACAGTAAATCTCAAGCTAAATGCTCCAATGTTTGGACGGAAACTAACTCTACAACTGCCGTAACACTAACCTACTAACATAATGCCCAAAGCCTTCACCCTCCTCGAATTGATCATGGCCATCGTGATCATCGGGGTGCTCTCCGCGGTGGCCATTCCCAAATTTACCGGCCTTAGCGACAACGCCAAAATCTCTGCAGAGCTCTCCACCGCCGCTTCGGTACAGGTTGCGATTGATGCGTGTCATGGGGAGTGGATCATCAATGAGGGGGGCTTTACCTGCGGTGCCTCGATCGACGCCTCTGCGCTCAACAGCGACGGCTATCCAAGCACTTTAGGAAATCCGCTCGATGCAATCCTCAAACCCGCCCCTTTAGATTGGAGCTTCAAAGATGCCACCGCGCTTGAGTACTACGGACCGGCCAGCCATCCCTCCAAAGGCGCATCAAAATGCAAAGAGAACAAACCCTGCATCGGTCGCTATTGGAAATACGATCCCCAAAAAGGGACCTTTACCCTTCAATCCTAAGCGTCACTCAAGCCGCTCAATCTCAATCTTGCTCACCACGCCGCCAAGCAATAGATCTCCACTTATCAAAAGCGTCTCCCCGACATTGAGCGTTCCGTTGTATGCAGAGAGATCGGCGCTTAGTGCATACCCCTCTTTGGTTTGGTACTCGATGGCGGTCACGACGCTGCGCGTTTGGCCGTCCATGAGCTGATCTTGCTGCGTGAGCGTATAGGTTCCTGTGTAAGCCTCATCGGCTCGATGGTAAGCAAAATCACCTTGGTCATGCGCCAGCGTGGCCCCCGCGCCAAAGGTGAGCCGCATCTGCGCCACGTTATACGGATAGAGCGTTATCGAAGGAACCGAAACATAACTTCCCTCGCGCTCTTGCGTACCGCAACCCGCCATCAGCAGCGCAGCAGCAAAAAAAGCGATACCTGTTTTCATCATCTCAAATCTCGTTGATTTTATGTATGATCCAGAGGCCAAAGCCCAGAACCAGCGTTGAAATAATAGCCACCGTAATCGTACCGGCTTCATGCTCCATCTTTGCGTCCTTACATCCCCATCGCTTCGGCCATCGACCACATCGGCAAAAAAATGCCCAGTGCCAGCACCAGCACAAACCCCGCAATCGCCGCGATCAAGATCGGCTCGATCATGGATGAGACATTGTCGATGATGTTATCATATTTGTCATTATAGTACTTGGTGATCTTTGAGAGCATGGAGTTGAGCGCGCCCGAATCCTCACCCGCTTTGAGCATCTGCAAGATCATGCTCTCAAACATCTTTGCATCGACAAAACCGCTGTAGAGCGACTGCCCTCCCTCGATATCCTCCACGATGCGCCCGAACTGCTGTTTCATGTAGCGGTTGTCCACCACCCCTACCGCCGCTTTGAGCGCATCGACAATGGGGATACCGGCATGAATGAGGACGTTGAAAATATAGACAAAACGCCCCAGCATCGCATATTTGGTCACCGCACCGACGATGTAGACGCGCAGCAGCAGCCGATCAGAAACCAGCGCCCACGTCGGATTGCGCCGATACATGTAAAGATAACCCGCCAGCAACACACCAGCTCCCAGCGCGATAAAGGGGCCATAAGTCGTAAGCGCATATTCGATCCACAGCAGCAGCTTGGTCGGAAACGGCAGCTCCGCGCCGCTTTGCGCGAAAATATCTTTAAACTGAGGTACAACAAAGGTAATCACCACCCCAAAAGCAATTGCCATCGCAAAGATCGTGATCATCGGATAGCGGGTTGCCTTTTTGAGCTTGATGCGGTTTTCATGGATCGTCTGCAAAATATCCGCCAATTTTTCGATCGATTCAGCCAGCGTTCCCGTCTGCTCACCCAGATAGATCATCGAGACCGAAAGGTTGCCCAGTTGGGTACGAAAGGGCTTGATAGCATTGGTAAAGCCCTGCCCCCCTTCGATATCCTCATGCACCGTCTGCATAATGGCGCGCAGCATCGGATCTTGCGTCGAGCGCACCGTCTCTTCAAGACAGACGTTAATGGGCATTCCGGCATCAAGCATCACCGATAGCTGGCGCAGCACGGAGATGTAGTGCTCGTTATTGACCCGCTTGGCCTTGATCGGATCGCGCTGCTTCTCGATAAACTTGCGCACCTTGATCGAAAAGGGCTCACCCACTTCGCTCAACTCTATCGGCACGCCTATTTCAAGCTTTAAAAACCGCTTCATCGCGTCCAGCCGGTTTTCGGCCTCCACGACGACGCTTTTGCTGGTCTGTCCCCGACGGTAGCGTACCTCGAAATACTTCATGCTCTAGCCGCGCGTCACGCGCATGATCTCTTCAAGCGGAATGATCCCCTTGAGCGCTTTTTGCAAACCGTCGCGGATCATCGGCGTAAATAGCCCGATCTCTTTGGCTTTGGAAGCGATCTCAAATTTGTTGGCATTGGAGGAGATGAGCTGAGAGATGGCGTGGTTGATCTGCAAAATCTCAACGATCATAATCCGCCCCGAAAAGCCGCTCATACCGCATTTAGGGCAGCCGCGTCCTTTGAAAAATATGGGATTTTCAGGCAGATATTCATGTACCTGACGCAAGAGGTTGTGGTGCGGTTTGTACTCGATCTTGCAGTAGTCGCAGTTGCGGCGTACCAGCCGTTGCGCCACTACCGCCAGCAGCGAATCGGCGATCAAATAAGGCTCAAGCCCCATCTGCACCATACGGCTGATAGCGCTGGGCGCGTCGTTGGTATGCAGGGTTGAAAAAACCAGATGTCCCGTCAAGGATGCCTGCGCGGCCGCGCTGAGCGTCTCCATATCGCGGATCTCGCCCACCATGATCACATCGGGGTCTTGGCGCAGAAACGATTTGAGCGCCGCAAAAAAGCTAAAGCCTACCTTCTCATTCACCTGCACCTGCTGCACCAGCGGCAACTGATACTCGATGGGGTCTTCAACGGTGAGCACCTTGTTTTCAAGGCTTTTGATCTCATTGAGCGCGGCGTAGAGGGTGGTGGTCTTACCGCTTCCGGTAGGGCCCGTAATGAGGATAATGCCATGCGGCGAACGGATGATCGACTCAAAGGCTTCGAGATTTTCATTTTCCAACCCCAAATCGCCCAGTTTGAGCAGAATTTTTTGCTGATCAAGGATACGCATGACGATCGACTCGCCAAAAAGCGTCGGGGTCGTGGAGAGACGAAAATCGTATTTGCCTTTATTGATCTCCATATCAAAACGCCCGTCTTGCGCTTTACGCCGCTCGGAGATGTCGAGATTGCCCAAAATCTTGATCCGTGATGCCAGCGCGTTGTAGATGGTCAGTTCAAAAACAAAAATCTCATGCAGCACCCCGTCCACGCGCACGCGCACCGAAACCTCATGCGCATCGGGTTCAATGTGAATGTCACTGGCTTTGCGGTTGATCGCGTCTTGGACAATGAGGCGAATCAGGCGCATCACGGCGCTTTCGTCGCTGTCGCTCTTGTAGCCCTCTTGGGAGATTTCGCGCTTCACCTCTTCGGCGATAGTTTTGGTATTGCGGATGATGGCGATACGCGCGAAGATGTTACGCATATCCTCATCCAGCGCCAAAAAGAGCTTGATGGGCTTGGAGATCACCACCCGCTCCACCGCCTCAAGTGCGTCGTAGCCTAGCGGATTAGAGGTGGCGATATAGACGTACTCGTCATCTTCGCGGATGGGAATCGCCTCGGCATTTTCAAGCACATGCCCCGGATAACGCCCGATCAGCTTGAAATCAAGTTCAACGCCGTAGATGTCCACAAACTCGATCCCAAGCTGGTTGGAGAGCTCTCTGGCAATCTCTCTGGCCGTCACATACCCCTCGATGATCAGCACCTCACCCAGCTTTTTGGTAAAGTTGGACTCCTTTTGAAGGGCAAGGGCATGCATCAGCTGCTCTTGGGTGATGAGCCTCTTATCTACCAGCAAATCGCCTAAACGTACAACCTGTTTGATCATTATCGGTACCTGTGTTGATCTACGCTGCCATCAGCGTGAATGACGTCAATCGCTATTTTACCCTTCTTGGCATCATCGATGTAGAGCAGATAGTGCAGGCCTTTTTCTGCAAAGGTAATCTGCTTTGCGTTGCCGCCTAACACTTTATAGCGCCCATCACGCAAGGAGCGAAAGGCGACGGAGAGCGGATGATCCGAGACCGGCAAGGAGAATACGGAGAGATCTACGCCGTCATAGATAAACTCGTAAATCAGCCGCTTTTGCAAGAGCAGCGCGGCAAAAAGGGTCGCGTTGGAGCGCGCTTCGCTTGTAGCGTAGAGTCGGCTTTGAATCACGGAAAGCGCATCGATATAGTCCGCTTTCATACAAGCCATGCCGATAAGCGAGAGCACCTTTTCGTCGCGTTCGTTGGCCCCTACGATCTGCTTGCCGATGATGCACGCCTCCTCATAAGCCCCCTCTGAGAGCTTCTGTGCCAACTGCTCATGCGGCGTCGCCCATAGCGGCGCAAGGCAAAGCAGTATGCCCAACAGACGGCGCATCTAGGAACCCTGACTCCAAGTCATCAAGAGCGTCTGCGCTTCGTTTGAAGACTTGTTGGAGAGATAGAGCTGCAAAATCTCTTTGGCACGCTCCTGATTGCCCCGCGCGTATTCGGATTTGGCATAGATAATCCACGCCCCTTCGGACTCTTTATCCAAAATATTGGCACGCTTCGCCCACGATGAAGCGAGCAGATACTCCTGCTGTTCAAAGTAGTGCAGCGCGATTTTGAGCGCGGTTTCGTAGCGCGGCTCGCGCTCATGTAGAGCGATGAGCTCCTGAGCACCCGACACCTTTTTGGTGCTCATCACCACCCTTGAAGGCACGGACGACAAAGAGGCGCTGCTTACATGTAAAGGTGCAACCACCTCTGCTTTAGCGGGTTCGGAGGAGGCGGTGCGGCTTTGCGTCTGCTTGCTTTGCGCATAGCGCAGCAGGTAGGCTTCATCGACAACCACGCTGTAGTTGGCATCTTTGGCCTGGGATGCGAGCGATGAGGCGGCGACATAATGCAGCGAGGACGCATGTGCCGCTAAGGGCGCAGCGGACGGCTCCTCTTGATGCATCAGCGTCCAAGCGCCCCACACCAAAGCGGCTATCAACGCGCTTGAAAGGAGCGCGATTTTAAGCACCCTTAGTTGGGCGCGTTTTCGGTAGAGGATGCAGCGCTGCAAGAGCGCGTCAAAACTGTTATGCATCCAGACACCCCAGATCAATCGCCGCCATCGTCACAATGCAGCCGTTAGGCTTGGAGTGCAGCGCGATGCCGTTCGTTTTGGCGTGGTCACTCAGCGCGAAGATGCGCCGGAACATCTGTTTGAGCAGACGGAAGTTCCCCTGGGTGAAGCGCTCGATCATCTTGAACTCCTTGTTCCCCAGCCCCTCGGCGAGCATCCCCATGTTGTGGCGCAGCAGCGTGGATTCGAGATAATGGCGCAGCTCGCTGCCTTGCAGCAGGCCCAGAGTGATCACGCGGTGGTCACGGGTAGCGAAGTGGGGTTTTTTGACGATCGCTTTGCCCTCGTGCGCATGCATCGAAAGCAAAAAGCGAAACGATTTGGTATCGGCCAGAATGCGGATATACTCATAGACGCGCTCATCGAGTAGCTGCGCCTCATCGAGGATGATCAGATGCGGCGTTGGCGCGTAGAGTGCAAGGGCGCGCTCTTTCATCTGCGGTAAGGTCATCACCGCTACAGAGGCCTCATCCTCTTGCAGCAAAAAGTGCATCAGACTCTCGGGCGACCCAAACGGTTCGCTGGCCATCACGATGCGGCGGCGCTCCTTAAAAGCCTCACACAGCAGATGCAGCAGATAGGTCTTGCCCACGCCCGGCTCGCCCAGCAAAAAAAGCAAGGCCACCTCATTAGCCTCTACCAATGAAAAGAGGCTATTTTTGGCAAACTCGGCGCTCATACTCTCAAAGTACTCCGCCTGATCAAAGCTGCTCTCAAAGAGTGCGGCGGCGGAAGCATAGCTGCTCATTCAAAGCGCTCCGTAATGTGGCGTTCAGCGTCACCGATGGTGGGAAAATTGTCGTGCGTTACGATCTTGGGCGTCACGACGATGATCAGCTCCACCTTTTCACTCTCAACACCGCTGGAGCGAAAGAGTCCGCCCACCACGGGGATGGCACCCAGCAGCGGCACGGAGGTTTTGGATTCAACGCTACGGGTAGAGACCAGACCGCCGATCACGACGCGGCTACCGTCTTTGGCCTTGACGATGGAGGAGAGCTGTTTTATCTTGATATCCGGCGGCATGGTGCGCACCCCATCGTCGTTCACACTCTGCGCGGTACTGCCCATCGAGAGAGCGTTGTCGGCATCAAGCTCTTCACTGAGCACCGGATTGATCCGCAAGATCACAAAGCCGTCATCGGTAATCTCGGGGACGATGTTGAGCGTCAGCCCTACGAATACGGAGCTCATGATGTAGGTATTGGTGGTCGAAGCACCCACATTGGTGGCGCTGACGCTGCCGCTTTGGTAGCGGTAGTTGATCTGATTGCCGACGTTGATGACGGCGGGTTGATTGTTGAGCGTCAAAATCTTGGGTGTCGAGAGGGTGTTAACATCGCCGTAGCGGTGCAAAAACTGCAACAAACCCTCCATGGAAAACTGATAGTTAAACGAAAAGCTCGGCGCATTGAGTGAACCGTACTGATCTCCGGCGATCATGTTGCCCGCCTTGCCACCTAGAGAGAGCTGAAACTTCGACCAATCCACGCCGGAGTTGTTACGATCCGCGTAGCGCAGCTCGAAGATCTTGGTCTCCAGCATCACCTGCTTGTGCAGCCGCTCGCGCAGTTTCTCAAGATACTGTTCCACCCGCTCGATCTGGGATTTGGTGCCGGTGATGGTCACAATCCCTGCTTCGCGGTTGATGATCGATTTGCTGCTGATCTGACGTGCATCCTCATCACGGGAGAGAATCGCATCGATCTCATGGGTAAGCTTCTCCCAAAACTCGAATTTGGTGTTCGAGCGGATGGTGGTGGAGTCGGCGTTGAGCCCTCCGCCTTGCATGGCGCCGTTGGTTCCCATAGCGTCGCCGCCCGTAGTGCCGCCGCCATAACCCGATGTGCCGCCGGTTCCGTTGGTTCCGTTATTGTTTGATGCCGCGCCGACCGTGATGGTTTTGGTTGATTCGGTGGTCTGTTCGCTGAGGTTGACATAATCGATCACGAATGAGCGGGTCTCCAGATAGGATAAAGTCAACACTTTTCGCTCCGCGTCATAGCGATAAAAGAGGTTGTTCTGCGAAAAGAGAAAATCAAAAAGATGATCCAGTGTATAGTCTTTAATATGCACCAAAAAGAGCTTCGATTCAAGCATCTTACGCGCTTCTTTATCGACGACAATGACCGAAAAATGACAGCTCTGGGCAACATTTTCGACAATATCGACGATGCGTACACTCCCTTTGCTCTGCGATAGATCAAACGAGAAGAGCATATCATCGCAGGCACTAGAGGGGAGAGCCACCCCGATCCACAGGCTTAAAAGTGCCAAAAACCGTCTCATTCTATCGGATCCTTTGTCATAGATATCGCTGCCGCTTTGACCCGCGCAACGGCGATCTGCTCATGCGCATAGGCGATGACGATACCGTGCGGGCTGACCGACACGACCGTTCCACCCGCAAGGGCGTCGCCTTTGCCGACCCAACGCCCCTCAACCCACGCGCGACCCGCCAAGACGGTCTCGACGCGCAGCGCTTTGGGCGTCGCGGTAACCACCGGCGCGCTCTTTTGCTGCAACAGCGGTTTGCTGCGCGCAAAAGGATCATAGACGCGGTAGTCGGGCCTGGGTTGCAGCAGCAACTCTTGCGAGAGGGTCTCGATGCGCTGCGCGATCTCGCTCACCTCCGTACCCCACGCCGCAAGCGCCAACAACCACAACGGCAGCATCTTCATAGATCGACTCCGTAATGCACCAAAACAAGCTCAAACCGGGTAGCGTTGTTCTCATCGATGCTTACATGTAAGGCGTCGCTCACCAATACGGCGCTGAGGCTGTCGATATAGTACTGCAGGCTCGTGATATCGGCAAAGCTCCCCGTGCCCGTGACGATGAGACGGTTTTTGGGCTTTAGCCCCACCCCTTCTTGCTGCGGCTCGATGGGGGTAGCGACGATCTGCTCCAGCACGATAGAGTGCTCGACGGAGTGCCTGAGGATATCGTCTAAAAGCTCCGCGCTCCCTTGATTGCTAAAGTGGATAAAGTCGATCGACTGAAGCTTGGTCTGCAAAAACTGCTTTTGAAAGTGCAGATGGTTGATGCTGTCTTCAAGCGCCAACGCCTCTTTTTTACTTTTGAGAATCGCCGCTTCGAGCGAGCGGTTGTTATTTTTGAGCAGCTTCATCTCGAGCGATGCGATCCGATCCTCCTGTGTTACGATCTCTTCGCTGAGCGCCTCGCCAAAGAGCACCCAGCTCATATAGAGCGCCGATGCGAGCAGCACCAGATGCACCGCAAGACGCTTGGTGCGCCCCATCTGTTCTAGCTGGGTCTCAAGCTCGGCAAGCTGCTGTTTCATCGCGCCACCTCGATCATACTCTCGTAAATGTGCTCGTCGCGGCGGATCTCGCGTGTGGCGACATGGCGGTATCCGCGCTCCAGCAGCTGCTTCATAAACTTGGCGATATCGTCACGTTTTTGATACTCGCTGATGAGCTGCACGCGGCAGCTCTGCGTGGCATTGCACTCCATCAGCTTTGAAGAGAGCTTATAGCGCGCTAAGGCGGCGTTGATATCTTCCATCATCACCTGCCGCTGCCGGGTTGTGACGCGCTGAGCGCTGAGTGCATCGACGAGCAGCGCGAAGCTTTCGATCTGCTCGTGAATCCGGCGCTCCTCAAGCACCAGCGCGTCGCGCTCTTCGCGTACGCTTTTGAGCTTCTCCTGGAGCTTCTTGCCCATCGACTCCATCGTGCTTACCTGCGCTTCAAGCTGCATCGAGCGCTCCTCAAGCCCCTCTAGCGTATAGAGGGCATAAAGCGGATAGGCCAGCGCCAGCAGTGCCGATGCGGCAAGGGTCGCAAAAAAGAGTCCTCCGTGCGTTTGGTAAAACGGCGGCCGACGCTCGAAGATGCTTAAGTTGGCCCCATGGCAGCGCCCCTGCACGATTCCCAAAAGGTAGAGCGCGCAGAGCGCGTCATCATGTTGCGCGCGCTCGATCCCCTCTAACTGAGGCAGCGTGAGATACTTCGCGGCGTCAAAGCCGTAATTGGCGAAGATCTCCAAAAAACCCGGAATGGCCGATCCGTCAAAATCGAGATAAAAACGATCCACATGATCAAAACCGAAAATACCGCGCTTGTGGCTGATGGCATGAGCGATGCGTTCGGCTACCTTTGAGAGCTCCTGCTGCAGCGTACTCATCTTTAAAAAATCGGCCGGTTCGTAGCGCTCGCTCTCTAGCCCTTTTTGCACCAGCATCGTGCGCAAGGTGGGCAGATCGACATCGACTTTTTGCGCCAGTTCGGTAAGGTTCATGATGCTGCGGTGCGAGATATAGTGCCCATCTTTGAACATCACGGCGTAGGACTCCGTCTCACCCAGATAGATAAAAAGGTCGTTGCGCCGCTCGATCTTCTCAAAGGCATAGAGCGCTTCGTAGCGCAAAAACGCGGGAACGATCCAATCAAGATGGGAAATTTTGGAGACGGTTTTGCCAAAGCGCTCCCGCAAGTAGCCGCTCTCAACCGCGTACGACTCGATGTAGCGCTCCCCCGCAGCAGGCAGATCAATGGGCAACGAGGCGATCTTGTAAGCGACTTCGGCATTAAGCCCCGCCTCTTCGTACATGCTCATTTCGGTCTGGATTTCGAGCTTTTCAGGGGATATCTCTTTGTCGATGCGCACGCCGTGGGTGCGCAAAGCAGCCAAAGGAACCACGGCGCAACACGCCGCGTCGCGCTCCTTGATCGATTTGAGCGGCGTCAGTTGCACGCCGTCAAAACGCAGCAGCGTTCCGGCGTCGTTGATAAAGTGGATGGCGTTTGCTCTCATGCCCTGCCTGATGACCGTTTTAAGGATTGATTATAACATAGCCCGTCATTGGGGCGATGGTGATGTTTCGCTCAATTCCCTGATATTTGAGTGTTAGCACGTTTTGTGCCATGTTGGAAAAATCCGGCACACCTCTATGATCAAAACAGAGTCTTCCAAAGTTAAAGTCTTTTTTGTCATCCTTATCGGTTACATGCAAAGCGTATCGCTCCTCATTTTTGCTCACATTCCCCTCTAGCCCCTCTTTGCTCAGTACTAGACACCCAACAGATTGCCCGATTAAACCGCGACTGTCATACCCGATCGCCTCATACTGCGCCTGCATGATCTTCGAGGCGATATAGTGGCTGTCGTGCAGCAGGTAGTCCTGCCTAAGCGCCGAAACTCCCAGACCCGTGAGCGTGCCGATGAGCACCACCACAAAGATCAGCTCCAAAAGTGAAAAGGCGGCTCTCATGCGCGTTGCAAGGTCTTTCGTAAAATGCGCACTTTTTGGGTGCCGTCTATCGTGGCGTTGAGCTCTACATGTAAGAGGACGTAGCCGTGGCTTTCGGGGGATTGAATTGGCGTGTAAAGATTAGGATCAGCACACGTTTCGCCGTACATGTAATAACGCTCTATCTCCACGAAAACCGTATATTTTTTCCCACGCTCTTCGGGCGGCTGGATGATATCAGGAAAGCGCAAGCATCCATCAACCGTTCGGTTGTGCTCGCTTATTTTGAGTAAAGTCTGCTCCACTGCGCTTTGCACCAACAACTCCGCCTGCTCCCACACATAACTATCCGCCGTATGTTTGGCCCCTACCGAAGCGTAACGCAGCACCACGATCATCATGCCGCTCACGAGTAAAATCATCCCGATCGCCTGCCAAAGCCCTACAGCGCGACGCATTAAAAGACCGCCTTTTGTTTGCTTACATGTACGGCGCTTGAACCGCGTACGGAGCGGTTGAGATCGATAGCCAGACGGATGGCGTTGTTAACGTAGGTGGCGCGAAAGGCAATCACCTCCTCGGCGAGAATAGCAACCGACCCGTCGCAAAAACGCTCGCCCTCATAGGGCCGAAAACCGTAAAAGAGCAGCAAGGTGTTGTTGAGATCCCTGTAGTCGTGCGGACTCAACGCACACAGCGTCTGCACATCCGCACCCCGCGCTACGGCGTAGCCGCCGTCGGTAAGATAGAACTTCTCGAAAATCGCCTCGGGCTGCTCGGCGGTAAACGTGATCGATCCCGCAGCGGCACTGATCGGAAAGCTTAAATTGCTGTCGGCATGGGGCCAACCGTACGCACCGTTGCACGCACCAAGCGTCGATTCCCCCTTATCAAATGCGCCCGCAAAGATAAGATTGCGCCCCGTGACGTTCAAATCGGCAGCGGTAGCGGGCGTAGACAATACAGGCCGCGCACTCTCGTTCATATCGACAAAGCCGTCATAACGCCGCAACATCAACTGCTCCTCATCGAGCGAAAGCCACGCCAGAACCTGCAGCGACTGCGTCTCATCGATGTCGGCAATCGCTTCGCAAGCGCCGCTGAAGGGGTTGTATCCGATCACGCTGTTGGCGATACGGTTATACAGCAGCACGCTAAGCTGATCGAGCACGATCTGCGATCTTAGAGAGAGTTCGGTGATCGCTTTGGCTTTGGCGGATCGGGTGTAGAGCGCCTCAAGCGCCTTGAAGCTGCCCAGCGCCAAGATGGAGGCCACCACCACCGTAAAGATCATCTCGATCAGGCTAAACGCGCCGCGCATCACCAGTACCGCCTTTTGATGTCGATCTCGCCGATATTGGCGGTAGGGTAGAGAAAGCTTGCCGCGAAGCTGCCGCCCGTGCGCTTGTCGGTCGTATCGACGCGCACGCTGACGGTTTTAAGATCCCCCGCCGCCGCCACCTCAGTACTAAGCGTATAAAGCACCCTGGAGCCGTCGGTGCTGATGCTGTAACCGTCAAAATCATCCACATCGTTGTAAGACGTATCTTCCATCCCAAACGATGCGATCGGTGCGCCGCCCAGACAGTGACGCGACCCCACAAATCCGCCGACGCGATACCCCGTGAGATCGTTACATGTAAGCCCTCCGGCGTTGACAATTTTCCCGTGTGACGTGCGCGTCGCTTCATCCCAGGGCAAAGCCGCGATCTCATAAACAAGGCTCAGCGCGTTAAAGAGCGCATCCTCTTTCATCCCAAGCTGCATCGATTTATTGGAGGCGAAGATGATTTTGGGCACCACCGTAAAGACGACGGCGATGATCACCATCGACACGATCAGCTCAATGAGGGTGACGCCGCTGCGCATCTAGCGAAACACCTTCACGCCCTGACGCAGCTCCTCTTTGCGCTGCGAGGTATTGAAGTCGCTGCCGCTAAAAGTGCCGCTGCTGATCTGCGAAGGAGCGGCGATACGCCAGAAGCTGTAGTTAAAGCAGGGGTGATTGAGACAACTGCTCCCCACAGCGTAGCCAAACGCCCCGCCAAAGCCCTCGGGCGCATACCAGAGCCACGGATCGACACTCAGATGCACTACGCGGCTAAAGGGTTCGGTGCGGGTAGTTGCAACGTGCGCATCGATCACTCCGGCGTCTGCCTGCGGCAGTGTCAGCGTCACCTGCGTATCATCGACACCCGTAAAATGCATCGTCTGCTCGACGCTGTGCGCATGAATCCGCCCAAACAGATCGCCCGTATGCGCCTCGTTGCGGTACCAATCAAGCGAATTCTGCTGCCACCCGCTCGCGCCCAGATCGTCGCGCCGATAGACTTCGATCTCCAGCCTCTGCTGGGCCTGCGTCGTCGCTTTAAGATCGCGCGTCTTGAGCCGTCCGTAGTAAAACGAGAGCACTCCGTCGTCTTTTTCGGCATCGTGGTTGAGCACCTTGGCGCTATTGGCCGAAACGATCGAAGCCGCGAGACCGCTGACGCTAAAAGGAGGGACCGGAAGCGAAAAGTTGCGATCGACGTTGAGTGCATAGGAGGCCGAAGCGTTACCGTCGAAAAACTGCGACGCCGCAATCATCACCCGTTTGTCGATATCGCCCAGCGTCGTGAGCGCATCCATCAGCGTCCCCTCGATCGCGCCGTAGTTCATTTCAAGGGCGGCGTCGCCGTTTTGCACATCCACGTCAAACGCCACCTCGACGTTTTGGGCGTAGCAGCTCGCATTGAAATCGCGCAGAGCCCGATGCGCTTTGTCGTTGGCCTGAACACTTACATGTAAGGTTGCGTTCATCTCGTGCAGATCGGCCATATAGAGCCAATCGCTCTGCGTCGAGGCGTTGATATCGGTCTGCGTCACGTTGATCTCATAAGGCGCGACGCTGATGCGCACCTCATCTTCGCTGATAAGGCGCGCGGCATCGGGGGTGTCGTCGCGGTCGATGCGGGCAAACTCGCTGCCGTTGATCTCATGCAGGCGCAGCGCCAGATCATACGCGAGGCCGCTGTAGTTGGCATCAAGCGGCCCCGCAGCGCCGTTTTGAAACTGTATGGTTTGTATGGCCCCGCTCTCACCGGCCGCGATGCAGTCGCTGCGCGTCTCGTTCATATCAAGGCGAAACGAGACGTTTTGCGACTCGTTGTAATCACTCGCCGCATGACCCGCTGCATCATTCGCACGCGCCGTCACGCTGAAAGTCTCAAGCGCGTAGTAAGGCCCCGTAGGCTGTAGCGTAAATCCCAGCGGACGCACCGCGAAGTCGTCGCTTGAGAGGGTCGTATTGTCTTCAACCATCGCACTACACGCGACATTCGCGTTGCGCTGCCACTTCAGATCCATTCTGGCCTCTTGAAGCGCCCGATCGACCCTAAAAGTCGCTATCGAGCTGTTTTGCTCGACAAAAAGTGACTGCACCCAATCGCTACGCGCCCCTCGCGCCGCATCGACCACCCTAGCGCAGACGGTGCCGTTAAACTCTAAAAAGCCGTCATTACTCTCGTTTAAAGCAGCGATCGTCACCAAAAAAGGCTGTGCGACCACTTTGGTGCTGATATTGCGATCAGATAATCCGCGATCGACATCCCATGCGTCAAAGCGATAGTTGGTGACCGGATTGGGCAGCCCGACGGTGCCGCAGAAAAGCGCATCAAGGGTGAAATTATCCACCGTGTGATAGTTGATTGAACCGCCCGTAGAACCCGTTAGACTCAAACGAAACTCATCGGGCGAAGCCGCAATTTGCGTCGCATCGATCCAATCGATGATGGTTGCAAAACCCAAACCCGTATCCCGTTCGACTTTGATCCATATCTTAGCGTTGCGTGTATCAATCGAAAGCTTATAAAAATGACCGGGTGCACTCACCGCATCGATACCGGGGGAGAGGGTGGAGGTGCCTGCAATGTAAGCGTAATTGCTCGCACTTGAGCCGCGTATGGCAACAGAATCTTGTCTGCGCCCGGGGCCGCCGACACGTCCTTCATTGGGATTTGAAAAATTACCGAACTCATCGATCCCAAAACCAAGCCACCCTCCGGCGAAACCCGGAATCCCACTCTTTTGCACATATCCCAAAGAACCGCCGTTGGCTCCCGCCACAGGCGCGACGGCAGCATCTGAGAGCGCCAGCGTCATGCCGTCGGCTCCGCCGGTACTGCCATAAGCGTTGTGTTCGAACGTAATGACAATATAGTTATCCCGAGCCGGTAACGCACCGCTTAAGGTCATCCCGGTTGCGATATAGGTTTTTCTGTCCGTGAGCATCAGCTTGCCGTCTACCATTTGCGGGGTGAAATTCTCAGCCTTGATGATCTGCCAATAAGCCGTCGTAATCGGGCTTGAGAAATCCTCACTCCAGCAGTTGCCCAGCACCGGAGTACAATCGACCGCAGGGCGCTGCGAACCGTCAGGATTTTTCCCGCTGTTTTGATAAACGTAGAGCGTCTGCACCTCCGACATGCTCAGCACCCGATCATAAATCAGCAGCTCATCGAGATAACCTTGGTACGAGGCCGTGCTGTATGTGTTGACGATGCCGCCGATAAGGTTAAAACTCGTTCCGATCTCCCCCGAAGGCATTACAACGCTGCTGCTAAGCGCACCATCGACATAAACACGCACTTCACCGGAAGAGTGGTTGCGGGTCAATACAATGTGGTGCCAAGCGTTGTCGTTGATCGGAGCCGCTGATTTGGCGTTGTACTGATTTTTTGCGGCAATACCGATGTACCCCGCAGTGTCGATCCAGCCCCAAAAGATATCATCGACTCCGCCGCGCTGCTCCACACCTACGATGCCCGGAGAAGTCCACGGCGAGCTGCCTCCGCTTTGTGTCGTCTTGATCCAAAAGCTCAAAGAAGCGGTCGCTTTTAAAAGGTCGTACAGATTATCTTGTCGCACCGTATCATTAACCCCGTCAAAATAGGCGGCGCGGTTGATCCGATACGCCTCATGCGTGGTACTCACGCCGTTTTGTGCGGTGGCGTGACGGTTCCCCGCACTATCGATCACCTCACCGGCCGCACCGCTCCATGCGCACTCGTCAAAGCGCCACTCAGCAAGTGAGCTGCATCCAAGTGCCAGACGAGCCGAACCGTCGTAGTTCTTTTTGGCCCGCTCATTCGCCTCAATCGACGCGGCGACCGTCTGGGGCAGCGCGATGGCATAAAACTTCACCTCATCGACGGCGGCGCCGATCGTTTGCGCACCGACATTGTCTCCCGAAGTGCCGATCCAGCGCAGATCACCGTTGGCCGCGCGGTTGACACTTCCCTGATCGGCACCGTCGATGAGCAGTTTCGTTTGCGCGCCGTCATTGATGACCGCCACAAAATGCCATCCCGCAGAGGGCTCAACTATGGCAAGAGCGTTGCTTTGCGCACCATCCCACACCCCCCAGCCAAACGATGAAGCCGTCTTGTCGAAATAGAGCAGATCGCCGCCGCCCTCAAACGAACCCAGCGCATGATATCGATCATGTCCCGTCCCTTCAAGCGGAAACTTCACCCATGCCGTCATGCTGTAGGGCTGACGCAGATCGATATACCCCCCGCTTGAAAGCTCCACATAGCGCCCTCCCTCAAGCGTAATCGCACGGTTAATCGCTCCATCGGCGCTATCCGCGCCGCCTTGCGCGGTGGCGTGGTGGTTACCGCGCTCATCGCGTACTTCGCCGCTGATCCCCTCGTATGCGCAACGATCAAATCGGTAATCCGCCACAATCGAAGCCTCCAGATCGATCACCTCGAAATTGACGCTGCCCAGAGCACCGTCATCATCGAGCGCATCGGAGATGGCCGAGAGGTAGTTGGTATACACACCCGTGACCTCAGGCGCGCTCAGAGAGACCGACAGAAGCGTACTCGTACCGTTGGGTAACACCGTGCCGTTGGCAAGGTAGTGACACTCCAGATCGGTACCGTTTTGCGCGCAGCTCCATGCCCCCGCACCCGTAGCAATCCCCAAAAACTGTACATCGGCGGGCAAGTCGATATTGATAGCAGTATTGTTGGCGTCGTCGGGGCCGCGGTTGGTCAAGTTCATGTCGATCACAAAAGCACCGCCCTTGAATACGGTGTAAGGGTGAACCGAAGCATCAAGCGTCAAATTGGCTTCATTCACCAACTCCGTAAAGTAAAAGGCGCGGCTAAAGGCTACGATCGAACCGGCTGCCGGGGGATGGTTGCGGGTACGCAGACCATAATCGGGGTTATTCACTTGACGCCACCGGTTGTTTGCTCCTTGAGCAAAGATCTCTCCAGAACCGCGCTCTCGTTTACTGTCGATGTTAAGTCCTATATTCCAGTTGGTATCCGCACATTTGCGAAACCATCCGCCATAGCGACTGTCATTGATTGCTTTCGAAGCAATAAAGAGATAGCCGTTTTGCGGGAAAAGCGTATTGTTAAGCTGAATGCTCTGACACGTCTGATCATATCCGCCAAATACGTTCCCGGTCAAAAAGGTCTGAATCCGCACCGGATTGGTGCCGCCATCATTGACGTCAAAGGCGATCTCTTTATTGCTCTGAATCACGAAGTAACCGACAATCTCGGGTTGCGTCAACGAAAGTCCCGCCTCGACAATATAGCTTTTATCGAGCGCAATCCGCGCGGATGAAGCAGTGATGGCATCGACCGTGGCGGTAAACCACGGAATGGAGATCGCATCATTCGTCGTGCCGCGGCCGCCGCTGTTGACGTGGCCTTCGGGCAGATTGTTGTTGTTGGTCTGAAGCTGCACTACGACGCTGGGCGGTTGTGCGTAGGCATGGGCAAAATTGAGGGTGTGCCATGTGTCGTTGGCGGGATCGTTATCATCATTGACCGATCCCGAAAGCTGCATTACCCCCGCTTCAACCTTGGTACCGTCGGGCAATCGGTACGTTCCTTGCGGAATAGCAACGTAGAAGGCCGGAACATTGATGTGCGGACCGTCTTCGAAGATGCTCTCCATCACCTTGGCACAAAAACGGGTTGTAGTGACACTTACAATCTCAATGGCGGCGTTGTTGTTCCCGCTGTCGTCCATCATCGCATAAACAATCGGCGGCTGGTCATAGCTCTGCGAAAAGTCCACGCAGGTCGGCGCGTTTTCGGAACCGTCGATATTGAACGCCTGACTTTCAATACTCAAATAGCTTGCAGCTTCCAGGGAGATGACAAGCAACAACCACGCGATAAAGAGTCTTACATGTAACACATCTACTCTTTTCTAAATCCTAAAATAGCGATAGCATCCAGCCCCTCTTCAAGCTCAATATTGTGCTCATTGGCCCATACGATGATGTCGGCATCGAGTACCAAAAAGTCTTCAGGATCTACCATGTCGTTTTTGATCTTGATCAGATCGCGGCTGCTTTGCAGCGAGAGGTAAAAATCACTGTGTTGCAAAATCGGCGCAAGATCTTCAAGTGCCGTTACGATGGCGTCAAACTGCGAGTAGTTTTTGCGAATCTGATTCTCCATCGCGATCGAAGCCGGATTGAGCGCGTAACCGCACAGTCGCAAGAGTTTATGTTCCTCAGAGTGCATCACACACCTCCTTGAATGTCAAAAAATCGACAAAATCAATCATACCACAGTTTGCGTGTGTCGCACGAACGGATGCGCTTTCATCACCCCTTCAACAAAAGGTGACTAAACTTCGTCAAAAACGAAAGAATCCCCTATAAAAACCGTGTCCCAAGCCCAACTCTGCGACATCGTACTGGTGGACATTATCGGCTTTTCCCGGCTTGATATCGGTGCGCAGCACGAGATCATCACCTATGTTTCCAAAAGCTATCGCAGAATCCTGCTGGCGATGCTGCGCCATGCCGACATATCGCTAGAGCAACTGCTTACCGGCATCATTCCCACCGGAGATGGTTTTTTCTGTATCTTGCATCCCGATTATCAGGGGTTCGGACCTATTCTTGCCCTCTCCTTTAGCCACCTCAGTGAGTTGATCACGGAAAAATATCCCTACTTTAAGGGAATTCGCATCGCGGTACACACCGGAGAGGTGCAAAAGTTCAAAGACATCATGGAACACGAGAACTTTGTGGGCTACGGCCTCAACGTCTGCGAACGCTACATCTCCTCGCAAAAGCACACCATCAGTACCGTACTGATCTCCACCGAAGCCTACAGCGCGCTTGAAACTTTTTTGCAGGCTCATCCCGATTTTTACGCGCTGTTGCTCGAGCGCGAATTCAAATTCAGCGCCCCCTATCTCTTTGATGACAAACACAAAAACGCTTATGTAGGCTATTTGATCTGGATGCGTAAAGGCGGTATCATTACGCCGCCCCGCATCCATCCGCCCACCAAACGCACAAGGAGACCCCATGCGCTTTAGTATTGACGAATACGCACAGCGTTTTAAAATGTCCAAAGAGATGATCCACTTTCGTATGCGCAACAAACGACTCAATTATATTATCGAAGACGGTAACACCTACATTATCGTACCCCGCAGCGCGCTCGAACCACAAGAAGCGCCCAAGAGTACACCCACACCGCAGACGCCGCCTAATACACCTAAAAAAACGACCGTCGCCGCCATCATCGCACTCTATCAAAAAGAGAACCGTCATCTCAAAGAGCGTATCAAGATACTTGAAGCCAAAATCGACAAACTCATCGATGACAAAGAGAGGATGCTCATCGACGAACGTCGCCGCATCGAGCAACTGTACGCACACAAAGATGAACAGCTCAAAAGCATCCTAGAGCTGCTGAACACAAAAATGCTCACATCCCAAAGCGCTGAGACCGTACACGACGTCGGCATCGAAGAGCCTATGGATACTTTTGGGCGTTTGGTGGAGCTCAAACGCTATCTCAAATCCCTCGAGTACTCCTCTGAAGAGCGCAAACAGATTAAACGGCGCTTTGCCCTTGCTTACGGCAACGACATCCGCGTCATTCAACAAAACGGAGAGTTTTTTCTCGACTTCTCTAAATACGACTACAGCGACCTACTAAACACCTAATCCTCTTCCGTTTTTCTTTTCACAGACCCTCTTTATATGCAAGCGGCGCTTGATCTGCTTGCGCACTCCCTTCCGCCGTTTCAAACACAATCAGTGTTTCCAAAGCACAATTGAGAGTTCATTAATATACAGTTTACTGTATATTTTATCTATTTTAATTATTTTTAAAAGATTTTTTATGAATATAATATACTTTATTTGAGTATTTTATACATTTATTTGAATTTTTTAACTGTTTTTTTCTTATTTTATACGGTTTTTTGCTTTAATTAAGCTTCCTGATCGTAAACTTAAGTTCATGGAATCGGCCGATCTTTTCAATATTCTTCACAATGCGGTCGAAGCTCAGAACAACGGCAAAAAAATCTCTCAAAAAGAGATGGCGACGTGGCTTGGAGTTTCGATGCGCACCTACCAGGATTGGCGGCTTGGCAATGCCCAGCCGCCGGCAGCGCGCGCCGTTATTGCGCTGCTGGGGCGCTTGGAAGATGAGGATATTGTCCGTGTAGTACGTAAAATCAACAAACTGGGGAATCAATCGTGAGCAGCTTGACAGAACAAGAGAGACTGGGACTTGATGAAGTCTTTTTATCCATTTCAAAACATCATCGGCTAGGGTTGGTCGAGCGGCTGAAACGTTCGGCAGGGTACGCTTCGGTTCAATGGGGTCATTTTCGCCACTATCGCTTCAAGATGGTTAGAACCCCTACGAAATTCCCACTGTTGCGCTTTTTACAAATAAAAACCCACAAAAAGAAGAAATCTTTAAGCTAAGTGAGTATAAAGTATGCCCACATGAATCGTTTGTGCCCAAAAATAGGGATTTCAAAGGCCAGACGCTCTCATAATTACACTTTCTCGCAAGGGCATTTGAATGAATAAATCACAGTTCGTTGAGTTGGTTCAGAAAAACGGCGGCTACAAAACCAAAGTCGAAGCGGAAGCAGCGATCAAAGCGTTCACCGAAGCGGTTACCGAAGCACTGGTAGCTAAAGAAGAAGTCTCGCTGGTCGGTTTTGGCAGCTTTGTCTCTTCACTCCAAAAAGGTAAAAACGGTACGGTTCCGGGTACAGACAAATCGTACACTACTCAAGACAAACTCGTTCCAAAATTCAAAGCGGGCAAAGGCCTTAAAGACCGCGTTGCTTCCGGCAAATAGGTCACCCTCTCTGCCGCATTTCTGCGGCACCTCCTGTTTTTTTTCGATATAATCGACCGCAACATTCCCGCGAAGGTCGCTCTATGGGTCTTTTCTCTTTTTTGACAGATGATAGCCGCACTCAAGACTCCTTGACACCGCAAGCCGTCACGCGACTTGAGACGTTGGCCCATGAAGAAGCGGCCGTTTTACTGACATCTATTCCGATCTATCTACGTCAAGCGACCCAAACCATCGAAGCCCTTCTTTTTGATCCCTACCGCGGCATCTATATTTTTGAGTGCTGCGACTGGCGCTACGAAACACTCAAAGGCGTTACTGCGGAGCGACCCCGTGCCGATGATAAACGTGTACGCGACATCACTTTAGAGAGCGCCTATACATTCATTAGCAGAAAATTCAACGAAATCTTGCACACCGATCCTTGCGAGATCAATAGTTTTCTGATCTTCGAACATCTCAACAGCGAGGAGTTTGAGCGTCTTGATGCCAGCTTTCACGCCCTACTTCCACGTGATCGTCTTATCTTTGCCGACGAATCGATCGAACAAAGCACGAGCAAGCTCCACGCTGTAACAAACCGACGTGACACCCCCTTAAGCGACTCTTTGATCCTGGGTGCCCTGTTTTTTCATCTACAGATCCCCGCGGACAATCTGCATGACGATCGTCCGCTTTTAAGCAAAGAACAGAGCGATTTTATGCAAAGCGATCTACCTCCGCTTGCAAGCCTCAGCGGCCCTTACGGCAGTGGAAAAAGCACCCTTGTTTTGCTCAAGGCGATCTTGTATCTGTTACAAAAAAAAGCCAAAACCGTCTTGATCATCGCAGCTACTCAGGCAGCCTGTGACCTGCTTAAAAAAGAGCTCCTTGAGATCGTTGAATACGCTATTATTGACATAGAGCTCACTTCGATCCGTATCCTCACCCCAGAGCAGCTCATTGCGCAACACTATCAACGGCTTTACAAAAAAGAGTCGTTTAGCTTTGCCAAAATCACCCCAAAAATGCTCTCGCACCACTACTTCGCGGCAGAGATCATTTTCTGCGACGACAGTCATCTGCTTGAGCCGGAGTTCATCGCCTACCTGCGCCACCTGCAACGCAAACATGCACTCTGTCTCGTCCGGCGCGAACCCTCCGGTGCCGCGGGTGATTACTCGCTGACACACTCTTTTCGCACCCCTCCATCACTCCTCAAACTCTGCGACGATCCGCAAAACACGAGTATCACCGAAGGAGTTCAAAAGGTACAAGGCAATCCTTACATGTACACTCTTTTGAAACTACAAAAACTACTTGAGCATTACGGATACTCCGATTTGCTTATAATCGTCCCGCATGCGCAGTTTGCCCTGAAACTTTTAGACGAGATCAATAGCTACTATGGCACCATATCATCTTTATATCAGGCGCACGAAGGGCTTTTGGTTCAAGAGCTTGATCGCATATTGATCGCTACTGTTTCGGAGATTGCTCATCTGCAACGACCCGTTGTAGTTCTGGTATGCGAGGGCACCTACGACCAAGAGCGTTTTTGTCACGCACTAACACGCGCATCCAAAGAGATCTATCTCATTCAAAACAGGGATACCCATGAAGAAGATTCACAAAACAGCTCAAGAGTGGCAGGAAATCCTACCGCCTGAAACCTACTACGTCGCACGCGAACACGGTACGGAGCGTCCTTTTAGCGGTGCGCTTTACAACAACAAACAAAAAGGCATCTACCGTTGTGCCTGCTGCGGCGAAGCACTTTTCACTTCCGAATCCAAATTTGATTCAGACACGGGATGGCCGAGCTACTTTGAGCCTTTTAATGAAACATGCATCAGCGAAAAACGTGACCACAGTCACGGAATGGAACGTGTCGAAGTTCTCTGTAGCGTTTGTGATGCCCATTTAGGCCACGTCTTTCCCGATGGTCCGCGCCCGACCGGGTTACGCTATTGCATCAACTCCGTCTGTTTGACTTTTGAAGCTTCAGACGCTTAATTATCAGTAAGAAAGGCTTACATGTACCGAATACTTTTGCTGCTGTGCTGCACCCTGCTGTGGCTCAATGCGAACGAACACAATGCCTCTACACCCGATCCGATTGTTGAGCTCCACACCAATCAAGGAGTCATTGTTTTGAAGCTTTTTTCAAACGTTGCGCCACTGGCCGTTGAAAACTTCACCACCCATGTCACCGACGGATACTACAATGGTGTCACCTTCCACCGCATTATCAAAGATTTTATGATCCAAGGCGGCGATCCCACCGGAACGGGACGCGGCGGCGCATCCATTTGGGATAAGCCCTTCAAAGACGAGTTCAAGCCCAATCTTATCTTTGACCGAGCCGGACTGCTTGCCATGGCCAACGCCGGCCCCCATTCCAACGGCAGCCAGTTCTTCATCACAACTGCGCCTACCCCATGGCTAAACGGCAGACATACCTTATTTGGCGAAGTGATCGAGGGCTTTGAAACACTCAAAAAACTCAACTCCGTAGCTACTGCAGGACGCTCACAAGGTGACAGACCCCTTGAAACACAACAAATCATCAAGGCCGTTTTGCGTTAAGATAATCATTTCACAAAGGTTACAAAGCCCGAAATTACGAGCTTACGAGCCTCTAGCCTCTAAGAGAAGTTCCGATACAATTTCGTCACTTTTTTCTTAAGGCTTCCCGTGGAGATACAAACCGACAATAAACTTGAAAAAGAGGCGCACACAAACAACCGCAAAGAGTTCGCCAAACTTGGTTTTGCGCTCTTCTTTATGGTAGCGGTTCTCACCTACAGTTTTATGACGAGCGGCGGTGTGCCCAACAGCCTCTTTCTGGCAATCGCCGCACTCTTTGGTGCCTACATGGCCATGAACATCGGTGCCAACGACGTTGCCAACAACGTCGGTCCGGCAGTCGGTGCCAAAGCGCTGACCATGACTCAGGCCATTATCATTGCCGCCATCTTCGAAGCGGCCGGAGCCCTCATCGCCGGCGGTGAAGTCGTCAAAACGATCAAAAACGGTATCATCGATATCACTGCATTCGGTAATGATGTCAACCCCTTTATCTGGGCGATGATGTCAGCGCTGCTGGGCGCTGCACTCTGGCTTAACTTTGCGACGATGGCCAAAGCGCCCGTCTCTACCACACACGCTATCGTTGGCGGCGTTATGGGTGCAGGTATTGCGGCTGCCGGCTTCTCCATCGTCTCGTGGCCAACCATGGGCACCATCGTAGCTTCATGGGTCATCTCTCCAGTTCTTGGTGGCATCATCGCCGCTCTGTTTCTCTTCGCCATCAAAAAGAGCATCCTCTTTCAAGAAGACCGCATCCAAGCAGCCCTTCACTGGGTGCCGCTCTTTGTGGCATTGATGGCATGGGCTTTTGTCACCTACCTGGTACTCAAAGGGCTAAAGCAAATCTGGCCGAGTATCGTCAAGTATGTCAATATGCTCATCGAAATCCTTCCAAACAGCTCCAAGCCCGATATGCTCACCGCCTCTGTTTTGGGGCTGATCGTAGCGGTGATTGTCTATTCGATCGTTCGCAAACGCATCAAAATACGCACGCGGGTGCTCAGCAATACGCGTCAAAGCGTCAATGCCCTCTTTACCATTCCACTGATCTTCGCAGCCGCGCTACTGAGCTTTGCCCATGGAGCCAACGACGTTGCCAACGCCATCGGGCCGCTCGCGGCCATCAATGATGCGGTACTCAGCGGCGGCATCTCTTCCAAAGCTTCCATTCCGTTATGGGTGATGGCGGTAGGCGCACTGGGCATCTCTATCGGTCTGGCACTCTATGGCCCCAAGCTCATCCGCACGGTCGGTAGCGAAATCACCGAACTGGATCAGATCCGCGCCTTCTCTATCGCCATGGCCGCAGCGGTGACTGTGATCGTGGCGTCACAACTGGGACTTCCCGTAAGCTCAACCCACATTGCGATCGGAGGGGTGTTTGGTGTCGGATTTTTGCGCGAGTGGCTACAGGGAAGCACGCTCAATCAGGTGATTGAAGAGGAACGCCATTTCATCGAAGACGATTTACACGCCCTACGCGCTTTTGAAAAAGAGCAGGAGGCGCTGGAACGCAAAAGCGATAAAACCAAAGAAGAGTACGCGCGTATCGTAGAACTTTACCGTATGATCGAGCTCGAAAAAGAGAAGATCAAAGAGGCTAAACGCATTCTAAAATCGGCCAAAAAAGTCAAGTATGTCAAACGCGACGCCGTCAAAAAGATCGTCGCCGCCTGGATCATCACGGTTCCTGCTGCCGCACTCATCTCCGCAATGATCTTTTTTATGCTGAAGGGGGTACTAAGCTAATCACCCTTCTAGCGCGCGCCATACTTTAATGGCTTGAACATGAGCGCGCACATCATGCACCCGTATAATCTCCGCGCCGTTTTGCACCGCGCGTAGATGCGCTGCAATGCTTCCGCCTAAACGCTCCTCTACACGGCTCGGATCGATCTGATCAATCATCGATTTGCGGCTTGCACCTACAAGCAGAGGGTAGCCTAGAGCCAAAAAATGACGCAACTGCGCAATCAACGCTGCATTATCTTGTAAGCGCTTACCAAATCCGATGCCAACATCGAGCACCAAACGTTCAATACCAAAACGTTTTGCCTTAGCGATGCGCTCCTCAAAAAATCCCCCTACCTCGGCAATAACATCCTCATAAAATGGGGCATGCTGCATCTGCTTGGGGCGCCCTTGCATATGCATGATCACAGCCATTGCCTTATACTCGGCGCAAAGCGCACAGATACGCTCATCTTCAAGCCCCGTAATGTCGTTGACGATCTCAAAGCCGTGATCAAGCGCCAAAACGACCACCGATGGGGTGAAACTATCGATACTCAGTTGTGCACGTTCAAAGAGCTTTGCCTTATAAAAGCATTCGATCACGGGACGCACCCGAGAAAGCTCCTCCTGCTCGCTCACCCCTTCACTGCCCGGTCGCGTCGAAACAGCGCCTAGATCGATCATATCCGCCCCCTCTTCGATCATCCTCTCAGCAGAGCGTAGCGCCTCCTCTGCCCTTAAAGCGCGGCTTTCATGATAAAAGCTGTCTTCATTGGCATTGACGATACCCATAACCTTAGGCGCTTTTGGCTCATAAGCATGCATCATCCGATCCAGCTCCTGAGCCAACTGCTTGAGTCCAAAAGGCTGCGTCTTCTCCTTGCGCGACAGTAGCTTCAACTGCTTGGCTGAAGCGATCAGTATCGCATCGACATAAGGGCTCTGCGCAATCACCGTCCCGCGCGGCACCGCCAAATCGGCACCTATGGAGAGTGCGTCTTGTTTAAGGATATTGGCAGCCCCTACATGTAAGCGATGGATTTTGAGAAAGTACAACCGCATCTTCGAAGCCAGAATCCCTACACCGCCGCCATCAACACCCAAAGCGTGTAGATGCGCTTTGGCATCAAGGGTATTACTAAGCCGCTCAACGTACATGGCGTGGGCCTCCCTTGGGAACAGGCTTTAAAAAAGTTGCAAGCAGCGCCAAGAGAAGCGTCTGCGCTCTGGCATTGAGCCGTACCAGACGATACGCCAGATCAAAAGCCTCCAGTTGCTCTTTACTCAAAGTCATAGACTCTACAAAAACCGCCTGACGATAGAGGCGTTCGAGCAAAGAGTGCAGCTCATGCCTGCCCAAGCGTTCATTGGCTTTAACAAACTCAAAAAGGGAGGAGAGCTCAAGTGTTGATAACGACAGTTCCAAAGGCACATACTGCGATCCTTGCGTCAGCTTTTTCATACTTAAGCGTGAGCGTATTGTTGGTAGCAGGGCCGATTTTTGCTGGGTGATAAGGACAAATACAATGTTGCGCGGAGGTTCTTCGAGAATTTTGAGCAGCGCGTTTTGCGAGACGACATTGAAACTTTTGGCCCCCAGCACCAAAAACTTCTCCCGCTCTTCGCTGATATAGGCCTCGGCAATAACCGCTCTGGCATCTTCGATCAAAAAATCGTCGCGCAAGTAGTGCACCACACGGTGCCCCTGTACCTCCGAAGCAATCTGCGCGGAATACGCCTCAATCTCGTCGGTAATGCAAATATGGCTGCGCGGAAGCGTATTACTCACACTCGCTCTCTCCAAAGAGCAGTGCGCTGAGCGACTTATCAAAAAGCCGAAAAAGCTGTAACAGCTTGATGTCAATCAGATCATCATAAGAGCGTAAAGGCATCGCGTTTTGCACATCTTCATCCATGATCCAAAGATAGCTCCGGCTGCTTCGTTTCGCAATTTCGGCGCGGTTACTGGCGCTGCGCCCGATATACCAAAAAAAATAGTTGCCGCCAAAGCAGAGATCGAGCATATCATCAACCATATCGATCTGCTCGGAGGTGTTGATATCCCGAAATTGCGGATACATACGCTCCAGCACCACGATAGGAACGAGCGGACGATTTAAAGAAGGTTTATTGAGTGCGGCAAGAATATAGTGCTCAAACCATCGGCGTTCGTCATCGGTGATCAAAACGATGCTTTTGCCCTCAAGAATCTGCGAAATCGCATGTTGCGTTGCGGCGATCCACTCAAACCGCAACTCCTCCATCCAGCTAAAAGCGGCACCTTCGGATCGTATGGCTTCAAGCGTCCAGTTCTCGAACCGCTTCATCCGGGCAACTTACTGATCGAGCCGGTAAGCGGCGTGCAAGGAGCGCACGGCGAGCTCAGCGTATTTTTCTTGGATCACCATCGAGATCTTGATCTCGGAAGTCGAGATCATCATAATGTTGATGTTCTCGCTCGCCATGGTACTAAATGCCTTGGCAGCCACCCCCGTGTGCGACTTCATGCCGACACCCACGATGGACACCTTACAGATGCTATCATCGCACTCCGCTCCTTTGATCTCTAGCTTGTCAATAAAGCGGTCCGTAACCGCTTTGGCGTCGTTAAGCTCCGTTTTAGGCACCGTAAAGCCCAGATTGGTCATGCCGTCTTGACCGACCGTCTGAATGATCATATCAACATTGACGTTGGCTGATGCAAGCGCACCGAAGATATCCGAAGCGATCCCGGGGCGATCGATGACACCGCGCATAGAGATACGCGCCTGATTTTTATCCAAAGCAATTCCACTGACTACCGGTTGTTCCATGATATTCTCTTCCTTTGTAATAAGGGTTCCCTCCGCATCGCTGAAGCTTGAGCGGGTGACCAGATTGACGTTGAGTTTTTTAGCCAGTTCAACCGACCGGTTTTGCAGCACCTTCGCTCCGAGCGAAGCGAGCTCAAGCATCTCGTCATAGGAGATGCGGTCGATCTTTTTGGCTTTGGGTTCGATGCGCGGATCGGTGGTGTACACCCCGTCCACATCGGTATAGATCTCGCACAGGTCGGCCTGCAGCGCACCCGCTACGGCTACGGCGGAAAGATCGGAGCCACCACGTCCCAGCGTCGTCACGCGACCTGATTCATTGACGCCCTGAAAGCCGGCAATCACCACGATTTTCCCCTCGTCGATCTCACGGCGCATCTGCGAGGGATCGATGTGCTCGATCCGCGCTTTGGTATGCACCGCGTCCGTGACAATACCTGCGGCGCGACCGCTCATCGAAACCGCTTTGTGCCCCATCGCATTGAGCGCAATCGAGAGTAGCGCCGCCGTCACGCGCTCGCCGGAGCTCAGCAGCATATCAACCTCATCACGCGCCGGAGTCGGCGTATAGTGCTCCGCATACGCGATCAGCTTGTTGGTCTCTCCGCTCATCGCCGATACGACCACGACGACCTGATGCCCCTCTTGTGCCGTTTTGGCGACGCGATTGGCGACATTTTGGATCCGATCAAGATCACCGACGCTCGTACCCCCATATTTCTGCACGATCAACATTACAGATACCCTTTCTCTTTAAAGTAGGCAATCGCCTCTTCATACACCGGCTTTTTGAAGTGCGAGATATATCTAAAAAGCTCCTCGGCACCGACGAAGCGATAGCTCGAAAATTCCGGATGCTCCGTTTGCAGATTGATCAGCGCCTTTTTTTTGAGCCGCACCAAGTAGTAACGCTGTTTCTGCCCTGCATAAGGGGCCATCTTCGCACTCACTGCCTCCGGAAAATCATAGCGGATCCAGCCCGGAAGCTTGGCGATGATCTCTACCCGATCCGTCCCTATCTCCTCAAGCAGCTCCCGAAAGAGCGCCTTTTTGGGCTTTTCATTCTTGTCGATGCCGCCTTGAGGGAACTGCCATATCCCCTCCAAGTCACTGCGCTCGGCGATGAAAAACTCCACCTTCTCAGGGTAGTCGCTCGACAAAACGATGGCGGCGACATTAGGGCGATAACGCTTCTTTTTGGACATCTCATTCACTTGTAAAAAGGTGCTGTGATTATACTGATGCGGCCATTAAATTTGTATAATTCGCCATGTTACTTTATCTGCACATCCCCTTTTGCGACTCCAAGTGCGCCTACTGCGCTTTTCACTCCTATGTAGATAAATTTCCCCTCCGGGCAGCCTACATGCAAGCACTGCCGAGGCAGCTTGAGTTTGAGCTTGAACGCTTCGGCGCGACACCACAGAGCATTCAAACGCTCTTTATCGGCGGCGGCACCCCTTCAACCGTCGAGAGTGCCCTCTATGCCCCGCTTTTTGAGCGTCTGCGCCCCTTTTTGCACCCCGATGCCGAAATCACCTCCGAAGCCAATCCCAACAGCGCCACCCCCGCATGGATCGAAGGGATGCGCGATCTTGGCGTCAATCGGCTCAGCTTCGGCGTACAGAGTTTCGATGCCGACAAACTGCGACTGCTGCATCGTGCCCACAACTCTTCTCAAGCCATAACCGCCCTGCGCCACGCCCGTGCTGCGGGGTTTGAGCACCTCTCGCTGGATCTGATCTACGGCGTACAAGGCGACAGCGCCGCACTCTTGCTGCGCGATCTGGATCAGGCGCTAGAGCTTGAGATCGACCATCTCAGCGCCTACGCACTCACCATCGAAGCGCACACCGCCTTTGCCGATCGACCCGAGAGGGCGCAGGAGAAGCTGCGCCTCACCCGCAAGCTCTTTCACGCCATCGAATCTGCGGGGCTAAAGCAGTATGAGATCTCCAACTTCGGTCGCTACCGTTCTAGACACAACATGGGCTACTGGGAGCACCGCAACTACATCGGCCTCGGCAGCGGAGCGGTGGGTTTTTTGAATGATCGTCGCTTCTACCCCACTCAAAATATTGAGCACTACATTGCCGATCCGCGCTCACACGAGACTGAGTGGATCACACCTGATGCACTCCACAGCGAAAAGCTCTTTTTGGGACTGCGCAGCGTCGTAGGCGTGGATCAAAAGCTACTCAGTAGCGATGAACGCGCGCGCGCCGAACTGCTGGTGCGCGAAGGCAAGCTTACATGTAACGCGCAACGCTACTACAACCCCGACTATCTGCTCAGCGACGAACTGGCGCTTTTTATCGGCGCATAATCATTCTTTGGCTAGAATCTGCCCTATTTATTTTGAAACGGATTGACAATGTTTGGTATGGGTTTTACGGAGATTCTGATCATCGCGATTATCGCCATCCTCTTTTTGGGGCCGGACAAACTGCCCGGTGCCATGATGGATATCGCCAAATTCTTTCGGAGCGTTAAACGCACCGTCAGCAGTGCTAAAAGCACCTTTGAGAGCGAGTTACATGTAAGCGAATTGCGCAGTGAAATGGAGAGCTACAAAAAAGAGCTCACCTCCGCCAGCAGTGAGCTTGAGCGGCTGAGTTCTTTAGATGACGTCACCTCCGAAATCACTGCGCTCAAAAAAGAAGCGCGGATCGAACCAGAAGCCCCAAAAGCGCCCTCATCCGCCCCAAGCGCGCCTGAAGTCGTCACCTTCAAAAAAAATCCAAAACCGTCCGATACCCCATCACATGAGGGACATAACTGATGTTTGAAGATCTCAAACCCCATCTGATCGAACTGCGCAAGCGTCTTGCCATCGCGGTCGGTAGCGTTATCGTGATGTTTTTCGTCGCATTTTACTTCCATGAACCCGTCTTGGCCTGGATGGTCGCCCCGCTCAACGACGCATTGACGGCCGTTGGCAAAATCTCCTCCATCGCCGCTGAAGGGATGGTCACGACCAATCAGGTCGGGGGAGCCTTTTTTGTGGCGCTGAAAGTCGCCTTTTTCACCGGACTTTTAGCGGCACTGCCGATCATCCTGGCACAAATCTGGCTCTTTGTCGCCCCCGGCTTGTACGACAATGAAAAGAAGATGCTCATCCCCTTTATCGTCGGCGGCAGCGTGATGTTTGGCGTCGGCGTCGCCTTTGCCTACTACATCGTCACCCCCTTTGGATTTGATTTTTTGATTGCGTTTGGTAGCTTCAAGTTCACGCCGCTCATCAATATCGAAGACTACGTCGGATTCTTTGCCAAAATCATGTTTGGCTTCGGAATCGCTTTTGAACTCCCCGTATTCGCCTATTTTCTGGCGCTGCTGGGGCTGGTTGATGACCGCCAGATGACCGAGTTTTTCCGCTACGCCATCGTCATTATTTTTATCGTCGCCGCGCTTCTCACCCCGCCGGACGTCTTGACCCAACTGTTGATGGCAGGGCCGCTGATCATCCTCTACGGCATCTCGATCCTGATCGTCAAAGCCGTCAACCCCGCAGAACCGAAAGAGGATGAATCCGCCGCCTCATGAATGACCCCCTTGAAACCGGCAGTTATCACTATGAACTGCCCCAAGAGCTGATCGCCACCCACCCCTGCATCCCGCGCGAGCACGCCCGTCTGCTCGTGTATGAACGCAGTACAGGCCGCATTACCCATAGCCGTTTTGATGCGTTGGAGACCTTTTTGCCCCCGGAAGTCGGACTCATCTTCAACGACACCAAGGTGATCAAAGCGCGTCTTTTCGGTACCAAAGCAAGCGGCGGCGCGATCGAGCTGCTGATCAACCGTCCAATGGATGCTTATCTCACCAACGTCTATATCAAAGGACGTGTGCGTGTGGGTTCACGATTGATCTTTAGTGGGGAGCTGCACGCCGAAGTGACGCGTCTGCTTGACGACGGCAGCAGAGAGGTGCGTTTTGTTACATGTAAGGCTGAGCCGCTACGCTTTGAAGCGCTGCTGGGGATCATCGAGCGCATCGGTCACATCCCGCTTCCTCCCTATATCCAAAGAGCCGACGAAGCACCCGACGCGGTGGATTACCAGAGCGTTTTTGCCAAACACGAGGGTGCGGTGGCCGCGCCTACCGCTTCGCTACACTTCGGAGACAGACAATTTGAAGCGATCACCGCACGCCGCGCCCACGCTTTTTTAACCCTTCACGTCGGCTCAGGCACCTTCAAGCCCGTTACATGTAAGCGTATCACCGACCATCCGATGCACAGCGAGCACTTCTGCATCAGCCCGCAGGCGCAAGCACTGATCGACTCCAGCCGCCCCCTGCTTGCCATAGGAACGACTGCGACGCGCAGTATCGAATATTACGTCCGCACCCAAGCGACATCAGGCGAGGCCAACCTCTTTTTGCATCCGCTCAACCCGCCCCAAAGGGTGAACCATCTGCTCACCAACTTCCATCTGCCCGAATCGACGCTGATGATGCTTGTCGCCTCCTTTGTGGGAATTGAAGCGATGCACGCGCTCTACGCCGAGGCCATCGCCGAGCGCTACCGTTTTTACAGCTACGGCGATGCGATGCTGATTCTTTAGGAGCCTTCATGCTCAAACGATTTGATGATACGGCCCTAGAAGCGTTCCGTCCAACCTTACTTCTCTACAATGAAGCTTCCGTGATCGACAAAGCCCTTGAAGCGCTCTTTGAGCGTTTACAACTGCGTCTCATCCAAGCCGAAGAAGCCGAAAGTCTGATCGAAATCGCTTATGAGACCAAGGTTGATTTTATCTTTTTGTCGCTGGAAAGCTCAGTTCATGAAGCGATGCGGATTTTGCACTATTGCGAAGAGGTAAGCGAACTTCAGATGATCCCCATTTTAGTCTCAATGAAATCGGGTGAGCACGCTTTGGCGTTGCAAGAGCGCTTCACGAACATCGATCTCTTCACACTACCGCTGCCGCTTTCTCGCATTGAGCATCGGTTGGGACTCTATCTCAAGCTCATCGGCAAAAGCTACGCCTATGAGCAGTCCAAGCAGATGCTACACCAACAGCTTCGTCACATTCAAGCGATTCTCAATGCCCAAGAGGAGATGCTCGCCGTCTTCTCCGATGAGGGCATCATGCTCGCCAACAGCCGTTTTTTGCACTTTTTTGAAGTGGAGACCCTTGAGGAGTTTTTACTGGAGTACGACGCGTTCGAATCGACCTTCATCCAAGAAGAGGAGAGCTTCGTGCCCCAGTCGCATCAGCACTGGATCACCCTGCTTATGGCGCTGCCGAACGAAGAGCGCAATGTCGTCATACGCAACTCCAGAGCGGCCCATCACCGCTTTCGGGTTCAGATTCAAAGCTATACGCTTGATCAAATCTACTATGTCGTAACCCTCTTTGATATGACCGATCTCTATCTACGCTCCAAAACCTACGAGCGTTTTGCCTTTTACGACCTACTCACCGGCGTTGCCAACCGCAGAAAATTCGAGGACCGTCTTGAGGAGCAGATGTCGCTCTCTAGGCGTCATGGTACCCCTTTGAGCATCATGCTCTTCGATCTTGATCACTTCAAGTCGATCAATGATACCTACGGGCACGACACCGGTGACGCCGTTTTACGATCCTTCGCCGCCGCACTCTCCAAGCAGGTGCGCAAAGAGGATCTCTTCGCGCGCTGGGGCGGAGAGGAGTTTATCATGCTACTGGTCCATACGGATCAAACGCATCTTCCGACCATTGCATCAAAAATGCTAGAAGCGGCGCGCACGGTTACGATCGATGAGCATCGATCGCTTACATGTAGCATCGGTATGGCCTCGTTTCATAGTGATATGGACAAACACGCCTTGATCAAAAAAGCCGACGACGCCCTTTACCGCGCCAAAGCGAACGGCCGCAACCGTTTTGAAATGAACGCTTAGCGCGTTGCGATGAGAACCCTACCGTTATGGATTTCAACGACTCCTTCTAGCTCCGCTTCAAATAGGCGATGTCCATAGCGTATAGTAGCCTCTTCATAAGTGGGCATCTTCATACAAAAGTTTAAAAAATCATCCTCAAGCGTATCTGTACCGCATCCCTTGACGCCAAATGACGCTACAAAGGCATCAATATCAAAAATCGCTTCCGCCTGCCCGTAGGCGAGGAGCATGTTGGTTCCTTCGCTCTCATGCAGGCGATGCGGCAAGACATAGATCTTCTTGCCCATCCGCTGCGCGTAGGCGACGCTTCTCATGCTGCCGCTGTTCAGATCGGCCTGCGTCACAATCAGCACTTCACCCAAAGCCACCACGATCTCATTACGCACGACAAAACTCCAAGGGGTTGCCTTGAAACCGCGCTCAAACTGGCTCAAACAGAGCCCCTCTTTGCGGATCTGATGCAATACGTTACGGTTGATTACGGGATAATCCACATCGATACCGCAGGGCAACACCGCGATGGTCTGCGACGCCCCCGCACCCGTATGGGCAATCGCGTCCACCCCCATCGCAGCGCCACTGACCACCACCAGACCCGCCTTAGCAAGAGCGGCGGCTAATTGATGCGTAAACGACCTAGTATACGGGTTAGGGCTTCGGCTGCCAATGATGCTCACCATCGGACGATGCAGTAAAGCAGCATTCCCCTCCGCCTCCAGTGTCTCGGGGTAGCGCTTCAGCGCCATCAACGGCTCGATTTGCTCTTGAAGCCTGTAATACATAACTACTCCGTAGTTTTTGAACCCAATTATAACGTTTGGAGTGAAGCTTGGAGATTTTATGTCAATCTGTCATCGTTTTGCTTACATGTAATCGTCGATTCGTACCAATTCAACCTCGCGCAACATCGCAGAAGAGTCTCGAAGCGCCTGCAAGGTCTCTTTTCTAGGGTGGCCTATGGCAATTGCACTGCCGCTTTGTTTGGCGATCTCAACCGCGCGACGGATCTGTTTTTTGATCTCGGAGACATTGGCGACATGGTCTAAAAAGACATCCCTTCCAATATAGGGAAGATTGAAGTTGTGCATCACCTTAGGAACTTTCGTCTCGGCGGTCGTACGGCTATCGATAAAGTGCATCTTATGTTGGCGCAAAGCAAATACCAAACGGTTCATTGCAACTTCGTTGGCGGTAAAGCGGCTGCCGGTGTGGTTATTCACATAAGTAGCTTTGGGAAAGAGTGTGCGCAACTGGGCAATCCGCTCGCTGATGCGTTGCTGGCTATCCTTAACATAAAGAGTGTGGCGCTCTTCTGCACTAAATCGCATCGCTTCGAGCGGTAGATGGAGCATATAAAAGGACTCCCTTTGCGCAAGCTGTGCAGAATCGGGATGCCGTTCATTAGGCGGTAAAAAAGACATCGTTAAGGGAATTTTGAGTGCCTTAATCGCCGCCACATCATGTGCAAACGCGACGTCATCAATGATGATTGCCAGCTTTGGCAGCGTTTTGGCTTTTTTTGACGGCTCACGCTTTGGCCCTTCGGGAGGGACATTGTCATACTCGTGGGTCGCCATCACCTCTTGTTGCTTCGGTGCCACCGCCTCTTCATGCGTTTTGAGCAGCTCGCTCAAGCGCTCGCTGCGGCTCTTTTGCGCTTTTAGTTCAGCTGCGTTTTGCAGCTCTTCGATCAGCTTTTTGGTGCGCTCTTGCTCTTGAGCCATTTGCGCTTTTGCTTCCTCTTTGCCCCATTCATATCCGGCGTAATAACCGGCCAACCCTACCAATGCTAGGATGAGAATACCAATGGCACCAAAGGAGAGATAACGAATTAAAAGCGGAGCTGAAGGATTTTTTTTGGTCTGTCTACGTTTCGTCATTATTCCTACATGTAAAGAGATGCCCGATTATACACAGGGAAAAAGAATTCCCCTTGAAAGAGGTCAAAATAGAAAGAAAAAAGAGGTTTCGGGAGGATACGGCAAGCCGTATCCAAGAGTGAATTAGTTTCTGTTTTGATCGACGATTTTATTCTTTTTGATCCACGGCATCATATCACGCAGACGCTCACCGGTCACCTCTACAGGGTGGGCGGCAAGGTTTTTGCGCTCTGCATTCATGCGCGGATAGCCACTTTGGCCTTCAAGAATGAAATCTTTGGCGAATTTGCCGTTTTGGATCTCTTTGAGGATCTCTTTCATGGCCGCTTTGGAGCTCTCGTTGATGACGCGCGGACCGCTGACCATATCGCCGTACTCTGCGGTGTTGGAGATGGAGTAACGCATATCTTTGATACCGCCTTCAAAGATCAGATCGACGATCAGCTTCATCTCGTGCAGACATTCGAAGTAGGCCATCTCTTCAGGATAACCCGCCTCTACGAGCGTTTCGAATCCGGCTTGGATCAGGGCGCTCACACCGCCGCAAAGGACTGCTTGCTCGCCAAACAGGTCTGTTTCGGTCTCGTCTTTGAAGGTCGTTTCGATGATGCCGGTGCGTCCGCCGCCGATGGCCGAAGCGTACGAAAGGGCAAGCTCTTTGGTGTTGCCGCTGGGATCGGCATGAATCGCGATCAGATCGGGAATCCCTCCGCCTTTAACAAATTCGCTGCGTACGGTGTGGCCGGGTGCTTTAGGGGCAACCATCATCACGTTGATATCGCTTGCGGGTTTGACGCGTCCGTAGTGGATGTTAAAACCGTGACCAAAAGCGATGGTAGCACCGCTTTTGAGGTTTGGCGCGATCTCTTTGCTGTAGATCTCCGCCTGACTCTCATCAGGCAACAAGATCATCACCACATCCGCCGCAGCGCTCGCTTCGGCAACGCTGAGTACCTTGAAGCCTTTGGCTTCGGCTTTTTTCCAGCTTGATCCGGCTTCGCGTAGACCGATGACCACCTCAACGCCACTGTCGCGGAGATTTTCCGCATGTGCATGCCCTTGGCTTCCAAAGCCGATCATGGCCACTTTTTTACTTTTGATAAGTTCGATATTACAGTCTTTGTCGTAATAGACGTTGAGTGCCATCACAATCCCTTATGCTGCGCATGGGCGCAAAAAATTTGGCGTATTATACTTTATGTAACCCGCAAAAGCCCTTAACCCAATCATTGCGAACATCTTCGGAGTCATTGTGCAAAAAGTAGACAAAATTTAAGACGCAATGCGTTACATTTCGCCGTATCATAAGCGATAAAACCGCTATCTATCCCTTACCTGACCTACTTTGGGGAGCTCGAGCTTCAATGTGCGTGAGGTAAGTGATACTCTCTTTAAATTCTCCCTTTTTACTCCCAACTATTGCGCGTATTCAAGTCTGGACACAAACAAATCGTGTACAATCCGCTTCTGTTCATTCCACCACCTGAGGGCCGTTTACAAATGATGAAAAAATTCAACCTTCAGCACGAAGTGATTGTTGTCTCCAAACCTGAGCTACTGCATGCCATCAACAGCGCCAAAACCTTTGCCATTACGATTGAGGGAACCATCCACTACGCACCCTTTGAAAACGATGCTCTTTATATCTTTCAAGGCGCACTACCGCCACAGCCACTCGGATTGGCCTCTGCATCTGCGGCTTCTCTCTTCGAGCGGCTCTTTGGCAGCAGCTACCTTGTCATCGAAGATGCGGCGCGCGTGCTGATCCGCGCTTCGGGCGCATGGAGCCAGATCATCGCTTATAACTTTCCCAAAGCCGACTACGACGACACCACGGCTGACGGTATCGCCGATTTTTCCGATAAGGCGCTTGAAGAGATCGGCTGGCACGCTACGGAGTTTGGCATCACCTATCGGGAGATGACCGAATACCTCGAATCGGTCTGCGAAGGGGTGCTGCTGTGCATCGAAATCGAAGCCCCCTATCAGTTTAGCGGTCTGGGCTTTCTGCGCGACCGCGGACACGCTAGAGAGGTGCTCTTCGCATGGTGCAAAGAGCGCATCGGGCAGATCATGCAAAGCGATAGCGACTACGCGATCGAACGGCTAAACGACGATGAAGAGGAAGCCGCCCGCTTTTTCGGTCTGCTCTAAATCTTCAAAAAGCGCTTCAAAATCACCATCGCGGCCATCGAGTCGATCCGCCCGTCGCGGCGGTAGCGCATCTCGCCGCGCAGTAGCGCTTCGGCCTCCAGCGAACTCTCGCTCTCATCTTCATAACAGATCTCCCCGCCAAACGCGACCAGCCCCATAAAGTGAGCCACCCGACGGCGCATCTCATCCTCGCTCTGCTGAGCCATAGGAATCCCCACCACCACGCGCTGCACCTGCCACTGCGCAATGAGCGCGGAGAGCTCGGCAGCGGCCTGATCGCGGTTACGACGGATGATGGCCGGAAGCGGCGTCACAATTGATCCATCCGGCGAATAGGCCACTCCAATGCGTTTAAGCCCCAGATCGATGGCAAGCGTGCGCACTATTTGCCCAGACAAAAAGAGCCAAACATCCGATCCAGCATCTCGTCATTCTCAAACGGTCGGGTAATCGAAGCCATTACATGTAAAGCGCGGTTAAGATGAAACGAGAAGAGCTCCAGCTCCTGCGTTTGCAAAGGGGCGCTTGCCTCTTCGATCTCGCGCAGCGCTTTGGAGACGGCGTCGATCTGACGGCTGGAGATGAGCATCAGCTCCTCTGAACGGTTGGCACCGTCCATGATCGCTTCAAGTCGGCGCACCAGCGGCTCTGCGCTGCTTTTCGCACTCAGCCTGAGCGGTTCAAACGGCTTCAACAGTGC
>JAFGUB010000025.1 GCA_016938735.1 Campylobacterales bacterium | reverse complement strand
GTCTCTGTCTCTGTCTCTGTCTCTGTCTCTGTCTCTGTCTCTGTCTCTGTCTCTGTCTCTGTCTCTGTCTCGGGCGCTTCCTCACTCCCCCACTTTGCAATCTCCGCACGAGCCACTTGCTGAAGCTCCCGCATCGAACTCATGTGCTTGGAGAGCTTCTGCGCAAGCTCTTTATATGCGCCGACCCCAACCGAAGGGAATTGCGCGCCCCGCGTGATAATGTCCTTCTGGACATGACGCGGGATAAAAAATGCGTCAAAATATCCCAACAGCTCATTGAGAGCGGGCTTGCTCAATGCTGTGTTCGGCACCCACCCTGCCAGCACGAACATATTATAGCTGATTGCCCCACGCATTTTAGCGGGGCAGTCGGGGTCATTGATAATCGTTGCCCCCTCCTCAATCTCCTCTTTCGTCAGCGGGCGAGGCGCCCGCTCCAGAGACTGCACCATGTTCTCGATATAAGTCGGCGCAAGTGAGGGTGAGAGCAAGCTGCGCAAGAACGCCGCGCTGTCATTGGTGGCAGGCGCAGGCGCAGGCGCAGGCGCAGGCGTGGTGAGGGCTGTCCCCTGCTGAAGCAGCTCGCCGAGCCGAATTAAAAGGCCGCCGATTTCTTTCATTGTCTCATTTTGCATTTGTTTCTCCTTCAATCGCTTTTGTGATTGCGGCAGCGAGTTCTTTCTCGGCGGCCTCGTCATGCGTTTCAGTCTCGGGCGCAAGCTCTGCTGCAAGCTCTTGCCCTGCTTCAGGGGCGGTTTTCAATGCCGCCCGCGTCTCCTCGCGGAACTCGGAGAGTGCAGCTTCGGTTTCAGTCTGCGCCTTGCGGAGGCTCTCATAAGCCTCGGTTGCTCTGGCGCTTGCAGAGCGGAGCGCTTCTTGAGCAGAGTAGAACTCCTCAAGACGCTTCTCCGCTTCCTCCCGCAGCCGCTGCTCATTGGCGACCGCAATATCCAGCGTTGACCACTCGGCCTCAACTGACCAAGTGGGGGCGGCTGTGGAAGCGAGGGTGTCCGCTTTGTCTTTTTTATGGAAGGGGTTTCTCATCATCGTTTTCCTTTCTTGTTAAAGTTCAAGCTGCCCTTTTGGGCAACCCCTGATTAAACCCGCTTTTCAACTCCCCATTAGCTTTAGAGGGGAGTTTCGGCGGTGCAGGCGGTGGAACAACATCGTCTTTGTTGTAAGGCACCGCCTCCAATAAAGCAACTACCCGTCTTGCCCCCTTCTTTACCTTCAAATAAACGGGCAGGTAGCGGATTGCGTCAGAGGCAATCGTGCGCTCCTCAAACACAGCGACTGTCTTTGTCGTGTCAATCACTACGCCCAACACGTTTTTGAGTTCGTCCACAACCCACGGTTGTGCGAGGACAAACTCCGCAGGCGATAATGCGGTTGGCGCGTAGCATGTTTTTAAATAATAATCCTCCTTTTCTTTAGGCGGAATTACCAAGGGGATAAACTTTAAGCGCTTCCCAACAGCGCTTATAGGGCAGTTTGTAAACACCGCCCCCACAATTTCAGGCGCACCCTCTTTGATGGGAGCCATGGTATAGTTAAACAACATTGACCCCCTCCTTCAGCTGTGCGCAAAGCTGCTTAATTGAAGGTGTAGCCAACTCCTCCGCCGTTAGGCGGTTAATAAAGCACCCTTCAATCGCTTTCGCAAATGTTGAAACGGGCTGGCAAATGTCCTCAAACATACGGATTGTGTCCCGTATGGTAAAAGGTGTTGTCGCCATCCCTGCCTTATACAGCGCGCGCCACTTCGCTGCAAATGCGCACACTTGCTGCATTGTCGCGAGGTGCTGCGGTGTGAACACGGCGTCAGCGCCATATCGCCCCTTCAAAATCTCAAGCTCGGCCGCTTGGCTGGGGTAGCCAACATAGATTATCCTGTCCCACCTATTTTTGAAGGCGGGGGAGAGTTCGCGAACGCCTGCATATACGGTGCCGCTGTCCGATATAGGCGGGTTCATCGTGCCGAATATGCGGAACCGCTCATGCGGTGTAATACGCTCCCCTGTATCCGACAGCACAAACTGGCCGCCCTCCTCGAGAAGGTTTTGGAACAAGAACAGCAACTCGGGGGCAGCGGCGTTCACTTCGTCAAGGATTAAAATGTGTCCCTCACGCAATGCACGGAGCAGCAAACCCTCCTCGAACACAGAGACGGTCTCTCCGTTCTGCCCTGCGCGGAGGGTGAAGCGGCCTATCAAGTCCTCCCGAACAAGGCCACCGTCCATATTCAACCGCGCACACGGCCAATCCAGTGCGCGAGCAACGCGCATTACGGACGCCGTCTTACCGCTGCCCGTCTCCCCCACAAGCAGAAGGTGCTTGTTGTGTTTCAGGGCGTAGCAGACTTCCTGCTCCGCATAGCGTTGCGGCTTGTATTCATCGATATTCATCTGTTTTCCCTTTTAGACAGCAACTCTAACATCAGCTTCATAACTTCGTCAACAATTAACGAAGCTTTTTGTTTCCCGACAATGTGTTTTTTATAAAATTCTCGCACATTGTCATCTCCGAACCCTACCCCGACAACGCTCGGCGTGGCGCTCTCCAACAACCGAACCTCTTTTTTCAAAAGGTCATATTCGGCGTCAGGGCTGTCCCAGCCCTGTTCGTTTTGTCCGATTGCGCGGGACGCGCCAAACGGGAGGCCGTCTGATATGACAACAACCCCTTTATATTTGCAAGGGGACGCCTCAACCCCCCTGCGAACAAAGCGTATTGCTGTATGGTCAAGGTTTTGGGACATCGGAACGCGGCTCCCTATAACCGCCGCAAACGCGTCCACCTCGATAGGGGTGCGCCCACAGTTATAAATGGTGGGGACTGGAATGAACTTGTTTGACAGCAGCTCCCCAATATGAGCGTCTTGAAGTCTCGCTCCAACCAGATTGTCTAAGATTTTATCCACGCTCCTAACCCCAACGGTTGAGAACGCATAGGTCTTTATGGTAACGCCCAAACACTGGGCGCAATATGCGCAAACCACCGCCGCTTCTCGCAACTTGCCGCGATTGTCTGTCATTGAACCTGATATGTCCAATAACAGCGTCATTTCAACCTGATTTGAACCTGCGGCCGCCATCTTGCGGGCATATAACGGCGTCTTAGACGCCACCATGCGCGCCGCACGGCGCATATGAAGGTTCCCTGTCTCCGCGGGGCGCTGCTGCTTGGCAAGTGTCATCGTCATCTTTGCCGCAATTTTCTTTGCTGTTTGCAGCAAAGTTTCGCGGTAAGCACCATCGCTACTGTATAGGGACAGTGGGGTTAGCTGTTCCGAAAAGGGAACTATAAGCAGCGGCGTCTTTAATAACGGACGCTTTTTTCTCATTCCTTTGAGCCTGCGGCGCTCTTGGGGCGTTGGCTCGCTATCATCATCACTAATGCCCAAAGCGCGGACGAACGGTGTGGCGAGCCCCTCTGCCTCTGCCTCTGCCTCTGCCTCTGCCTCTGCCTCTGCCTCTGCCTCTGCCTCTGCCTCTGCCTCTGCCTCTGCCTCTGCC
>JAFGUB010000024.1 GCA_016938735.1 Campylobacterales bacterium | reverse complement strand
TTTGTCGATGATCATGTATGAGGTGCTGTCACCGGTTCCATCCATACCTGCAATGGTAGTGCCTGGCTCGATCGTGAGGGTGGCGCCCGCTTTCACGACGACAAGACCGTCAAGGATCCAGTTGGTGTCGGCAGTGAGGGTCATGTCGGAAGTGATGTCACCTGTGAGGGTAACCTCTTTTTTGATGCCTGTGCTTGAGCTTGAACTCGAGCTGCTGCTAGAAACCGAAGAAGATGAAGAAGAGCTGGTGTCGCTGCCACCGCCACCGCCGCCACCGCAGCCTGAAAGTGTTAACAGAGCAGCCGTCGCTGCGCTCAGTGCGATGACCGACATGTTTTTGGTAAATGCCATGATGTACTCCATGTAGTTTAAGATTCGGCAAAAGTGTAGGTTTTTCATGTTACGTCAGCCATACCATAAGGTTACAAAATGGTAACAAAAATACATTCGCGATTTTTTATTATTGGTTCACCATGAGCGCTTGTATGTAACCTATATGTGTCCAAAATGAGACGAAATTGGGATGTAATCGTAACGGCTTCGCAATAGCTCGAATGTACCATTGCGTTATCCAATCATCCTGTGATGGAATTTCAAAAAAAACGCAAGAAGGATAAACATGAGCAAAGGTTGGCTCTCATTCGCAGCGGTAGCTGCACTGGCGGTAGGTTTTTCGGGCTGTGACGACAGCGACAGCAGCTCTAAAGGGGTCAAAGCGACCAAGATAGAGTTTATCGGTATGGAAGCGCCTAAAACGCAGGCAGACATGGCACGCAGCTACTCCGAGGCTAAAGTGCGCGTGTACACCACCGACACTTCGTATACCGAGTATGCGCTTGAGTACAACAAACTTTTTGGCGTTAAAGACAAAGTAGGCTCTAATCCTCATGCAGCGGGTCAGCTCTATCACCACGATATGACGCCGATCATGGATCCTATGGGTCAGCCTGTCATTGCCGAAACACCTGATGCCAACTCACTGTTGAAAGTAGAAGGCAAGCTTTTCTTGGTCTCTCATCTTGAGTACGACAACATCCTTAGCGACGGAACTGCTGCATACAAAAAAGAGGGCTGGTACAGCCGTATGCCGATGAACATGTTGCTGACCGACATCGAGCAAGATGCGGCAAACGGCAAGCTGACTGCAAAAGATCAAAAACCCATCGACCACTCTTCGGTACATGGCGGATGGATCTTCTGTTTTGGTTCACAAACTCCTTGGAATACCCACCTTGGCGGCGAAGAGGATTATGACCTCTATTTTACTGCGGCAAGCGGTGCAGTATCTGCCACAACTGCAGCGGGACTCAAAGCGATGAGCGAAGTCTATTTCAAGGGCTCTAAAACAGCCAATATGTACCACTACGGGTACCCACAAGAAGTCGTCGTTAAAAAAGACGGATCGTATGAAGTACACAAGCGTTACGCCATGGGTAAAGGTACATGGGAGATGCCTATGGTCTTTGGAGACAAGAAGACAGCGATGTACGGCGATGACGGCACCAACGTGCTCATGGCGATGTTCGTAGCGGACAAAGAGAGCGATCTTTCTGCCGGTACACTATATGCCGCCAAATGGAACCAAACTTCTGCCTCAGGTGCCACTGATGGCGGCGCTGCAACGTTGACATGGATCAAATTGGGTCATGCAACACAAGCTGAAGTAGAGGGCTGGGCAAACCAGTACACTTTTGAAGATATCTTCGATTATGTCACACCTGCCGATGTGACCAATGGTACAAGCACAGCCGGTTATACTGCGATCAAAGCGGGTCACACTGGCGTAGAGTATCTGAAGCTCAAATCTGGTATGGAGACTGTCGCTGCGTTCCTTGAGCCACGCCGTTTGGCCGCACTCAAAGGTGCAACGACTGAGTTCAACAAAATGGAAGGTGTCGCTATCAACAATAAAGACAAGATTGCTTACATGGCGATGTCCTACATCGATAAAGGCATGAAAAAAGATGACTCTTTCCCTGTCGATCACATCCAAATTGCCAAAAACAACTGCGGCGGTACTTATGAGATCAAGCTGGAAGGTGGTCAAAGTGACACTGACGGCAATGCTATCAATTCTGAATACGTTCCTGTCTCCATGCATGTTCCTGCAGCGCTTTTGGGTCAAGAGATTGCTGCTGATGCGAACGGCAACACATGTCACGTCGATAAAGTTGCGAACACCGACAACGTAGCCTACTCTGAGAAGATGCGCACCCTCTTCATCGGTGAGGACAGCGGTACCCACGTCAACAACTATGTATGGGCGTACAACATCGACAGCCAGAAGCTCTCTCGTATCGCTTCGGTGACTGTGGGCGGAGAATCTACCGGTCTGCAAGTAGTGGACAATATGGACGGTCATGCTTATATCATGAGCAACAGCCAGCACCACGGTGACTACCTCAAAACCATGCCTGCTGATCTGGTTACATCACTCAAAACTGTGGTCGATCCGTTTGATGCCAACTTTGGTTACATCGGCGGAATGCCCGGTCTTAAATAAGCCTCCCCTTGTGGGGCTTATGCCTCAATCTAAGCACAAACGCTTTTTTATTTAAAGGTTCTTACATGTATCCTGTTTTTCTCCTAGTTTTTGTCAGTGGATTGCTCTTTTTTGGTTGCAACGGTTCCGATTCAGGTACTGCTTCAAGTTCTGACGGTAGCTCAAGCGCTTCGGCAGTCCAAGAAGCTCCGATGATCGGTGAATTTCGAGGGCGTACGCTTTTTGAAAACCCCTATGCCAATATTCCGGCGCAGTGCTACATCGAAACCAGCTTCGGCACCCAAAACGCTTGCCTGTTTTGCCACTCCAACGCGCCTGCGATCAAGATGCTGGGCAACACCACGCCACAAGCAGGTTTAGATACATTGATTGGCAATCTTCAGACCGAATACGCCTTTGGCCCTGCCGATCGTTTTAGCGTCTCGCCCAACATCAACCCTTGGGAGAACACCCTCTATCCGCACAAACTCGATGAGGCGTTTGCCGCTACGGGAATTGACGATTCAAAGTGGGATATGAAAAGTTATGTCCAAAGCGATAACTGGAGCGTGGCGTACGCCAAAAAGCAGGGTAGTAAAACGCGCAGCAACAGCAATGTGCTGGATGATTCGTTTCGCCTTTTTCCAGCGCTCAACCCCGCTGCACTTCCTGCCGATGAGGATGGTTTTGTGCGCACGCAATACTCCGATGAAGCACTCTTCATCGATGTAAAGGGGCACAACACGGGCTGGCGCGCACTTAACTTTATGCCTTACGGTATCTTTACACCCCATACCGGCAGTGTGAGCGGGGTCTATATCCGCATGGGTGAGAAGTTTATGAAAGATCAAAACGGCAGTTTTAGCCTTGAAATCTACAAAGCCAATCTGGAACTGCTGGAGCAGGCCATTCAAGACCGCATCGAGAATAACGCCACGACGTATCTGGGGCTGGCGAGTGATGAGCCGTTACAGCGCGGGCTTTACCCGCTTAAGACCGAATTTGCCCATCCGCTGCACTATGTGGATGTCGAAGCCGATGGCACGACGTCGAAATTTCCGGGTACAAGGTCTTTACATGTAAAGGAGATTCGTTACATGTACAAATGGGAGATGCACTATCCGACCGAACCTTATTCCAAAGATGAAAATGCACCGCTGTATTACAATGAAAAAGAGGCGTGGATCGACAGCGGGGCAGGATGGTGGCTTTCGGCATGGATCGAAGATGCGCAGGGAGAGCTGCGTGCCCAAAAACCCGAAGAGCTGATGCAGTGTGTGGGATGCCACAGTTCGCGCTACGGCTTTGAGCCTGAGCAGTTCAACTCCGGCACGGGCAACACCATCGATACCGTCTGGTCGTTTTCGCGTAAATTTGCGGGCGATTTAGGATGGAGAGAGATGGACTATCTGGGTTACGAGCGCAACCGATCTGCCGCGTCTACGCAGACTGCAGGCAGTGCGCACCGTGGTGACCCGATCAACCGCGATGCCAAAGTCGGCGAATACCGCAAGTTTCTCAACCACGTTGTCGGCGCGTCGCTTTATGGCGATATGCCCTCATCGATGGAAGCTTATTTGACCCAGACGATCACCAAGGCAAACGGATACAGCGACAATTTTCCCGCCCTGACGTTTGCGACCTCAAGCGAGCTCAAGCAGATTCAGAGTAAACGACTCGAACTCATGCGTGAATTTACGGCCAAAAAAGGGTATCTCACCGGCGAGGGCTTTATCCAAGCACCGCTGCTTTATCCCACCGAGGCTGAGTCGCTTGGCGGTGCCAAAGGGTACCGCAAGGTAGTTGCCACGCAGCGCTTCACCAAAGGCAAAGACTACTTCGGTACGCCGCTCTTTACCTACCGCTACTACCGCGAAGGCGAAGAGGGTTTCACGCACATCGACGGTACGCCCTACACCTTCGGTGAGTTGATCACAGATCGACCGTATCATGAAGAAGAGTCGATTTTATGGCATGTCGGCAAGGTGCTCACCTTAATTGATGAAGAGGGCGACAACTACGATCCGATGTATCTGCCGATTATGGCGTTTCCGCAGATGTACGAGGGGCAATAAGGGGTCTTTCTAGGGCTTACATGTAACGCTGCCGCACCCACAGCAAAAGTGCAATACTGAGTACCAGAGTGCTTAGTAAGAGCCCCGAAGCGTAGAGGGTGCCCTGCGGCGTCTGCGCGAAGGGCAGGGCGGTGGTGTTCATCCCGAAAAAGCCCACGATGAGGTTGAGCGGCATGATGATGGCTGAGAGGATGGTGAGTAGGTAGATCATACGGTTCATCTTTTCGGTGGTGCGGGCGTTGTGGAAGTGATAGAGTGAGTCGAGTTTTGAAAGCTGCAGTGATGCCGAGCGCTCGATGCGCACGAGGTGTTCGTGCAGGTCGCTGTAGCGGCTGTAAGGAAAGGTTGCGTCGTTACGGTAGTGCAAGATCAGTCGTTCGACGGTCTCACCTGCACGCAGCAGCAACTGTTCGATACGCAGCAGGTCGTGTTTGAGCGCGAGCCAGCGGTGCATGAATTTTCCACCCTCTTTGGGGGCATAAAGAGTGGCTTCGAGCTCCACGACGCGGCTGCGAAAGGCGTCGAACTCCACCAGCAGGGTATCGACGTCACGATCCAGCAGACGGTGCATCGTCTCAAAGCGTTCGCTTAGCATCTCAAATGTATTGTGCTCTCCGTCGTAACGCCACGTTTGAGTCTGGGTGATGACAAAGCCCGTCGATTCAATTGTAAGGGTTTTGTCAAAGTGCGGCAGTCGTAAGATCATCAGGGTGTAATTCGGTGCGACGTCAAATGCGGAGGGGTGGCGGTCGTTGCGCAAGTCTTCGAGGTGAAGGGCATCAAGGGTGATATCTGGCTGGGGCATCGCGTCTGCCTTTGTAATGGAATCGCTCTATTTTACTCCAAAGACACGATGAGTGGATTAAACGCTTTGGAGCTGAGCAGCACTTTTTGGCCTACATGTAAGCCTTCTATCTCCCGTGCATTGGCTACCACGCGCACTACGTCATGCCCTACCAGTACGTTCACCACATAAAGAATGTCGCTCTTTTCGATGCAGAGCACTTCCCCGCTGAAGCGGAATTTGCCGCTAAGTCGCTGCGTGGCAAAGACCTCGTGAGCGCTGCCGCTACGCCTGAGCGCGCCGTGGGCGACCTCGAAGACGTGATGCGAGAGTTTGTACACTTCGCCAATATCATGGCTGACCAGCAAGGCGGTGGCGTTGAAGCGCTCTTGCAGCCGCAGCAGCTCCTCTTGCAGTTTGAGTCTCATGGCGTGATCAAGGGCACTGAGCGGTTCATCAAGCAGCAAAATTTTGGGTTTGCGGATCAGCGCGCGCGCGAGTGCGACACGCTGACGCTGTCCGCCTGAGAGTTCGTGCGGTTTTTTGGTCCGAAGCGCCCAAAGCTCCGTTACATGTAAGAGCTCATCGACAGGCTCTTTGTGTCTGGGATCATCTAGTGCAAAGCGTAGGTTTTGCTCTACGCTCATATGGGGAAAGAGCGCGTAGTCTTGAAACACAAAGCCCACGCGCCGCTGCTGCGGCGGCAGGTTGATCCCCGCTGCGCTGTCAAACCACACCTCGCCATCAATGACGATGCGCCCGGAATCTGGCTGCAGCAGCCCTGCGATCATACGCAGCAGCGAGCTTTTGCCCTCGCCGCTACGGCCAAAAAGGGTGTGGATCTTGCCGCTTTGAAGCTCCAGATCGACTGAGAGCTCGAAGCCTCCCGATGCACCGCTAAGGTGTTTGGAAATCATGACGCGGTTCACAGTTCGGCCTTTAAAAAGCGGCGGTTGATCCCGTAAACAAAAAGTAAAATCGCAAACGAGATGAGAAAGAGTGTGAGGGCATATTGGTTGGCCAGATCGTAGTTGAGTGCTTCGACCTCATCGTAGATGGCGATGCTCGCTACGCGCGTCTCATTCGGGATATTGCCGCCCATCATCAGCACCACCCCAAACTCCCCCACAGTGTGCGCAAAGCTGATGACGATGCCCGTGAGCAGGGCGGGGCGGATGGAGGGAAGCAGCACATGCCACAGCGTAGCGAAGGTGCCTTTGCCCAGCGTAAACGAGGCTTCGCGCAGGTTGGAGGGCAGGGCGGCGAAACCGCTCTGGATGGGATGCACCATAAACGGGAGGCTAAAGAGCATCGAGGCGAGCACCAAACCCTCAAAGCTAAAAACCAGCCGCAGATCAAACTGCTCTAATAAAAAAGCGCCAAAGCTGCTGTTGGGGCTAAAAAAGATCAAAAAATAAAATCCCAGCACACTCGGCGGCAGCACCAGCGGCATGGAGACGACGGCTTCAAGTACCATCTTAAAACGCATTTTGGAAAAGGCGAGCGCGTAGCCCAGCGCGATGCCAAGAGGGAGCAGCAGCGCCGTGGTGAGCGCGGCGAGCTTGAAGGTGAGCGCCATCGTATTGATAAAATCAGCGTTCATCATCACCCTTTTGCAGCGTCAGTTCGTTGGCTTTGACAAACCACAAAAAGGGCTTGCTGATGCTTACATGTAGGCTATCGAGCGACGCGGTGGTGATGATGGAGCGCACGTCAAAACCGTGAAAATCAAAGGAGACTTCGCTCACCATCTCGCCGCGCTCGATAGCGCGCACCTCGCCGATAAAGGCGTTTTGCGCACTTACGCGTGACTCGGGGGTGGCGAGCATCACCTCGGTCTCCTTGAAGTGGATCATCACGGCGTCGTTTACATGTAAGGCAAAGGCGTCATCGACGATCAGCGCGCTCAGAGGCGACGCATCAACCGTGATATCGACCTTGCACAATGCCCCCGCGTGATGCACGGTACTCACGATGCCACGTAGCGTATTCATACGGCTCCTTTTAGCCTACTTCATGCAAGAAGCGTTCTCGTAGTATGAGTTGAGATATAACGATATGGTAGTTTTTTATCCTTAAAGCAGCACCGTGGCGCTTGCGATGATAGTGTTATAATCACGCCATCAACCGAATAGGGAACGCTTATGAAAATCGACGGACGTTTTTGGCTCACCAAAGAGGGGGAGAACTTTTTGGGCAGCGGGCGGATTGAACTGTTGCAGCAGATTAAACGTACCGGCTCCATCCACGCCGCCGCCAAAGCGATGAAGATGAGCTACAAGGCCGCGTGGGAGCGCATCACCGAGATGAACCGTCTGGCCGATCACCCCATCATCGAAAAATCGACCGGCGGCAAAGGGGGCGGGGGTTCGGTGCTGACCGCACATGCCCATGAGTTGATTGAGACCTTTCGTCGCTTTGAGGAGCTGCACCGTCAATTCATCGAGCGCTTCGCCGAAGCAGGAGATGATCCGCAGCGTCTAGCACGCATTCTCTCTCGCACTTTTCTCACCACCAGCGCACGCAATCAACTGCATGCCAAGGTTGAATCCATAGAGATTCACGGCCTGCGCGGCATGATTGAGCTTAGGCTTACATGTAACGCCTTGATCCGCGCCGACATCACTTTGGCATCGATTCATTCAATGGGGCTGACGGTTGGCAGCGACGCCTACGCCATCATCAAATCCAGCGACGTGATTCTCTCAAAGAGTGCAGGGGCGCTTACATGTAACGTGTTTGAAGGCACCATTGCCTCTATCGAGCGCTGTGATGAGAGCGCGGAAGTGGTGCTCTCTATCGGCGAAGGGGTCAACATCGTCGGTGCGACGAAGGCACTGGAAGGGCTAGCGGTAGGGATGAGCGCGTATGCACTGATCGAAACGCGGCATGTGATTGTGGGGGTGTAGGGTCGGAGGACGGCTATGGGTTGAGAAAATAAGATGCGCTACAATGCATGATGAAGTTTGCTTTCCCATCACAGTAACAGGAGTGAATATGTCCACATTGATGAAGATAGAAGAAGAGATCAAAAAGTTACCGGAAAAGGATTATATTGCCTTACGTGCTTGGTTTTTGGATTATGAATCCAAGAAGTGGGACGCTCAAATCGAAAAAGACGGTCAAAACGGAACATTAGATGATCTTGCAACACAGGCAATCATGGATTTTAAAAGCGGGAAATACCGATCCGTATGAACCATTTCACGGTTCCGTCGTTCTGGCAGGCGTACGATCGCTTACCGCGAAATATTCAAGCTTTGGTCGACAAAAATTTTGAACTACTCAAAGAAAACCCGAAACATCCATCGTTACATTTCAAAAAAATAGATAAATACTGGTCTGCAAGAGTCGGTATCTACTATCGCGTGCTTGCGGTTGAGATTGAAGAAGGGCTGCTATGGTTTTGGATCGGAACCCATACGGACTATGACAAGCTGGTACGGTGAAGTCACACTTGTTGTCGTCTTGCTTTCTTTATGTGCGTGTTCCGGCTTACTCTAGCGTGATCTAGTTGCCTTACCTATAAACCTCCCCTTTAGCTTTTTGCCAACATTTTCGTTATATCATTGCAAACACAACGAAAATGTCGCGCTTTTTTTGGAACAAAGCCTGCATAAGCATATTCGTTATATCAAAATGGAAACAAAGGATCGTCATGTTAACTTCAGCCCGAAACACCCTCTACGGCACCATCGCTTCACTCAAGAGCGGAGCGGTACAGACGGAGGTCGTCCTCTCTATCGGATCGCAGCAGATCGTCTCCACCATCACCAACGAATCGGTCGAGCGCCTGCAGATGAAGATCGGTGACCCAGCCTACGCGCTGATTAAGTCAAGTTCACTCATTCTGGCCAAAACCAAGCCCGAGCGTATCAGCGCGCGCAATGTCTTACATGTAAGCGTAGAGGAGGTGATCAAAGGGGCGGTCAATGCTGAGGTGAAGCTCTTATTTGGCGATGCGACGATGAACGCCATCATCACCAACGACTCGTGCGATGAGCTGATGATCAAAAAAGGGTATGAAGTCTATGCCATCGTCAAAGCCTCAAGTGTCATAGTAGGAATGGTGTAAGCACGCGACGTAATGATCGCCAAATGAAAAAGGAGCGCACATGAAAGCACTGTTTTGGGGCGCTATAATCGGCGTTCTGGGTGGGCTCATGGGGCTTGGCGGCGCAGAGTTTCGTCTGCCCGTGCTGATCTTGCTTTTTGGGCTTATAGCACTAGACGCCGTGGTCGTCAATCTGCTCATTTCATTGGTGACGGTCTGTGCGGCGCTGTGGTTTCGATTTGAGTCGGTTGATCTGCTTTTGCCCTATATCGGGATTGTGGCAACTTTGCTTTGCGGATCACTTGCGGGCGCTTTTTACGGAGCAACGCTCTCAACGCGAATCGAGGCACACAAGTTTGATCGCTTGGTGGCTATTTTGCTTGCGCTGATCGCTTTGGTGATCGTAGCAGGTCACAGCCAAGCATCGGCTCCGCTGAGTCAAAGTTTGCTGATTCAATCGTTTTTAGGGGTTTTGGCTGGGGTGGTGATCGGCATTTTTAGCAGTATGCTCGGTATCGCCGGCGGAGAGCTGATTATTCCGACGCTGATGCTCCTTTATGGTATCGACATCAAGACCGCCGGAACACTCAGCCTGCTCATCAGTCTGCCGACAGTCAGCGTGGGCTTATGGCGCTACTACAAAAAAAGATCGTTTAAAAGCGTCGCTTTAAATAGTGAGCTTATCGTTTGGATGGCGATCGGTTCGATTTTGGGGGCGGGTTTGGGGAGATTGCTTTTAGAAGCGGTCGACCTTGAGGTACTGCGCTATATTTTGGCGCTGATTCTAGCGGCTTCGTCGCTCAAGCTATACAAACAAAGTATGCAATTGCATCAAAAAGGAGCATAAGGTGAAAAAAATAGTTTTAGGTATTATCGTTACATGTATGGGCCTTTTAGCGGGCGAAATCAACGTGGCGGCGGCGGCCAATCTAAGCTACGTCATTGAAGAGCTTAAAGCGGAGTTTGCCAAGAGCCACCCGCAAACCAAAGTCACGGTCAACCTCGGCAGCAGCGGCAAGTTCACCGCGCAGATCAAAAACGGGGCCCCGTTTGGGATGTTTATGAGCGCGGATATGAAGTTTCCTACGGCGCTCTTTGAAGGGGGTTTTACGCTCTCCAAACCAAAAATCTACGCCCAAGGTGCGCTGGTGCTGCTGGCGCAAAAGAGCACGGAACTCTCAGGCGGCTTAAGCCTGCTCAAGGGCGAAGCGGCGCATAAAATCGCCATCGCCAACCCCAAAACGGCCCCTTACGGTGCGGCGGCGCTCGAAGCGTTTAAAAAAGCGGGCATTTATGAGGCGATTGCAGCGAAGCTGGTGCAAGCCGAGAGCATCTCTCAGGTGGTCTCGTTTACCCAAAACGCGGCCGACTTCGGCCTCACGGCGGCGTCGCTCCTGCACGGCGACGCGCTTAAAAGCAAGGTCGAAGGCAAAGATTGGGTGATGGTCGATCCCGCGCTCTACACCCCGATCGCCCAAGGCGCGGTGCTGCTCAAAGCGGCCAAGGGCAATGCGGAGTATGAGGCGTTTTATGCGTTTATCTACTCAGGCGCCGCAGCGGCGCTCTTTCGCAAATACGGCTACATCGTCCGATAAGTCACGGCGTACCTTCGGGTGCGCTTTTTTTTGACTCTACGTTATATCAATAATGATATAAAAGGAAATTCATGCGTCTCTTCACTCATCTGTGCGCTGTGTTGCTGGCCTTACATGTAACGCTTTTTGCTCAGGAACCGCCCGTACCCGTACGCGTCTTCGGCTCCTCTCCGCCGATGAACTATCTGCTCTACGCGCTGAACCCGCGAAAGATGATCGGGCTCAACTTCAGCGCCAAAAACGCCAACAACAACGCCAACGAGCGCTATATCGCCACCATCATCTCCGCAGACAACGTGCTGGCCGCCACCGGCACCTCTTCGACCTATCAAACCGGAGCGCCGCTGCAGGTGTTTGGGTCGCTGGGGCTGAAGTTTTGATGCGATACTGGCTCTATCTAGGCGGCGGCATGGCACTTTTGCTGCTGTGCGCACTGCTGGCTTTAAGCTGGGGGCAGTACCCCATAGCGCCTGAAACCTTACTCGCTTTTGCGCACTACAAACTCTTCGGCGGTGAAGCACAGGAGGGCTTCGCGCTGCTGGAGAACATCATTATTCAGATCCGCCTGCCGCGTATTTTGCTGGCCATACTCATCGGCGCGGCGCTCTCCGTCTCGGGCGCGGCGTTTCAGGCGATGTTTGTCAATCCGCTCGTCTCACCGGGGATTTTGGGGGTGCTTGGCGGGGCATCGTTCGGTGCGGCGCTGGGGATGCTTGTGAGCACGCAGTGGTGGATGGTGCAGCTTTTGGTCTTTGTGTTCGGTTTTGCGGCGGTCGGCTTTGCCGTGATGGTCGGCTCCATGGTGAGCAACTCCCGCTCTAGCGTGATGTTGGTACTCGGCGGAGTGATCAGCGGTTCGCTCTTTACGGCGCTGCTCTCGGTGGTCAAATACGTAGCCGACCCCTACAGCACCCTGCCCGCCATCGTCTATTGGCTCATGGGTTCGCTCTCGATGGCGGCGCTAGATGAGGTCGCTCTGGTCTCGATCCCGATGGGGCTGAGTATTTTAGGACTGCTCTTTATGGGCAAATACTTCGATCTGCTGAGTCTGGGAGACGAAGAGGCCAAGGCGCTTGGGATCGACGTGACCCAAATGCGTCTGATCGCCATCGTGCTCGCTACACTCGCTTCGTCGCTGTGCGTGGTGATGGCGGGCATTATCGGCTGGGTCGGGTTGATTATTCCGCATATCGTACGGATGGCGGCGGGGCCGTCGCATACGCTTTTAATGCCGCTGAGCGCTTTGATGGGCGCGGCGTTTATGCTGCTGGCCGATTCGGTGTCGCGTCTGGCGCTGAGCGTGGAGATTCCCATCGGCATTTTAACCTCACTGATCGGGATTCCGGTCTTTATCATCGTACTCAAAAATGCGAGGGCCGCATGGAATTAACACCTGTTTATAACGTCAAGAATCTTTCGTTTTCCTACCCCAAACGCGACGTGCTGCACGGGGTGGATCTGAAGCTCTACCCCGGCGAAGTGGTGAGCCTTTTAGGCCCCAACGGCTGCGGCAAAAGCACGCTGATCCGCCTGATGCTGCGGCTGCTGGAAGGCAAAGGCGACATCCGCTTGCACGGTGCGCCGCTGTATACCTACCGCCACCGCGAGATTGCGGCGCATGTGGCGTACATTCCGCAGTATCACAACGTCCCCTTCGGCTACAGCGTAGAGGAGATGGTGGTGATGGGGCGCGTATCGCGCATGGGCTTTTTTGCCCACCCCTCGGCCAAAGACTACGCCATAGCACACGAAGCGCTCTGTCGCGTGGGCATTGCAGAGCTCGCCAAACGCCCCTTCGGGCAGCTTAGCGGCGGTCAAAAACAGATGGTGCTGCTTGGGCGTGCCATCGCGCAGGAGGTGAAGGTCTTTATCATGGACGAGCCGGTCAACGGTCTGGATTACGGCAATCAGATGCGGCTGCTGGGGATGATCGATCATTTGGCCAAAGAGGGCTACACCTTTTTGAAAACCACCCACTACCCCGACCATGCGCTGATGATCTCTACGCGCGTCGTGGTCATGCATGAGGGCCGTATCATCGCCTCGGGCGATCCGCACGAGGTGATCGACAGCTCCATGCTGCGCGACGTGTACGGCGTCGAAGCGGAGGTGATCCGCCACAAAAAGCGCTCGTGCTGCATCCCCTCTGTTCATACAGGAGTTTCGTTATGCGGATGATTTTGTCTCTTTTTTGCGTATATGTAAGCCTTTTCGGGCGGGTCGTGGTGGATGATTTCAACCGCAGCGTGGAGGTGCCCGATGTAGTGCGTTCGATCTACACCACCCATCCGCCGCTCACCCTGAGCGTGTTGGCTTTTGATCCCGCGCTTGTCGCGGCGCTCAATATGCCCTTCAAGCCCGATCAAAAAGCGTGGGTGGGACCGGCGTTTGACAAGAGCGTCGCAGGCGGCTACTTCGGTCAAGGCCAGAGCGCCAATCTCGAACTGCTCGCACAGATCAAACCCGACGTCATCCTCATGTGGGGCGGTAAAGTGGGCTCAGACAAGCTGCTTGCAAAGATCGGTGCTCTGGGCATTCCCGTGCTGCTGGTCAACAACCGCGATCTAAGCGATCTGATCACCCAGTTTCGTCTTCTGGGCACGCTGACGCGCAACACGGCGCGCGCAATGGAACTGATCGACTACACCAAAGAGAGCTTGCGGCTGCTGGAGACCTACGCGCAAAGGATCAGCAAGTATCCCGAAGTGCGCTACTACTTTGCACAGGGTTCTGACGGGCTTTCTACAGAGTGCGACGGATCGTTTCATATTCAGCCCTTCGTCTTTGCGGGGGCCAAAAATGCGATGCGCTGTACGATGAGTTCGGGCTTTGGGATGGAGAAGGTGAGTCTTGAAAGCGTACTTGCCGCCGATCCCGACGTGATCGTGGCGATGGAGAGGGAGTTTGCCTTACATGTAAAGGACGATCCGCGCTGGAAGAGCCTTCGCGCCGTGCGTGAGGGGCGGGTGATGAGTGTACCTTCGCGCCCTTTTAATTACATCAGCCGTCCCCCTTCCTTTATGCGGCTCGTGGGTATTCGATGGCTGATGGGACAGTTTTATCCCGGACTGTTGCAAGAGGATGAGCAGGCGCGTTTCGAGGCGTTCTTCTTTCCTTATCACAAGGAGCCACACGATGCTCACTGAGAAACTGCTCACAATCGCCATCATCGGCGTCGATCCCGTGCTTTGGGTGCTGTTGATGATGAGCGTGGTTTCGGTTTTTGTGATGAGTGAGCGGGCTTTGGCCTTTCGCGCCCTTGAGCGTGAAGCGCATCAGATGCACGAAGCCGCGCTTCGGCTGCTGCTTGAGAAGCGACTGGGGATTTTGGCCACCTTTGGCAACAACGCCCCATTTATCGGGCTATTCGGTACGGTGCTGGGTGTCATCGATGCCTTTCATACCTTAGGCGCGGGCGCGGGATTCGGCGTAGAGGCGGTGATGGGCGGGATCTCTGAGGCGCTGGTGGCTACGGCGGCGGGGCTCTTTGTGGCGATCCCCAGCGTGATCGCCTACAACTACTTCGTACGCCGTATGCGCATGCTGATGCTGATGCGCGAGGCGGAAGCGTCATGAAGCTGCATGAAGCGCATCAAGAGATCAGCGAGATCAACATGACCCCGTTCGTGGATATCGTGCTGGTGATTTTGGTGATCTTCATGGCGACGGCCACCTTTGTGGCTCAGGGCAAGATTCCCATCTCACTACCCAAAAGTTCGGCGCACCATCCAAGCAACGATATCCAAAAGCCGACGGTCATCACGATCGAGCAAAACGGGCGCTATCACCTAGGCGACCTTGAGGTCGATGAAGCGGCGCTACAGGAGCGCTTAAGCGAGCTTAATGCTTCGGTGCGCGCGCTTGGCGTGATCCTCCGCAGCGACGCCAAAACCCCTTTTGAGCACGTCGTCAAGGCGATTGACCGTTGTAAAGGTGCCGATATCGGCAAATTTGCCATCCAAACCCAGCAGGAGGAGCCGCGATGAAGCGACGCTCTCTGGCCGCATTAGCGGCTACGACGACCCTTCACGCCGCGCTGGCGGGGGCGCTGATGCACTCAGAGCCGTCCAGACCGCAGGGCATCAAAGCCCCGCAAATGGCCATGATCGATATCGTCGAGCCAAAACCCGCACCCGCACCCGCCGCACCGCAGCCCAAACCAGAACCCAAACCAGAACCCAAACCAGAACCCAAACCTCAGCCAAAACCTGCGCCAAAACCTGCGCCAAAACCCCTACCCAAACCGCAGCCTATACCCGACCCTGCGCCGTAGATCGAACCCGAGAGCGCGCCGCAGATGCCTCAAGAGCCGACCCACCAAAGCGCCCAAGCGCCAATCCAAACCGCCGCAGAGCCGCCGCAAAGTACGCTGTCATCACAACAGCGCGAAGCCGAGCAGAGCTATCTCGCACGCTTGCGTGCAAAGATTCAGTCGTGTCTGCGTTACCCCATGATGGCGCGGCGTCTGGGGCTTGAAGGATCGACACAGTTACGCTTTAGCGTACATGCTGATGGCAGTGTCGGGGCCATCGAGGTTCTGCACTCCGCCGGCCATCACACGCTTGATGAGCGTGCCGTGGCGACCTTGCAAGAGGCCGCCCCCTTTGAACCGCCCCCACAGGGCAAAGTGCTCAACATCACCGTTCCGGTGCTCTTTAGCCTACAAAAGGGGGAGTGATCGTTGTTACATGTAAAGCGTTATATAAAATTTGATATCAAGGAGAAAAAATGAATATGATGATGCACAATGAACATAAAGGAGCGCGCGATCCATCGGGATTTGATGCCATCGTGCGGGAGGTATTTGCGCCCATCTATCCGGTCATTGCGTCGTAAATCGTGCAAGAGACCCAGATATTTGACGGCGACTGTCTGGACGCCGGCTGCGGTACGGGAGCGCTCGGACGCGCCGTTGCACAGATCAGCGGCGTACATGTAATGTTTTTTGATCAGAGTCCGCACATGCTGCAGCTCGCGCAGAGCTACGTGTATGAAGAGCGCATCGCTCAGCGCAGCCGCTTTTTGCAAGGGGACATTCACCACATCCCGCTGGCCTCTTGCTCGATGGATCTGGTGATCAGTCGAGGATCATCCCCTTTTTGGGAGAATCAAAAGCAGGCCTACAGCGAGATCGTGCGTGTGTTGCGCAAGGGCGGACGTGCCTTTGTGGGCGGAGGATTCGGCAATGCAGAGCTCAGAGAGCGGATCGTAAATACCATGCTTGAACGCAACCCCGATTGGAACAAAAGCTTTAAAGAGCGCTCTGTTCGTATGCGTGAAGCGTTGCCGGATATTTTAAAACAGACCAACCCTTCATGGTTTGAAATTATCAACGACGAGAGCGGCTTTTGGGCCCACATCTGTAAATAAAAGGAGAGAGAATGAAACCCGAAGAACACCAAAGTTGCCAAAGCGGTATGCCCAAAATGTTTACCCAAATGAGCGAGCAAAAACCCACCCCCATGACCAACCGCTTCGGCGGCGAAGAGGTACGCGTGGTGGATGCGATGATCGACTTTATCTACCCCGAAGTGCCCTTTCCCTCAAAGCGGATCTTCGAAGCCCTCGGCGAAGAGCGCATTCGCGCACTCGTCGTCTATCACCACGATCTGCTGCGCAAAACCAAAGTAGGCGATCTTTTCCCCGCCAATGATGAGGCGTTTAAAGCAGCGGTACACAAAAGTGCGGACTTCTTTGTCGAGGCGCTTGGCGGCGGCGCGACCTTCACGTCGGTGCACGGCGAACCGCATCTGCGCTCACGCCACTTCAAGGTGAGCATCGACGAAAACGCCCGCGACATCTGGCTTTTGATGTTCAAAAAAGCGCTCAAAGAGCAGCACTTCCCCAAAGCGCACCTGCAGGAGTTCTGGGAGTGGATTGAAGCACTCTCCATCCGTATGATTAACCGCCGTACCACGATGGAGCCGATCTGCCGCTACTACTGGAGCGAGATCAAAGGGGAGTTTGAGGCGTGAGGAGCTTTGGACTTTTTTGCCTCAGCGAGCACTTTGGCGGCGACATTGCCCAAAGCCTGTTAGAGCAGCTAGAACTCGTAGCGCTGGCCGATGAACTCGGTTTTGAGGGTGCATGGTTTGGAGAGCATCATTTCAACAGTTTTAGTGTCATTCCTGATCCTGTGAGCATGATGGCGTACGCCGCAGCGCGTACCCAAAACATCCGCCTGGGTACGGCGGGGTTTTTGGCGTCGTTTTATCATCCCGTGCGGCTGGCAGAGAGCATTGCCGTGCTTGATAATCTTAGCGGCGGACGTATTGATGCGGGCTTTGCCAAGGGTGGGTTTGCCCCCGATACGCGCCATTTCGTCTGCAACAAGGAGGAGCTTAGAAGCGTGATGTTCGAGAGCGTCGAGGCGATTGATCGGCTCTTACATGTAAGGGGTAACGATTATCAGGGGTGCTTTGTGCAGATCAATCAATGCATGCTCACGCCGCCGCCGCTGCAGCGTGAAGTCCCTTTTTATATTGCTACCTTCGCTTCTGAAGAGACGATCCACTTTGCCGCTACCCACGGTTACGGACTTTTGATGTCCCAAGGCGCAAGCATCGAGGAGTGCGCCCAGGCCAAAAAGTTCTACCGCATGATCGCCGGGCACGATCCGAAGATGGTGGTGATGCGCGTCTTTTACGTGGCCGATACCACTCAAGAGGCGCAGTACGCCGCACTCCCCGCGATTGATCATTTTGTCAAATGTATGCGCGCCGCTCAGGCCGAGCAAAAACAGCCGACCTTTGACGTTCAAGCCTACGAAGCGCTTTTGCGCGAGCGCAACGCCTTTTTTGACGGACAGAAGTTTTTCGACAACGCGATCATGGGGAGTGAAGCGCGTTGTATTGAGCAGATAGAACAGATTTACAAGGCGTTGGGCGATGTTCAGATTGCTCTAAAACCGGCCTCGACCGACCATACAACCAACATGGCGATGCTACGCCGTTTTGCCACCCAAATTTATCCCAAGTTATCAGGAGTACTTTATGAATCCCATTAAACCCGCTTTGCGGCTCTCTCTTTTGGCCGCCACCGTGCTTTTATCATCCGAAGAGCTGACGCTTGAACCGATCAGCACCAGTGAAACGCCCATTACCGTTAGTTCAGAGGGCATCGGCATCGATCGTCCCACTTCACTGCCGCGCAGCGGCGCGATTCTTGAAGAGGTGATCACCCGCGAAACCATCGAAGCGCTCAATCCCTCGGATGTGTACGACGTCTTGCAGTATGCCAGCTCCGTCTTCATCCAGCGTCAGGGGCGCAAGGCACCGGCATTTGCCAAGGTTCGGGGCAACCGCTCACTGGGTATCATCATCGATGGTGTCTATATTCCCGGTGACGTCACCAGCCGCATCATGGCAACACTGCCGGTGGAAACGATTGAGCGTATCCGTATTGTGCGCGACTCCTCTACGCTCAATCTGGGGCCGCTGCCAAACGGCACGGGCGGACTGCTCGGCGGCGATGATGCGGGGTATCTGGTGATCGAAACCAAAACGCCCTCAAAAACCCTTGAGGGTTTGGCGGCGCTGCAGATCGAAAGCCATGACCGCCGCCACGGCAGTGTGATGGGCGGAGGCGTGAGTGACTTTGGCTACCTGAGCGTGCTGGCCGATTACGACCAAAGAGAGGAGGATGATCAGTGGGGCTTTGAGAAAAAGTCGCTTTATGGCAAAGGGGGGCTCTTTTTTGGAGCGCTTAGTCTGGAGCTTCAGGGCTTTATCACAGATAGCTCCAAAGAGCTTTCGCGCTCCACCTCACCAGGTGTCGAAGATTCCAAATGGATCTACGACCCCATCAAAATCGGCGAGTTTTCACTACGCGCGGCGTATGACTGGGGTGAGGGTGTCACCACGCTACAGTATGCCCACAGTGACGTGCGCATGGAGCTGCAGCAACGCTCATGGAGCAAGCCTCAGGCCTTCAAGCTAGAGCTGCAAAAAGAGAAGTTTGACCATATCCGATTTGATCATGCGCACAAACTCGGCAGCCACACGCTGCGCGCCGGAGTGGAGCAGATCTTCTGGAACACCCCCACAGGCGAGTACTTTTATGTCGGATGGGAGCGCAAGGAGCGCACGACGGGCGCTTTTGTGCAAGATGAGTGGCATGAGGGCAGCCTTAGCATCGACGCGGGGCTTCGCATCGATCAGACGGGTATCGACAAAGGCTATGAGCAGATCGGCAAGAACAAGGTGCTGGTGGAAGATGAGACGCGCGATCCCGTTATGGCCGCCGCTTTGGGGACGAGATGGGACGCCCTAGAGGGGGTATCACTCTATGGCCGCAGCCGTCTTGGCAGCCAAAACGCCCCTGAGGTAGAGACGCAAGACGGCTCAGAGCTGCCCAGCAGCAACCGCATGGAGTTTGAAGCGGGCGTGGATACGGCGCTTTATAGCTGGCTCAAGCCGCGTCTGTCGCTCTACTACGTCAGCGTCAAAGACTCGCCCGTGGTGGTATCGCAGCGCAAAAACCCGGACGATCCGACCGACCTTATCAACATCTATGACGGCAAGGATTGGATTGAGCAGGGGGCGGAGCTGGCAGTTGCGGGACTTTATGATGGTTTTTCCTATCAGCTCTCCTACAGCTACAACACCAACGACGATGAGACGATGGATAACCGCATCCCCCAATCGACGCTCAACGGCGTACTGAACTACACGCTTGAGGGCATAACGGCGAGCGCGGGGGTAGCCTACATCGACACCTTTGAAGCGGTCAATGCGGCGGGCACGGGCGAAGCGGGCGGCTACACCAATATCGACTTCTCACTCGCCTATGCGTTTGACGCCCTGCAGCTACGGCACAAAGCGATGCTCTATGCGCGCAACCTCACCGATGACAACTATGAATCGGTTTACGGCTTTCCCGACATCGGGCGTATCGTCGGCGCGACCTATCGCGTGGCTTTTTAAATCATTACATGTAAAGGAAAAAAATGAAAAAAACAGTCATTGCGCTCTCTTTGGGCGCTTCATCCCTTCTGGCGCAGAGCTTTACCCTCGGTGAAGTAAGTATTGTCTCAAAAAACGAAGCACTCAATATGCTTGAGCGCCCCATCAGCGCGGAGGATATCGCGACACACACAAGCCTCAGCGTCAATGAAGCGTTTGACAACATCAGCGGGGTGAGCCAAGATCTGCAAGGCGGACGCGCCGAATCGACCCTCTATATTCGCGGGTTTGACGCCAGACGTATCGGCGTCTTTATCGACGGCATACCGATCTATATGCCTTATGACGGCAACTTCGACTACGCCCGCTTTTTGGGTGCCGATATCGCCAAGATCGATCTTGCCAAAGGCTACTCTAGCGTGGTCTACGGCGGCAATACGCTTGGCGGCGTGGTAAACATCGTCTCGCGCAAACCGACCAAGGCTATCGAAGGGGACGTCAAAGGGACGCTGGTGCTTGATAGCGCCTCAAAAATGGCGCGGCATGTTGAGCAGATCAATCTGGGCGCCATGACGGATGGCTTTTATGCCCAACTCGGCGCAGCCTCAAGCAAACAAGATCACTTCAGGCTCAGCGACGACTATGACCCGACCCCCTCACAGCCAAAAGGGGAGCGTCTGCGCAGCGAGAATGAAGACAAAAAGATGAGCCTCAAGCTTGGATACATGGCGGACGATCAAAGCGAAATCGCCCTCTCCTATGCCAACCAGCAAGGGGTCAAAGAGCAGCCGCCGGTCACCGATACCGCTTATGCCTCCAACAAATATTGGGATTGGCCCTACTGGGATAAAGAGACTTTTTCTATTGTAGGACAGAAGAACTTCGACGCCTTCTACCTCAAGACGCTGCTCTACTACGACACCATCAAAAACTCGCTCTACTCCTACGGCGACGACACCTACAGCACCTTTTCGCCCAAGGGCTTTAGCTTCAAAAGCCGCTACGACGACCACAGCTACGGTACGCGGCTAGAGCTCGGCGCGGAGCTAGGCGCACACTTCGTAAGCGTGGCGCTGAACTACAAAAAAGATGAGCACAAGGGCTACGACATCTCCAAAACAAGCAGCGATGAAACCCTCACTGAAGAGTACAGCGACCGCACCCTCTCACTCGGAGCGGAGGATCGCTGGCAGATCACGCACGCGCTGGAGCTGCTTGCGGGTCTTAGCTTCGATCAGCAAAGCGGTGAGAAGATCTTCGATACCAACAAAGCCAACCTCGATATGCTCGATCTTAAAACCCACAGCTCCATCACCCCTCAGGCCGCCCTCATCTATAGCGTAGATGAGCACTCCAAACTGCGTCTGAGCGCGGCGCAAAAGACCCACATGCCCAGCATGAAAGAGCGCTACTCCAGACGCCTGGGCACCGCCGTGCCCAACGTGGCGCTCAAAAACGAGATCGCCGATCACTACGAAGTGGGCTACGCACGCCAAGACGGCGCACTTCAAAGCGGCGTCAACCTCTTTTTTAGCCACCTTAAAGATGCCATCCAAAGCGTGCCTTGGGATCAAAACAGCTCGCTCAAACAGAACCAAAACGTAGGCACCTTCGATCACATCGGCGCGGAAGTCGAACTCGCCTACAGTACCGATACACTCACAATCGGCGGCAACTACACCCATATCTCCATCGACAACACCAAAGACGATGAGATCAAAATCGTCGATGTTCCCAAACATCAGCTCTTCGCGTTCGTCAAAGGGGACGTGGGCGGCGGCGTGAGCCTTTATGCCAATGCCAGATACCGCAGCGGCGCGTATGAGAACAAAATGGATGGCAGCTATGTCACCAACCCCGACTTTGCGACCTTCGATGCCAAGGTGATCTACACGCCGATTGCCGCGCTGAGTGCCGAGATCGGGGTAAAAAACCTCACCGACGCAGTGGTGCGCTATGACAGAGCCTATCCTATGGCGGGGCGCGAGTACTTCGCCGCTTTGGGGTATCGGTTTTGAGTCGGGCGCTGCTAGCGATCGTGCTCATACTGGCCTGTACCTTGCAGGCCAAAGAAGAGGTGCTCAAAGTAGCCGTCATCGGGGGAATGGTGAGCAGCGGCATGTGGCAGGAGGTGGCTGCGGCGTTTGAGCAAACGCACGGCATCAAGACGGAAATTGCCATCAGCGGCAACAAAACGCAACTGGAGCGCTACGTGCGAACACACAGGGTCGATCTGATCACCATGCACTCTAGCGACACCATCAGCGATCTGGTTGCTGATGGACTCTTTGAGCGGCTCACCCCGTGGGCACGCAACGCCCAGATGCTCGTAGGCGTCGCCGCCAACCCCGCAGGGATTCTGCCCGCAGACACCCTACCTCAGGCGCTGCAAAAGATCGAATCATCGGGAACCGCATTGATCGTTCATGCCAGCGGCGGGAGCTTTGAGGTCTACAATGCGCTCAAAGAGCGCTACAATTTCCATCCAAAAACCGTGTTCGTAGATAAACAAAACGGCTTTTTAGAGCAGGTCGTGCACCATCAGGGCTACACGCTCTTTGGCGTGATCCCTTTTTTGCAGCACAAAGAGCACGCACGGGGGATCGTCGGCTTTTACCGTGACGACGCTGCGCTGCGGCGCCCCTATCTCGCCGCCGTCGCCCCCAGAAGAGACGCCAAACGCTATGAGGCCTCGCTGAAGCTGCTGGAGTTTCTAACCTCGACCAAAGCACAACAGATCATTCAAAAGATACGCCTTGAGGGCAAGATCGAGTATCCGCTCTTTTTTGGCGTGAATACAGATTACAAAGAGTAGCCATGTTTTTAGAACCCATCGATTTTGCAACCATGTACAAAGAGCACAAGGGTGCCACGGACTTTAAAGGCAAAAGTGCCGATGACTGGAGCGCCAAAGCGCCCGAAATGGCACCGCGCATGATCCGCAGCCCCTATGTGGAGACCTTTTTGTCAAAAATGGAGTTCTCTCCTGATGATACGGTGCTAGACATCGGCTGCGGCCCCGGTACGCTCGCGCTCGCACTGGCCAAGAAGGTCAAAAAAGTGATCGCCATCGACTACGCGCAGGGGATGCTGGATCAGCTGCATATCCACGCAAAGCAGATGGGGATCGAGAATATCGAGACCTTACATGTAAGCTGGGATGACGACTGGAGCGCCCTGCCCAAAGCCGACATCGTCATCGCTTCGCGCTCCATGGAGGTGCACGATCTTGAAGCCGCGCTGAGCAAAATGAGTGTGCACGCCCGTAAAGCGTGCTACCTCACCTACAAAGTGGGCGGCAGCTATGTGGACATGGAGATTTTGGATTTCATCGGCAAGAGCATCATCCCCAAACCCGACTACTGGTACATTCCGCTCATTCTCTACCAAAAAGGCTACCTGCCCAGAGTCGATTACATCGAAACCGAACGCGGCAGTATTGCCGTGCAGAGCGAAGAGGAGTTTGTCACCTCGCTACGCTGGAGCCTCGGCGCGCTTGATGATGAGCAAGAACACAAAGCCCGCCACTACTACGACAAAGTGATTGCCAAAGAGTCACGTCATCCCAAACCGTTTAACTGGGCGTTTATTTCGTGGAAGACGGTGGGGTAGTTTTTTCTTACAAGTAGTGTTACATGTAAGGGTTTTAGGCGATTTTTCGTAGAATTTTGGGAAGTGATGCCTTGTAAGGGACTGGGGGGGGCGTTATGTTGCCTGTCCCCATTTTTTCCATTTTTTCATTTTTTCATTTTTTCAAGGACAATACCCAGCTTACGCTAATTTATCAGAAGAATTATTATTTAAGGCAAAAACACAAGTTGAAGCAACGCAATCTATTTTTATTCAGATGCAAAAGATATATTAAAAATGGCGGGCAGATGAAATTTAACAAGTCAGTGGAACCAATAAATTACCCTGCGGGCAATTTATTGGTTCATTTCAAACGTTAGGCGAAATCACATGGAGATATTAAATGTTAAAAAGTCATATGGATTCTGTTGAGCAGACATTGCTTGCGATCAGTAAAATTCCTGCAAACTCTGGGCACCCACTACATAAAGGAACACCCAGAGAAGCATTTATAAAAGAGTACCTTGAAAACCATCTTCCATCTAATGTGGCAATTGGTACAGGTGAAATTATTGACTCAAACTCAAAACCTGGCCAATCAAGAAATCAATACGACATCGTAATCTATAAGAGAACCTACCCAAAGTTAGACTTTGGTGGCGGCATTAGCGGTTTCCTAATTGAATCTGTTATTGCGACTATTGAAGTGAAATCGGTACTTACTCAAGCGGAATTTAGCAATGCAGCAAATGCTGCTTATAATGCAAAAAAACTTAAACAAAGTTCTGTATCTAGTTTTAGTGCCGGGTATATACCGCCGAGCATACTAAATTTTGTTATTGCCTATGATGGCCCAGCCCATATGAGTATTGTTCACGGATGGATATCTTCAACATATTCCAATCTAAATATTGTGTACCCGCCATTACCTACAGACGATCAAACAAGAATAAATACTCCTAGCGAAGCAATTGACGCTGTATTTATATTAGGCAAAGGTTTTTTATATTATGACAATCAACCAGTTGGTTTCGTGAACTCCCAACAAAGGCAAGCTAACCCTGCATTAAAGTGGGTTTTTACAGATACGCTAAATGGCAATTTGTTATTATTTTTTATGTTTCTCCAAGGCGCAACAGCAAATATAGAAGGCAAATGGCTAAATGCAGTTCCGTATCTATCAAGTTTTCAATTAAGCAATATCCAATGGGGCGCCTAACAAGTCGCTGCCGCTTAGAAAAGTAGAAAAGGGGACAGGCTACTTTGTAGAAAAGGGGACAGGCTACTTTAAATAAACGGTAAATAAAAAGCCAAAGGAACTATTTTGTCATTACAATGCTTACATGTAAGCATTACAGATTGTGAAGGAGCCAAGCCGCG